>CANRIF010000070.1 GCA_947630645.1 uncultured Oscillospiraceae bacterium | reverse complement strand
GGCATGGCCGTGTTCAATGCCTGGTCCAAGGACAACAACGTCCCCACCTTCGGCTATGACGCCAACTCCGACGCTGTCGCCGCCATCGCCGACGGCTACTGCGGCACCATCACCCAGAACGCCGACGTGCAGGCTTATCTGACCCTGCGTGTCATGCGTAACGCCCTGGACGACGCCGACATCATGACCGGTATCAGCACCCCTGACGCCGCCGGCAACGTCCTGAGCGAGGATCTGTACTACTACGACGACGCCACCCGCTGCTTCTACGCTCTGAACGGCGCCGTCACCGCGGACAACTACGAGTCCTTCCTGGACGCCACCGCTCCCAACCCCGCCTTCAACTTCCAGCTGAGCGAGGAAGACGCTCCTGTGAAGAAGGTCTGGCTGGACATCTTCAACTCCACCGATAACTTCCTGAACGCCACCTACAAGCCCCAGCTCGAGAACTATGACGGCATCCTGAATCTGGAGGTCGAGTACATCGCCGGCGACGGCCAGACCGAGGCCAACATCACCGACCGTCTTGCCAACCCCAGCGAGTATGACGGCTTCGCCATCAACATGGTGAAGACCGACAACGCGGCTTCCTACACCTCCAAGCTCCAGTGATCCACAGCTTGAAGGTCCAGCAGTAACCTAGAGGAAGGGCCATCAGGAAGTTCTCTTCCTGGTGGCCCTTTTTGGAACGCTACCCCTCAACCCGGTCCCACCGGGCTGCGGAGTGGTGTTCCGCCAAATATCCAAGGCGAAAGGACAGGAGTATAAGAATATGGCTGATAAGGAAGCAAACAACGTCTTATCGATCCGCAGTATGTGCAAGTCCTTCGGCCGCAACCGCGTTCTCGACCACATCGATCTGGATGTGAAAGAGGGCTCCATCATGGGCCTGATGGGCGAGAACGGCGCCGGCAAGTCCACCATGATGAAATGCCTGTTCGGCACCTACAAAAAGGACGAGGGGACCATCTTCTTCGACGGCAAGGAGGTCAACTTCTCCGGACCGAAGAACGCCCTGGAAAACGGCGTGGCCATGGTCCACCAGGAGCTGAACCAGTGCCTGGAGAGAAACGTCCTGGATAACCTCTTCCTGGGCCGCTACCCGAAAAACTCCCTGGGCGTCGTGGACGAGGCGCGCATGAAGCGGGAAGCCGCCGATCTCTTCCGGCGGCTGAATATGACCGTGAACCTGACCGCCCCCATGAAGACCATGTCGGTCTCCTCCCGGCAGATGGTGGAGATCGCCAAGGCCATCTCCTATGACGCGAAGCTGATCGTGCTGGACGAACCCACGTCCTCGCTGACTGTCCGGGAGGTCAACAAGCTTTTTGAGATGATGCGGAACTTGAAGGCGCAGGGCATCTCGCTGGTGTACATATCTCACAAGATGGACGAGGTGTTCGAGATCTGTGACCAGGTCTCCGTGCTGCGGGACGGCAAGCTGGTCATGACGAAGGACACCAAGGACACCAACATGGACGAGCTGATCGCCGCCATGGTGGGCCGGTCCCTGGACAACCGCTTCCCGCCGGTGGACAACACGCCGGGGGACGTGGTGCTGTCCGTGCAGCACCTCTCCACCAAGTTCGCCCCCAACCTGAAGGACATCACCTTCGACGTGCGGGAGGGCGAGATATTCGGCCTCTACGGCCTGGTGGGCGCGGGGCGCTCGGAGCTGCTGGAGACCATGTTCGGCGTCCGCACCAGGGCCGCCGGGCGGGTGTACTACAAGGGAAGGCTGATGAACTTCGCCAACGCCCGGGACGCCATGGACCACGGCTTTGCCATGATCACCGAGGAACGCAAGTCCACGGGCCTGTTTTTGGAAGGCGATCTGACCTTCAACACCACGATCACCAACCTGGAACACTATAAGAGCGGGGCGGCGCTGTCCAAGGACAAGATGGTGAAGGCCACCGCCAACGAGATCAACGTCATGCACACCAAGTGCATGGGCCCGTCCGACGCCATCACGGCGCTGTCCGGCGGCAACCAGCAGAAGGTCATCTTTGGCAAGTGGCTGGAGCGGGACCCGGCGGTGTTCATGATGGACGAACCCACCCGCGGCATCGACGTGGGCGCTAAGTATGAGATCTACGAGCTGATCATCAAGATGGCGAAGATGGGCAAGGCGATCATCGTCGTGTCCTCCGAGATGCCGGAGATCCTGGGCATCACCAACCGGATCGGCGTCATGTCCAACGGCCGGCTGGCCGGGATCGTCAACACCAAGCAGACCGGTCAGGAGGAACTCCTGCGGCTGAGCGCAAAATATCTGTAATGGGAGGAGAAAGAAAAGTGGCCAGTCAAAACGAGAAGGTCCTCTCCTTGGAGGAGGAGCAGAAGCTTCTGTCGCCCATTGACGAATATGTGGGCGCGATCCAGGAGAAGATCAACGCCCTTCGGGAGGACGGCACCGATAAAGTGACGGCTCTGACCAACCATATCGCCATCGTCAAGGAGAACGCCAACTACACCAAGGACGAGAAAGCGTCCATCATCGCCAAGGACAGGGAGGAACTGGCCAAGGCGAAGGCCGTGGAGGAGTCCCACAAGGCGGAGATCAAGTCCCTGACCGACGACGCGGTGCAGTACCTGGACGCCAACTACGAGAAGAACTACTACGCCCCGGTCGCTGCCTCCTGCGCGGCGGAGAAGGAGGCCGAGAACGCCCGCTATGACGCGGAACTGGCGGAGTTGAAGCGCCAGCATGAGGCGGATATCGCCAAACTCACCGACGCGGGTGAGCGCAAGGACGAGAAGTATGTCTACAAAAACAAGCTGTTCGACGCCAAGCTGAAGCACGACGCCACCCTCCAGCAGATCAAGGACCGCCGGCATGACGCCTACGCCCACCGGTATCACCTGATCGACCTGCTGCGGTTGAGCAAGTTCACCTTCGGCGAGAAGCAGAAGCAGAAGTGGGAGAACTACAAGTACACCTTCAATGCGCGGCAGTTCCTGCTTGCCAACGGCCTGTACATCGTGATCGTGCTGGTGTTCATCATGCTGTGCATCCTGGCCCCCGTGGTCAAGCACACGAAGCTTCTTACCATGGCCAACATCCTGAACATCCTCCAGGCAGCCTCGCCCCGGATGTTCCTGGCGCTGGGCGTGGGCGGCCTGATCCTGCTGGGCGGCACCGACCTGTCCGTGGGCCGTATGGTGGGTACCAGCATGGTCCTGGCCACCATGATCATGCACAAGGGCGTCAACACGGGCGCCATCTTCGGGCATATCTTCGACCTGACCGGCATCCCCATCGCCGTGCGCGTGGTCATGGCGCTGGTGGTCTGCTGCTGCGTCACAACGCTGTTCACCAGCTTCGCCGGATTCTTCACCGCCCGCTTCAAGATCCACCCGTTCATCTCCACCATGGCCAATATGCTGATCATGTTCGGCCTGATGACCTTCGCCACCAAGGGCGTGTCCTTCGGTGCCATCGAGCCGGAGATCCAGAACATCATCATGCCGAAGATCGGAGGGAAGTTCCCCACGATCATCCTGTGGGCGGTGGCCGTGATCGCCATCATGTACTTCATATGGAACAAGACCACCCTGGGGAAGAACATGTACGCCGTGGGCGGCAACTCCGAGGCCGCGGCCGTGTCCGGCATCTCCGTGTTCCGCGTCACCATCACCGCCTTCGCCATCGCCGGCATCCTGTACGGCTTCGGCGCGTGGCTGGAGTGCATCCGTATGGTGGGCTCCGGCTCCGCCTCCTACGGCCAGGGCTGGGAGACCGACGCCATCGCGGCCTGCGTGGTGGGCGGCATCTCCTTCAGCGGCGGCATCGGCAAGATCCAGGGCATCGTCGTGGGCGTGCTGATCTTCACCGCCCTGACCTACTCCCTGACCATCCTGGGCGTGGACACCAACCTGCAGTTCGTCTTCTCCGGCATCATCATCCTGGCCGCCGTCACCATCGACTGCCTGAAGTACGTGCAGAAGAAGTAATAGCTGCTGCAAAACCTATCAACGCAACAAAAAGCGCGGCCCGGTCATACCGGGCCGCGCGTGCATTATGTGCGGTCAGAGAAGTCCGTGGCGGGTCAGCACGCCCTCCAGGGCGCGGCGGTTCGCCTCGCCCATGGGCACCAGGGGCAGGCGCAACTCGCCGTCCATGAACCCCGCCATGGCCATGGCGGCCTTGATGGGGATGGGGTTGACCTCGGTGAACAGGGCCGTGAACAGGTCCATCCACCGGCGGTTCATCGCCGCGGCGGCGGGATAGTCGCCTTCCAGGCACAGGCGGCAAAGCTCACTCACCGCCTCGGGGACGATATTGGACGCCACGGAGATCACGCCCTTGGCCCCCAGGGCCATCATGGCCACCGTGTCGGCGTCGTTGCCGCTGTAAAACGTGAGCTTATCCCCGCACAGGGCGGCGGTGCGGGCGAAGGCGGCGATATCGCCGGAGGCCTCCTTCACGCCGGCGATATTGTCATGGTCCGCCAATACGGCGTATGTCTCCGGGGCGATGGACAGCCCGGTACGGCCCGGCACATTATAAAGGATCACTGGCAGGCGCGTCCGGTCTGCCACGTAGGTGAAGTGGGCGATGAGTCCGGCCTGGGTGGTCTTGTTGTAGTAGGGCGTGACCATCAGCACGCCGTCCGCCCCCGCGTCCTCCGCCCGGCGGGCCGCGGCTAGGGCCTTGGCGGTGTCATTGGAGCCGATGCCGGCGACGATCTTCATGCGTCCGGCGGACTTTTCCGCCGCCAGGCGGATCAGCTTTTCCTGCTCCTCCGCCGTCAGGGTGGCGGCCTCGCCGGTGGTGCCGCACACCACCAGGGCGGTCACGCCGCCGGCGGCCTGCATGTCGATGAGGCGGGCAAAGGCGTCATAGTCCACCGCGCCGCCCTTCATGGGCGTCACCAGGGCGGTGGCGCAGCCGGTGAATAAAGGTGTTGACATGTTTCTCCTCCTGAAAAAAGCGATGCCGCGGGCGGTCTGCCCACGGCATCTTTCGCGTCTATGATATTTCGGAGGTCAGTCCAGCCAGCCCTCGGCCCGCAGCAGCTCCGCCAGCAGCACACCGCCGCCGGCGGCGCCCCGCAGGGTGTTATGGCTCAGGCAGACGAACTTGTAGTCGTACTGGCTGTCGGGCCGCAGCCGGCCCACGCTCACCGCCATGCCCCCCTCCAGGTTCCGGTCCAGCTTCGTCTGGGGCCGGTCGCTGTCGGCGAAGTAGTGGATGAACTGCTTAGGGGCGGAGGGGAGGGCCAGCTGCTGGGGCCGACCGGAGAAGGCCGCCCAGCGGGCCAGGATCTCCTCCTGGGTGGGCTTGCGGTCAAAGGAGCAGAACACCGCGGCCATGTGGCCGTTGGAGCAGGGCACCCGCAGGCACTGGGCGGTGATGGCGGGGCTTTGGGCGATCTCGATGTGGTCGCCCGCCACGCGGCCCCACAGCTTCAGAGGCTCCTGCTCGCTCTTTTCCTCCTCGCCGCCGATGTAGGGGATGATGTTGTCCACCATCTCGGGCCAGGTCTCAAAGGTCTTGCCGGCGCCGGAGATGGCCTGATAGGTGCACACCAGCACCCGGTTCAGGCCGAACTCGTCCTTCAGCGGATGCAGGGCGGGCACGTAGCTCTGCAGAGAGCAGTTGCTCTTCACGGCGATGAAGCCCCGCTTGGTGCCCAGGCGCTTTCTCTGGGCGGGGATGACGTCCAGGTGCTCCGGGTTGATCTCCGGCACAACCATGGGCACGTCCGGCGTCCAGCGGTGGGCGCTGTTGTTGGAGATCACCGGGCACTCCAGCTTGGCGTAGGCCTCCTCCAGGGCGCAGATCTCCTCCTTTTTCATATCCACGGCGGAGAACACCAGGTCCACCTGGCCGGCGATGGCGGCCATGTCGTCCACGGCGCTGGTGACGACGATGTCCTTCGCCGCCTCCGGCAGGGGCGTTTCCAAGGCCCACCGGGAGCCTACCGCCTCGGCATAGGTCTTGCCGGCGCTGCGGGCGCTGGCGGCGATGGCCGTCAGATCGAACCAGGGATGCTCCGCCAGCAGGGAGACGAAACGCTGTCCCACCATGCCGGTGCCGCCGATCACGCCTACTTTCAACTTCTTCATTGGGTTTTGACCTCCTGATACAGGCTATGCAGACACAGATTCATGTGTGACTGGTTACATAATTGTTGACATTTTGTAATTTTTTGTTTATAGTATACGTGTTGCATTATATCACAGCTCTCCGCACCCGTCAATCGCGGGGCGGGGAGGAAAAAAGGAAAGGAGACGGGAGGATGAAAATGGGACGCACTCTCCGCCGGATGACGGCCCTGGTGCTGCTGGCGCTGGCGCTCATGCCCTGGACGGCCCTCACGGCCCGCGCAGCCGGGAAGAACTTCACCGACGTGCCCGGCTCCGCCTGGTACTATGACGCGGTGCAGTACGCCTCGTCCAACAACCTCTTCGACGGCACCTCCGCCACGGAGTTTTCCCCCAACGGGGTGATGACCCGTGGGATGTTCATCAAGGTCCTGGGCAGGTACGCCGGGGTGAACGAGTCCGCCTGGCGGGCGGGCACCGTCACCGGCTCCGGCGTGAACGTGCGGGAGGGAGCCGGCACCGGCTACGCCTCCAAGGGCACCCTCTCTTACGGCGCCGCCGTCACCATCGACGGCAAGAGCGGCGACTGGTACAAGATCCGCTCCGGCGGTCTGGAGGGCTACGTCAGCGCCCAGTACATACAGCCCAAATACCACAGCTTCACCGACGTGGCCTATGACCAATACTACGCCGGCTACGCCATATGGGGCTACCAAAACGGCATCGTCTCCGGCGACGGCAGCCCCGACCGGTTCTCTCCCAACGGCGTGGTGACCCGGGAGCAGGTGTGCACCCTCCTGGACCGTTACGCCGACGCCGTGGGCATGACCGTGGCCAAAACGGAGAGCGCCGTCACCTTCCCCGACGACAGCGCCATCAGCTCCTGGGCCAGGGAGGCCGTCTCCATCATGCAGCAGGCGGGCGTCATCAAGGGCCATGGGGACACGGGCAACTTCTCGCCCGCCGGCTCCGCCACCCGCGCGGAGGTGGCCGCCGTGTTCCAGCGTTTCGCCGCGGCCGCCGGCAAGCCCGCCGCGCCGTCGCCCTCGCCCACGCCCACCGACCCGCCCATATCCTCCGCGCCTCCCGCTTCCACCGATCCGGACGCGGAGGGGATCGTGGACAGCCCCGCCACCTTCGCGGAGGGGAAGGTGAGCGTGAAGAGCCACACCATCCGGGTGGGGCTGTACGTGGAGACCAACGGCATCCATACCTCCGCCGGCACGGCGGTGCTGACCAATGAAAACGGCGCAGGCTTCGATTTCGGTTCCATGTCCGACCGGCAGTTCGTCGCCGACGGGAACGTGGCGGGCGCCACCCTCACCGTCACCGCCAGCGGCGGCGTGCTGACCGTCACGGACGAGGCGGGCCAGACGGTGTACACCGGCTCCGGCCCCCTGGCCGTAAAGGCCACCGGGGCGGACAAGCCCGTGACTCGGGTGGACGCCAACAAGGACAGCTACTGCTATTACGGCACCTTCGAGTTGCGGCCGGCCTACGGCAAGAGCGGCAGCGTGACCGTGATCAACTACGTGGACCTGGAGGACTATGTCAAGGGCGTGATGCCCTATGAGTTCGGCAACTGGTGGCCGGAGGAGTCCCTGAAGGCGGCGGCCATCGCCTGCCGGAGCTTCGTCATGTTCTATAACTGGAATACCTACGGCAGCTTTGGCTTTGACATCCTCAACGGCACCAACGCCCAGGTGTACCGCGGCCTGGGCAGCAGCAGCGTCAGCGGCAACGCCAACGACGACGCGGCGGTGGACGCCACCCGCAACGTGTACCTGACCTACGAC
>CANRIF010000069.1 GCA_947630645.1 uncultured Oscillospiraceae bacterium | reverse complement strand
AGCGCCATCCTCGGCCCCGCCCGGGAGACGGTGGCCTTCCGGCGGGGGCTGGACCTGGCCGCCGCCAAGGCGCTGGCCCTGGAGACGGCGCTGGAGAGCAGCCTGGCCGGGCTGCACGCGGGGGGCGGCTTCGTCGGGGCGGACGCGGACGTGCGGGCCATGGACAGCGGCGAGAGCCTGCGCTTCTGCCGGGGCTTCATGGACGGCCTATACCCCCTCCTGCCCCGGGACTTCCGCCCGGAGCGTTGGGCGGGGCTGGCGCCCCGGCGGGAGCTGGGGTATCTCACGGGCCGGTTCGAGCAGCTGCGGGGCGAGCCGTGCCGGGAGGGCTGCGCCCCGACCCTCACCCGCGCCCAGGCGGTGGGCTGGGGCCTGTGCCGCTTCGTCCAGTCGGCGCTGCACGCCCTGGCCGGCGTCCGGCTGGAGGGGCAGACGGTGCTGCTGGCGGGCCGGACCGCTGCGGCGGCCTGGGCCGGGGAGATGGCGGTGCGCCTGGGGGCGCAGGTGACCGCCGCCGGGGACGGCTCCGGCTACCTCTACGCCGCCGGGGGCCTGCCCCTGTCCATCTTGCAGCGCATGGCCGCCCAGCCGGAGCTGCCGCTGCTGCTGTGGGCCATCCGGGCGCCCGGGGTGGAGTACCGCCCCGGCCCCGGGCTGTGGGAGGCGGGGGCGGACCTGGCGCTGCTGTTCGGGGACGGGGCGCGGCTGGACGCCGCCGGGGCGCGTCAGCTGCTGGCCGGGGAGCCACTGGGGGTATTCGAGGGCGCGGCCTGCGCCTGCACCGCCAGCGCCGGGCGCATCCTGGCCGGCAGCGGCGCGCTGTACGCCCCCGCCGTGGCCGCCGGGTGCGGCGGCGCCATCCTGGCCCGGCTCCCGGCCGCCGGGACCCGCTGGGAGACGGAGCGGCGCCTGCGGGGCGCCATGGACGCCGTCCTCCAGACGGTCCTGGACGAGGCGGCCGCGGACGGCCGTCCCGGGGACCTGCGGGCGGGCGCTTACGCCGCCGCCTTCCGGCGCATCGCCGGGGCCGCCGCCCGGAAGGGCTTATTATAAATAGGAAAAGACCTGCCGCGGCGTCACGCGCCTGCGGCAGGTCCCTCCGTATTTTTTTGCTCTCACTTCGCCGCTCCCAGCAGCTCCAGCCGCCGGGCGATGAAGTCCTGGACGTGGTCCTTCTCGATGCCCAGCGCCACGGCCAGCTCGCCGTACAGCAGGTTCTCGGCCCGCTCCATATACCGGCGGTCCACCGCGCCGAACTTCAGCTTTTTCTCCTCCCGCTCCACCTTTTTCCGGTAGGCGGACATGGTCACCCGCAGCAGCGACAGGCAGTCGTGGCCGCCCATCTGGGCGCGGTAGTGGTTCTCCAGCTGCTGCAAGTTCTGGTTGTGGTACGCCTGGGCCTCGATACTGGGGATCTGGTCGATGAGGTCCATGGCCTCGTCCTTGGTGATGACCGGCCTGGTGAACACCTTGTCGTTGTCCACCGGCGTCGTGATCGTGCCTGTCTGATACAGCGGCTCCAGCACATAGTACTGCCGCTCCGGTCCCGTCCGGCTCGTCTTCTGCGTGATGATGTCCGTCACCCGGCACACCCCGGTGCCTCCGTAGAGAATGAGATCGCCCGTCTGATACAAAATTTCACGCTCCTTGCTCTTTGCCGCGAATGGTCATAATATCCCTTACTGTACAATAGTATTGTACCAGCTTCTGGAAAGAAATGTAAGGGATTTTTCGCCGTTTTGCATATTTTCTCAATCGGGCGCGGAAAAACCCCCTCTTTTGAGGGGGTTTTTGTCATTTTTGTGCAAATGTTCGTCGGGATAAGCTCCCACAATCCCTCAGTCTCCGGCTATCGCCGGAGCCAGCTCCCTTTGCACAAGGGAGCCTTTCGATAAGGTGCCGCCTCCGGCGATGGATAAGCCTCCCCTGTGCAAGGGGAGGTGCCGAGCGGCAGCGAGGCGGAGGGGTTGTCGTCGGGATAAGCTACACTTCCCGCGTTTCGGGAAAGTCAATACCCGTTGGGGTTCTGGCTCTGCCAGCGCCAGGAGTCGGCGCACATATCCTGCACGGTCTTGACCGCCTTCCACCCCAGCACCCGCTGGGCCTTGGAGCAGTCGGCGTACACGCTGGCCAGGTCCCCGGGCCGCCGGGGGGCGATCTTATACGGTATCTTCACGCCGGTGGCCTCCTCGAAGGCGTGGACCAACTCCAGCACGCTCATGCCGTGGCCGGTGCCCAGGTTGAATATCTCCGTCCCCTTGTGTCCCAGGGCGTACTCCAGGGCCTTCACATGGCCGTCGGCCAGGTCGACCACATGGATATAATCCCGCACACCGGTGCCGTCGGGGGTGTCGTAGTCGTCGCCGAACACGTTCAGGCAGGGCAGCCGCCCCACCGCCACCTGGGTGATATAGGGCATCAGGTTGTTGGGGATGCCGGAGGGATTCTCCCCGATGCGGCCGCTGGCGTGGGCGCCCACGGGGTTGAAGTAGCGCAGCAGCACCACGCTCATATCCGGGTCGGCCTTCGCCGCGCCGGAGGCGATCTGCTCGATCATGAACTTGGTCCAGCCGTAGGGGTTGGTGCAGCCGCCGGTCTCGCTGTCCTCGGTGTAGGGCACGGCGGCCTTGGCGCCGTAGACCGTGGCGGAGGAGGAGAAGATGAACACGCCGCAGCCGGCGTCCGCCATGCACTCCAGCAGGGTCAGGGTGGTGTCCAGGTTGTTGCGGTAATACTTGAGGGGCTTTGCCACGCTCTCCCCCACGGCCTTGAACCCGGCGAAGTGGATCACGGCGGCGGGCTTCGTCTCGGCGAAGATGCGGCCCATGGCGGCCTTGTCGGCCACGTCGGCCTCGTACAGCGGCATCTTCTTCCCGGTCAGCTCCTCGCACCGGCGCACCGCCTCCGGGCTGGAGTTGGAGAAGTCGTCCACGATGGCCACGTCGTACCCGGCCTGGGCCAGGGCGACGGCGGTGTGGGAGCCTATGTATCCGGCGGCGCCGGTGAGAAGGACGGTCATATACGTTTCCCCTTTCCATTTTTGGTCCCCGCCATTATATCCCTCTTTTCCTCTCTCCGCAAGACCCGGCGGGCGCGGCGGGCGCGTTTTCGACAGGTCCGAAAAAACTTCTCGCCGGAATTGTAACTTTTCTCTAGGCATTCCGTAATAAATGTGATATAATGTTAAAGATGGAGAAAAAAGTTACAGGCGGGGTGATGCCATGAAAACCAAAAGCCGGCGCTTTGCCGCGCTGCTGCTGGCCGTGTGCGTCGCCGCCGCCTGCACCGGATGCATGACCAGCGTGGACGAGCTGTACTCCCTGCCCCAGATGTCGGAGCAATACGTCCAACTCCAGGAACTGATCGCCCAGCGCATCGCGGAGGGCAGCGCCTACGCCGCCCCCACCGGCGGCAGCAACCGCCAGAACGTGCAGCTGCGGGACCTGGACGGGGACGGCGCGGACGAGGCCCTGGCCTTTCTCACCGACGAGACAGCCACCCCCACCGTATGCGTCTACCGGCAGGGCGAGGGCGGGGATTACTACCAGTCCGTCGTCATCACCGGGGACGGCTCCGCGGTGGCCAGCGTGGACTACGCGGACCTGAACGGCGACGGTGCCTCGGAACTGATCATCGCCTGGCAGATCAGCGGGGACCTGTGCCTGCTGGGGGTCTACGCCCTCTCCGGCGACGGCGAGGACGGCCCGGACCAGCTGCTCCGGGCGGACTGCTCCGACTTTCTGGTGTGCGACCTGGACGGGGACGGGGTGCAGGACCTTCTGGACCTTCGCATCGCCAGCGGCCGCAGCACCATGGTCCTCTACCAGCTGGCGGACGAGGACACCTCGTCCTCCTCGGCGGTCTTCTCCTCCGGCGTCACCCAGGTGCGCCGGGCGGTGGCGGGGACCCTCTCCGACGGTACGCCCGCCATATTCGTGGAGAGCGACCTAGGCGCCGAGGGCCTGGTGACGGATGTGTTCACCGCCGCAAACGGCCAGCTGAAGAACATCACCATGACCTCCTCCGGCCGGAGCGCCACCCTGCGGCCGGATGGCATCTTCGCCGCGGACATGGACGGCGATCACGCCCTGGACCTGCCCATCGGCCAGGGCGGGGACGAGCCGCTCGTCTGGTACAGTCTGGACGCCCGGGGCCGGCTGGCCCCCGCCGTGTCCACGGTATATAACACCGAGGAGAGCTGGTATCTGGTGCTGACGGGCATCCTGGCCGGCGGCATCCGGCTGGAGCGGTACGGCTCCCCCGACGAGAGCGCCATCATGTTCATCCTCCCCGGCGACGGCACCACCCCCCAGGCCAGCGTTTTGATCATCTTCGCCATCACCGGCGAGAACCGCCTGGACCGGGGCCAGATGGACGGCCGGTTCGTTCTGCGGGAATCCAGCGACACGGTCTACGCCGCGCAGCTGTTCACCGACGCGCTCACCCAGCAGGATATCATCGACAATTTCTACCTTATATATCCCGAATGGCAGACGGGCGACCTGTAAGAAGGAGGCAAGTGATATGAAGAAAGTATTGGTCCTGGAGGACGAGTCCAGCATCCGCAGTTTTGTGGTGATCAACCTGCGGCGTTCCGGCTATGAGCCCATCGAGGCGGAGACCGGCGAACAGGCGCTGGAGCAGCTGCGGGCCAACCCGGACATCAAGGTGGCGCTGCTGGACGTGATGCTGCCGGACATCGACGGGTTCGAGGTCTGCCGCCGCATCCGCGCCTCCGATTCCAAGATCGGCATCATCATGCTCACCGCCAAGGCGCAGGAGATGGACAAGGTGACCGGGCTGATGACCGGGGCGGACGACTATGTGACCAAGCCCTTCTCTCCGGCGGAGCTGACCGCCCGCATCGACGCGCTGTTCCGGCGCACCGGCGCGGAGGACGCCCAGGAGGACAAGGGCGAGCTGCACCACGGTCCCTTCCGGCTCAACACCCGCAACCGGACCCTGGAGAAGAACGGCGAGCGCATCAAGCTGACCCAGATCGAGTACTCCATCATGAAGCTGTTCATGGATAACCCCGGCCGGGCACTGTCCCGGGAGGATATCCTCAACGCCGTGTGGGGCCGGGACTACTTCGGGGAGCTGAAGATCGTGGATGTGAACATCCGCCGGCTGCGTATCAAGATCGAGGACAACAGCACCATCCCCACCTATATCACGACGGTCTGGGGCTACGGGTACAAGTGGGGATTTTGACCCCTTTTCCTTATTGAAAGCCTCCCCTGTGCAAGGGGAGGTATCGCGGCAAAGCCGCGACGGAGGGGTTGTCTGTTATCTGACGGTACAATCCCCCAGTCAGCGCCAATGGCGCTGACAGCCCCCTTTGCACAAGGGGGCCATTAACGGAGGCTGCTATATACGCATGGGCAAGCTGCTGGGAAAAAAGAATATCCGGGGTCTTCGGAACCGCTGGCTGCGCTCCGGCATCCTGCTCACCATCGCCATCGTGGTCCTGTTCACGGTGGTGTTCTCCCTTGGCATCCGCAGCTACTATTACAGCGCGGTCCGCACCGGTCTGGAGACGAAGGCCCAGTCCGCCTCCACCTTCTTCACCGGGTATATGAGCCGGACTTACAGCCAGTATTACCAGAGCGCCTACCGGTATACGGAGGGCTTTGAGGACAAGGACATCCTGGAGCTGCAATTCATCAACACCCGGGGCGTGGTGGAGATATCCAGCTACGGCATCTCCGCCGGCACCTCCCCGGACACGCCGGACGTGGCCGCCGCCCTGGACGAGGGCCGCACCGGCCACTGGCAGGGCCGCCGCAGCGCCACCGGGGAGCGGATCATGGCCGTGACCGCCCCGCTGGTCAGCCCCAACGGCACGGTGGTGGGCGCCATGCGCTACGTCACCAGCCTGCGGCTGGTGAGCCGGCAGATCGGGCTGCTGTCCGTGCTGGCGGCGTGCATCGGCCTCGTCATCATCCTGGCGGTGGTGCTGACCAACCTCTACTTCATCCGCACCGTCACCGAGCCGCTGGTGGAACTGACCGCCCTGGCCCACCGCATCGCCGAGGGCAGCTACGGCATCCAGGCCCAGAAGAAATACGACGACGAGATCGGCGACCTGACCGACGCCATCAATGAGATGAGCGAGAAGATCGGCGAGTCGGAAAAGACCCAGACCCAGTTCATCTCCACCGTCTCCCACGAACTTCGCACCCCCCTGACCGCCATCACCGGCTGGGCGGAGACTCTGGCCTACGACGAGAGCATCGACGCCGACGGCCAGCGGGGCATCGCCATCATCTCCAAGGAGTCCGGGCGGCTGACAAAAATGGTGGAGGAGCTGCTGGAGTTCACCCGCATCCAGGACGGCCGGTTCAACCTGAACGTGGAGGCCCTGGACGTGGCGGGCGAGCTGGAGGAGGCCATCTACACCTACGGCAACCTGATGAAGCAGGAGGGCATGACCGTGGAGTACGCCCCGCCGGAGACGGATATCCCCATGGTGCTGGGCGACGGTTCGCGGCTCAAACAGGTGTTTTTGAACATCATGGACAACGCCGCCAAGTACGGCCGGGCCGCCGGGCGCATCCTGGTGACCATCGGCGCGGCGGGCGGCTGGGTCATCATCCGGTTCCGTGACTTCGGCCCCGGCATCCCGCCGGAGGAACTGCCCTTCGTGAAGAAGAAGTTCTACAAGGGCAGCGGCAAGGAGCGGGGCAGCGGCATCGGCCTGGCGGTGTGCGAGGAGATCATCGGCCGGCACAAGGGCAAGCTGGAGCTGGAAAACGCCGCCGACGGCCGCACCGGCCTGGTCGTGACCGTGATGCTCCCCGTGATGAAGGAAGAAGACCTGACGATCTAGCATTTTCTGAAAGGCGATCACATGGCATCAAAGCAATCCCAAAACGAGCAAAGCTGCTCCTTCCGCACGTCCATCGGCGGGCAGGCCCTGATCGAGGGCATCCTCATGCGGGGCGTGGACAAACAGGCCATCGTCATCCGCTCCCAGACCGGGGAGCTGATCACCAAGGTGGAGCCGCTGCATCTGCTCAAAGAAAAACATCCCATATTCGGCTGGCCCCTGATCCGGGGCGTGGTGAACTTCCTGGACAGCATGGCCCACGGCATGAAGGCCGTCACCTACTCGGCCCAGTTTTTGCCCGAGGAGGAGCAGGAGGAGCCAAGCAAGCTGGACAAGTGGATCGAGGCGCACTTCAGTTCCGAGAAGGCGGAAAAGCTGGTCATCGGCCTGGCGGTGGTACTGGGCGTGGGGCTGGCGGTGGGCCTGTTCATCCTCTTGCCCACCCTGCTGGTGGGCCTTATCCCGCCCCTGCGCCACGGCCATGACGGGCTGCGGACGCTGCTGGAGGGCATTTTGAAGCTGGCCATTTTCCTGGGCTACATGGCCGCCGTCTCCCGGATGAAGGAGATGAAGCGGATGTGGGCCTACCACGGGGCCGAACACAAGACCATCTACTGCTACGAGCATGGCCATGACCTGACGGTGGACAATGTGCGCCGGGAGAGCCGCTTCCACCCCCGCTGCGGCACCAGCTTCCTTCTGGTGGTCATCATTTTGAGCATCCTGGTGTTCATCGTGGCCAACGCCTTCCTCCATGTGGACAACGTGGCGCTGCGGATGCTGGTGAAGCTGGCGCTGCTGCCGGTGGTCGTCTCTTTAAGCTATGAATTGAACCGCTGGATCGGCCGGCACGACGACCTTGCCATCGCCAAGGTGCTGTCCTGGCCCGGCCGCCAGTTGCAGCACCTCACCACCCGGGAGCCGGACGACGGCATGATGGAGGTGGCCATCGCCTCCCTCAAACTGGTCATCCCGGACGAAAAGGGCGCCGACCGATGGTAGTCGTTTGAAAGGAGCAAGCTCCTTTCAAACGAGAAGGCTTCGGCCTGCTGCAGCGCACGGGCCGCAAGCGGCCCGCACGTTTGCAGGCCGCAAAGAATGATTTCCGAGGCGCATGTCCCCGGAAATCATATCCAAATTTATTCGCGCCCCCGGGCGCGAACTCTGCGAGGCTTGTTCCTTGACCAACGACAGAGAGAAGAAATGAGTCATGGCTAAAACCTATAATGACATCTATATCCAAGCCCGGCGGCGGCTGAAGGACGCGGGCATCGAGGCCTACGGCCTGGAGGCCCGGCTGAT
>CANRIF010000068.1 GCA_947630645.1 uncultured Oscillospiraceae bacterium | reverse complement strand
AGCTTGGACACCGCGCCGATGTCGCCGCAGGCGATCTCGGCGACCTCGGTGTTCTTCTTGCCCTGCATGCAGTACAGGTGGCCCAGCTTCTCCTGGGCGCCGCTGCGGGCGTTGGTGAGGGTCATGTCGGCGGTCACCTTGCCGGAGACGACCTTGAACAGGCTGAACTTGCCGAACTGGTCGGACACGGTCTTATACACGATGGCCCGGGCCGGACCGTTGGGGTCGCAGGCCTTGCCGCCCTCCATGGGGGAGGGGAACACGGCGCACACCGCGTCCAGGAAGATCTGGGTGCCCATGCCGGTGGCGGCGCTGCCGCAGTAGACGGGGCAGACGCTGCCCTCGGCCACGGCCTCGCTCAAAGCGCCGGAGATCTCCTCGGGGGACAGCTCCATGGTCTCCAGGTACTTCTCCATCAGCTCCTCGCTGGTCTCCGCCGCGGACTCGGCCAGTTCCGTGTACAGCTCGTCCAGCCGGCCGCTCATGGCGTCAGGCACGGGGATCTCCACCCGCTTCTTGCCGTCCATCTTGTAGGCCTTGCGGGTGATCACGTCCACGATGCCGATATATTTCTCGCCGTCCTTGATGGGGGCGGTCATGGCGCACACGGAGTTGCCGAACCGCTCACGCAGGCCGTCGAAGGTCTTGTCGAAGTCGGCGTGTTCCTCGTCCAGCTTGGAGATGTAGAACGCCCGGGGCTTGCCCGCGTCACGCAGGTACTTCCAACTCTTCTCGGCGCCCACGTTCACGCCGTCCTTGGCGGCCACGCAGATGACGCCGATATCGGCCGCGCGCAGGGCCTGGTAGACCTCGCCCACGAAGTCGAAGAAGCCCGGCGTGTCGATGATGTTGATCTTATGGCCCTGCCAGTTGGCGTACATGGTGGCGGCGGAGATGCTGTTCTGGCGGCGGATCTCCTCCGGGTCAAAGTCTGAGACGGTGTTGCCGTCCACCACCTTGCCCTGGCGGTCGGTCATGCCAGCGACGGACAGGATGTTCTCTGCAAAGGAGGTCTTGCCGTTGGTGCCGTGACCAAGCAGGCAGATGTTGCGGATGTTCTTCAGTTCGTAGCTCATAGGTCCTCTCCTTAAAACTAGAGTAATATTTGGAAAAGTTTCATTGTTGACCAATAAAATATTATACACGATCGGGAAAATCTTGGCAATACATACAATTAAAATATTTTGCCTTACCGGTTCTGGCCGAGGGCCAGGATGACCACCGGCAGGGCCCACAGGAGCATATAGCTAAGCACGTTCCCGGCGGTGGCGGTGGTGAAGGCGCCCGAGCGGCACAGCAAGAACATGGTGACCATGCCGATGGCCGTGCCCACCAGGGAGAGGATGGTACCGATGCGGCAGGTGCTGTAAAGCCGGCGGCCCGCCTCGGCCGCGTCCACCATGGGCCCCATGCCGCCCCGGCTAAGCACCGCGGCGAGGGGCGCGTCCAGGGTCATGGAGGCGGCGGCGATGCGGTAGCGGTCCCGGAAGGTGGGGAAGGTGAAGTTGTCCGTGGGCATACGGAACAGCTGCCGGATCATCAGCGGGGTGATGTTGAAGTCCCGGATGGCGAAGATGGGCTGGGTGCGGCCCTGCAGGAGGGTCACCAGCGCGTCCTGCACGCTGCTGACGGGGATGTACTCCAGGTTGAACACACCCACCAGCTCGCCGCTGATGGCGGTGCATACGGCGTTTTTCACCTGCATCCCCTGGGGCAGGCGGATGCCCATCAGGTTCATGAACCCGGCCGAGCCCACCAGCACCTGCTCGTCGGCGCAGCGGGCGGACAGCCCGCCGCCCTCATGGCAGCGGAACTCCTCCGGCCGGACCATGGCGTAGCCCCGCCGCTGGACCAGCTCCATGAACACCCCGGCCACGCCGCTGCCGGCCATGGCCAGAAGGCTGGTGGTGCAGGAGACGACCTTGTCCACCAGCGTCCCCTCCAGGATGTTGATGCCGCTCAAACGCATGGTGCCGGGGGGAAAGAGGTCGTTGTCGCTGATGACCACCCGGCGGGTCTTGCCGATATCGGCGCAGCCGGCGTAGCCCACGATGGCCGCGCCGGAACTTTGCAGCTTCCCGGCGGTGAGGTCATAGGGCAGGGGGAAGCTGATGAAGGCGGTGAAGGAGGCGCTGACCGACAGCAGCGCCGACAGGGTGTGCAGGAAATAGGCGCCCATGCCGTTGAGGGAGACCAGCACGGCCAGCCCGACGCTCAACAGCATGAGGATGGGGGCGGCGGTGCCGTAGACGCTCTGGCAGAAGTCCGGCTGTTCGCTGCGGCGGACCATGCCGGAAACCGGCCGCTGGGTGCGGCAGATGTACTTGCCGCCCCGGGAGGACATCTCCGCCGCCGTCACCACCGAGGGGTTCTTGCTCATGGCGGCCATACGCATGGTGCGGGCGCGGGCGTGGCAGCCCAGCCTCTCGCCCCACAGCGCCGCGGACAGGGACACGGCCCCCACGGCGCAGAAGGGGAGAAAACGGCTGTAACCTATCATGACCATCAACCCGTCCACGCAGCTTAAAAGCGCCGAGAGCGCTGCCAGGGCCTCCGCGCCAGGGCGCAGGTCGAACAGCTGCCGTATCCCGGCGGCCAGGATGTCCAGCGTGGCCATCATCACCGTCAGCAGCAGCACCAGGCTCACGCCCGCCTGCACGGACAGGCTCTTTCCCAAAAGGCCCGCCATGGGAAGGCCCATGCTGATCCAGGCCAGCGTGACACACAGCAGCAGACACACCCGGCACCGGAAACGGAGCGGGCGCAGCTGCTGGCCGTAGAATTTGCCGGCCTTTTTGGGCGGCAGCTCGTCCGTCTCCCGCACGTCCACCGGGTCCGGCCAGTTGGCGGCCTCGGCCCGCTGCATCTGCCGGCGGGCCAGCTTGGTGGCCGTCAGGCGCACCAGGGGCATGAGGAACCGCTCCTTGACGCCGGGGCGGTCCTCCTGCGCGCGCTCCTGCTGGCGGGCGCGACGAACCCGGCGGCCAAACCTGCGGCGGCCGCCGTCCTCCTCTTCCTCCGGCTGGGCATAGGGGTCCGGCCCGGTCCCGGTATCCTCCAGGTCCAGGTCCAGATCGTCCTCGTCTTCGTCCTCCGGCTCCTCGGCCGGCAGGTCCAGGTCCAGGGTGATGACCCCGTCGGCGGAGACGTGTACCCGGGGCTTCTGCCGCGGCTCCTGGGCCGGGGCGGCCTTTGTCCGCGCCCGGTCCAGGGCGGAGAGGGCCTCCTGCTCCAGGTCGGCCTCCGTCGGGGCACGGTGCTGGCTCAACGTCTCGCCCAGGGCCTCCATGACGATCTGCCGGGACCGCTGGGCGATGGCCTCGGCGGCCTTGGCAGGCTCCGCCGGGGGCGCGGCGGGGGCGCCGTCCGGGGCGGACGGGCCGCCGGCCCGCTGCTGGTAACTCTCCAGAAGAGCGTCCAGGGAGTATTCCCCGAAATCGGGCAAAAGGCTGTCCAGATACCGGTCACTCATGGCGCTGCCTCACGATCTCGTACAGCAGGACCGCCGCGGCAGCGGAGGCGTTCAAGGAGTTGACCTTCCCGTGTAGGGGGATGCTCATGACGAAGTCGCACTTCTCCCGCACCAGCCGGCCCATCCCGGCGCCCTCCGAGCCGATCACTAGACAGATCGGGCCTCTCATATCCGTCTTCCAAAGGGGGCTGCCCCCGCCGGCCTCCGCGCCGTAGATCCACAGGCCCCGCTTTTTCAGCCCGTCCAGGGCGGCGGGAAGGTTGGACACCCGGGCCACCGGAAGATGCTCGGCGGCGCCGGCGCTGGCCTTGTCCGCGGCGGCGGTGAGCCCGGCGGAGCGGTGCTTGGCGATGACGACGCCGTGGGCGCCGGCACACTCGGCGCAGCGGATCACGGCCCCCAGGTTCCGGGGGTCCTCCAGCCCGTCGCACACCACCACGAAGGGGTCCTCGCCCAGCGCCTCGGCCCGGGCCAGGATGTCCTCCAGGTCGCAGTATTCCCGGGCGGCGGCCACGGCGATCACGCCCTGGTGGGAGCCGGTGACGCTCATGGCGTCCAGCTTACGCCGGTCGCACTCCGCCACCGGCACGCCGGCCGCGCGGGCGGTGGAGGCGATGAAGGCCAGGGCGCGGTCGGCGCTGCCCCGGACGAGGAAGACCTTGTCCAGGGGACGCCCGGCACGGAGCGCCTCGGTGACCGCGTTTTTTCCCTCTATTATGTTTTCATCCGACATATTCATACAGCCTGTACTATACCATAAACCTTTCCGATTTGGAAGACATAATTTGGCCTTTGGCAAAAAATAGCCGCCGGAAAAATGGCGGGAAACAAAATTGTGTGGACTTTAAGACCAAAAGAGGGTATGATTGGGAGAGAGGTGATCCAGTTGCGATTTCTGAATGTGAAGATCGACAGCTTCTGCCGGAAGCACCCCCGCTTCGGCATCCCCCGGCTGATGCTGTGTGTGGTGATCGGCACCCTGGCGGTGTACCTCGTCGCCATGATGGACAGGACCCAGACGTTCGTGAACCTGCTGACCTTCGACCCGTGGAACTTCTGCCGGGGCCAGGTCTGGCGGCTGGTGACCTATGTGTTCGTGCCCTATAACGGGAACGTGCTGATGATGGCCATTTCGCTGTATTTCTACTACTTCATCGGCAGCAGCCTGGAGCGGGCGTGGGGGACGGGCAAGTTCACCATCTACTACCTGACCGGCGTGGTGCTGACGGCGCTGTACGCGCTCGTCTACTACTGGATCACCGGCATCCCCGTGCCGGTGTCCTCGGCGTATTACCTAAATATGAGCCTGTTCTTCGCCTTCGCTACCCTGTGGCCGGACCAGATGGTGCTGCTGTTCTTCATCATCCCGGTGAAGATGAAGTGGCTGGCCTGGGCGGACGTGGCGCTGTTCGCGGTGGATTTCATCCGCCTGCTGGTGGGGACCCGGGGCATCGTGTTCACCATGGCGCTGGGCTTCGCGCTGATCCCGATGGTGGCGGTGGTCAATTACCTGCTGTTTTGCGGCAGCTGGCTCTTCGACATCGTCCGGCCCTCCCGGGTGCGCCAGCGGTCCCACCAGAGGGCGCGTACCATCCAGTTCAAACAGGCCGCGAAGAAGGCCGAGGCCCAGCAGCGCCAGCAGGGATACACCCGCAAGTGCGCCGTCTGCGGCCGCACGGACCGGGACTATCCCGACCTGGAGTTCCGCTATTGCAGCCGGTGCGCCGGATTTCACTGTTTCTGCATCGACCACATAAACAACCATGTACATTTCACGGAGTGAGGAACGAAGGGGACGGGAGTGAACGGCAAAAAGACGGGGAAACTGATCTTGGGGCTGCTGGCGCTGGCGGCGCTGGCGGTCTGCCTCGGCCTGCTGGTCTACGGCGTCCGCCAGACCATCGACGGCCCCGCCTCGGCCGAGGCTGTGCCGGCGGGGCCGGCCGGCGCGTCCATCGCAGTCTCGGCCACCATGGAGCCTACGCCCACCGCCGTCCCCACGCCCACCCCTGTGCCCACGCCGCTGCCGGAGTTTGAGCCGCAGCGCCGCGGGACCCGGGTGATCACCGACACCGCCATCATGGTCCACGGGGAGGAGCAGGACAGCTATCAGGCCGACCAGGCCCACACCATAGACTTCGGCGCCCCCGAGGATTATGCCCAGGTGGAGGGCATCGTCACCTTCCGTGGCAACAATTTCCGCAACAGTTCCGTCCACGGCGTAGCGGCGCTGGACGCGGCGGCCTTTGGCGACCACTGGCGGGTCCGCAGCGGCGGGCTCAACAGCAGCGGCACCTACTGGGGCGGCAGCGGCTGGACCGGCCAGCCCCTGGCGGTGAAGTGGCCGGAAAGCACCAAGAAGATCATGGACATGGAGGACTGGGCCAAGGAGAAGGAGGACCTGGTGGAGGTCATCTACGCCACCCTGGGCGGGGAGGTGCATTTCCTGGACCTGGAGACCGGGGACGCCACCCGGGACGAGCTGCATCTGGGCTTCCCCTTCAAGGGGGCCGGGTCCCTGGACCCCCGGGGCTACCCGCTGATGTACCTGGGCGGCGGCGTGCCCGGACCCGGCGGACAGACGCCCCGGATCATGGTGGTGAGCCTGATCGACGGGGAGGTGCTGTACACCACCGGAAACGGCGACAGCTTCGCGCCCCGGGGCTGGACCGCCTGGGACAGCGCCCCGCTGGTGGACGCGGAGACCGACCAGCTGATCTACCCCGGCGAGAACGGGGTGCTGTACATCATCGACCTGAACACCCAGTACGACGAGGCCGCCGGCACCATCGCTGTGGACCCGGAGGTGGTCAAGTTCACCTACACCTCCGAGACGGCGGAGAAGTACCTGTACGGCATGGAGGACAGCGCCATCATCTGGCGGGACCACATCTTCATCGCCGACAACGGCGGGGACTTTCTGTGCATCGACCTGAACACCCTGCAGATCGAGTGGCGGTTCGACTGCCTGGACGACACCAACTGCACCGGGGTGATGGAACTGGACGAGACGGGCCACCCGTACATCTATTTAAGTACCTCCTTCCACAACGGCTGGCGCAGCTACACCACCGCGGAGATCCCTATATGGAAGATCGACGGCGTCACCGGGGAAGAGGTGTGGCACCGGAGTTATGAGTGTCACTCCCTGGACGACCTGTCCGGCGGCGTACAGGGGTCCCTGTCCCTGGGGACGGGGCCGCTGGAGGGGATCCTGTACGTCTCGGTGGCCCGGTATCCCGACCTGGGCAACGGCCGGGTCGTGGCGCTGGACACGGACACCGGGGAGGAACTGTGGTACCATAAGTCCAGCAGCTACTCCTGGTCCACCCCCGTGTGCTTTTACGACACCGATGGCAACGGCTATGTGCTGTATACCAGCGCCATCTCCAGCAAGATGTACCTGCTGGACGGCCTGACCGGGGAGGTGTACGACACCTATGACTTCGGCTGCACCGTGGAGGCCACCCCTATCGTGTGGGACAATATGCTGGTCATCGGCACCCGCGACCAGGAGATCTACGGCATAGAACTGAAATAAAGACCGGCAGGAAATACGCGGCTAAGTCCTGCAAATAGGGGGATAAGCGAATTGGAAAGTACAAAAAGAACAAGGACATATTGGATGGATGTCGCCCGTACAGTCGCCATCATCTCCATTTCCCTGAATCACGCTGCAAACCGCTCCTATGACAATTATTCGGATCAAATGGGGGAGTTTCTGAACAGCCCGCTGCTCTCCTCGGTGTTCAAGACGCTGATCACGGTTTTCAGCCACTATGGCGTGCCCATCTTTCTGATGCTCTCCGGCGCTTTGCTGTTGGGAAAGAGCATCACGGATGAAGAGGGCGTCAAACGCTTTTATAAACACAATCTCTTGGATCTCTTCATCACCTGCGAGATCTGGTACGCCCTGATGTACTGGTGTAAGATCATCGTGGAGGATCGGTTCGCGCTGGCAAATCTGCCATACCTGATCTTCGGCATGGTCAAGACGATGTGCTTCGTCAACCAAGTGGCGTTCGGCAGTATGTGGTATATGCCGATGATCCTGTGCGTGTACCTGCTGATCCCGCTTTTCGCCATGGTCTTGAAGAAGGTCTCCTTGAAGATGTTCGTCCTTCCCTGTGCGGTGGTATTTCTAAGTTCTATGGTCATCCCGAACGCGGATGCCCTGCTCTATATGGCCACCGGATGGGAAAATGCCGCTGTGCTGGCGCTTGAGTCAGCGAACGTCTTTTCTATGTACCTCCTGTATGTCTTTGCCGGGTATTGGATCAGCCGGGGCGGCCTGGCGAAGCTGAGAGCCGGGGGGGTATTCCTGGGATGCGTTGTGTCTTTTGTGCTGAGCTGTCTTGTCCAGTTTTGGGCTTACGCCCAGCCTGAGAACTATCTGGTAGATTATAGTTTTCCGCTGATACTTATCGGACCTGCGCTGCTGTTCGAGTTGATGCACAGATGGGTGAAACAGCCGTCTGAGGCCGGCAAAAACACACTTTCGGTGCGGGCCTTTACATATATGTCCAAAATATCTTTCGGGATATACTTCGTCCATATAGTCATCATGACGATCATCCTGCGCGTATACTCCTTCCAGGGGTGGTTCCTCTCGTGCAAACTCCTGTTTTTGGAGGTAGTCTCTATTGGCGGCTCGGTGCTGCTCATCTGGCTCCTCTCCCGTGTGGGGTTCTGTAAGAGGCGGCTGTTCCTGATCAAAGACTGACGGCAAAAATGGCATGGCCCACAGAGCCATGCCATTTTGATGCCCTAGCATATGCCAAAGGCCCCGTCTCGTGACGGGGCCTTTGGCAAAAAGGCTGCGCTTATTCCACGCTTATCATGTAGTAGTACACCGGCTGGCCGCCGCGGATCAGGCTGGTCTCCGCGTCCGGCAGCTTGTCGGCCAGCGCGCCGGAGAAGCTCTCCGC
>CANRIF010000067.1 GCA_947630645.1 uncultured Oscillospiraceae bacterium | reverse complement strand
TGGACCACATCGAGGGCGAGATCGAGTTCAAGGACGTGTGGTTCGCCTACAACCCCGGCGAGTGGGTGCTGAAGGGCGTGTCCTTCCATGTGGCCCCCAAGGAGACGGTGGCCCTGGTGGGCGCCACCGGCTCCGGCAAAAGCACCATCCTTAGCCTTATCTGCCGCAACTACGACATCCAAAAGGGCCAGATCCTCATTGACGGCATCGACATCAAGCACATCAAGATCGCCTCCCTGCGGCGGCATTTCGGCCAGATGCTCCAGGACGTGTTCCTCTTCTCCGGCACCATCCGCTCCAACATCGTGCTGCGGGAGGAGCGGTTCACCGACGACGAGATATGGCAGGCCTGCCGCTACGTCAACGCGGACCGGTTCATCAACAAGCTGGACGACGGCCTGGACGAGGTGGTCCGGGAGCGGGGCAACAACTTCTCCGCCGGACAGCGGCAGCTGCTCTCCTTCGCCCGCACCATCATCCACCGGCCGGAGGTGATGATCCTGGACGAGGCCACCGCCAACATCGACACCGAGACCGAGATCCTCATCCAGGACTCCCTGGAGAAGATGAAGAACATCGGCACCATGCTGATCGTGGCCCACCGGCTGTCCACTATCCAGCACGCGGACAACATCATCCTGCTCTCCCACGGGCAGATCTTGGAGCAGGGGACCCACCAGCAGCTGCTCCACCAGCACGGCCGGTATTATAAACTCTATATGCTCCAGTATGAGCATCAGGAAAAACAGAAGCTGGGCGCGTGAGCGCCCGTCACACCGCCCCCTGTTCCGGCATACGATGGCCGGGCAGGGGGTGTTTTTTATGCGGATATACGTCTACGCCATCGCCAAGGACGAGGCGGCCTTCGCCGGGCGGTGGATGGCGTCCATGGCCGAGGCGGACGGAGTGTATGTTCTGGACACGGGCAGTTCCGACGGCACCGCCCAGGCGCTGGAGGCGCTGGGCGCCCATGTGACGGCGGAGCGGATAGAGCCATGGCGGTTCGACACGGCCCGGAACCGCTCCATGGAACTGGCGCCGGATGACGCGGACATACTAGTGTGTACGGACCTGGACGAGGTGCTGCTGCCGGGCTGGCGGCGGGCGCTGGAGGCAGCCTGGCGGCCGGGATGCACCACCGCCCGGTATGAGTACGTCTGGTCCTTCAACGCCGACGGGTCGGACGGGGTGAAGTTCTGGTACGAGAAGGTCCATAAGCCCGGCGTGTGCCGCTGGGTCCGGCCGGTCCATGAGGTGCTGGAATACAGCGTCCCGCGGGTATACTGCGATGTGCCGGGGATGCGCCTGGAGCATCACCCGGACCCGGCCAAGAGCCGGGAGGGGTATCTGGCGCTGCTGGAGATGAGCGTGGCGGAGTCGCCGGAGGACGATAGGAACCGGCACTACCTGGGCCGGGAGTATATGTTCCGGGGCCGGTGGGAGGACGCGGTACGCACGCTTCGGGAACACCTGGCCATGCCCACGGCGGTGTGGCGGCCGGAGCGGGCGGCGTCCATGCGGTACATCGCCCGGAGCCTGGCCGCGCTGGGGAGAAGGGAGGAGGCGGAATTGTGGCTGCTGCGGGCGGTGTTCGAGGCGCCGGAGCAGCGGGAGGCGCTGGTGGACCTGGCCCGGCTCATGGCGGCGGAGGGCCGGTGGGCGGAGTGCGAGCGGTACTGCCGCCGGGCGCTGGACATCCGGGTCCGGGACATGAGCTACACCACCGACCCGGCGGCGTGGGGCGCGCTGCCCTGGGACCTTTTGAGCCTGGCCTGCTGGAACCAGGGCCGCCGGACCTGGGCGCTCAACTGCGCCAAAACGGCCCTTCAGCTTGCGCCAGGGGACGAGCGCATCCGCCGCAACGCGGCGTATATGGAGGAAAATTTGCTGTGATTTTGCACAAGTTTTATCGGGAAGCCCAAAAATATATGTCTAATACACATACTTGAAAAATCGGCCGTTTTCAAGTAAAATTAGCCATAACAGAACGTGAAGACGGTCTGAAGAAAACCATATATCGCCCAGGGGAAGCAGTCAGGACCGGGAGGAACTGGCGGCAGATGGGGTTCTGGAGAAGCCCGCGGGACCACCGCGGGGGCCGAAGGGGCAAGGCGCGGGGCGCTTAATCTCTCAGGCAAAAGGACAGAAATGCGAACCGCCGTTGACGGCGTATTTATCCGATCTCTTGAGCGTACCATTTGGTAAGCTCATTTTGTTTAACATAGTGTCTTCACCGGTTAAAGCTTTAAATTGCAAGGTAAGGAGAGAGAAGTATGGAGCAGATCGAAAAGATCGTCAAGTCTGTGGACAACTGGGTATGGGGGCCGGTACTGCTGGTCCTGCTGGCCGGCACGGGCATCTATTTGAGCCTGCGGATGGGCTTCCCCCAGTTCCGCCGGTTCGGCTATGCCATGAAGAACACCATCGGCAAGATGTTCTCCAAGCAGAAGGCCGGCGAGGGCGAGGTCACCCCCATCCAGGCCCTGACCACCGCCCTGGCTGCCACCGTTGGCACCGGCAACATCGCCGGCGTCTCCGGCGCTATCGTGGCCGGCGGCCCCGGCGCCGTGTTCTGGATGTGGCTGTGCGCCCTGTTCGGGATGTGTACCAAGTACGCCGAGGCGCTGCTGGCGGTGAAATACCGGGAGCGCAACGACAAGGGCGACTGGGTGGGCGGACCCATGTACTACATCAAAAACGGCCTGGGCAAGAAGTGGACATGGCTGTCGATGGTGTTCTGCCTGCTGGGCGCGCTGGCCGCTTTCGGCATCGGCAACATGACCCAGGTGAACTCCATCGCCTCCTCCGTCAACGGCGTGGTCAGTGCCTTCGGCAGCGACCTCTCCGCCAAGACCGTGCTGCTGTTCGGCATGCCTGTGTCCATCGTGAGCCTGGTCATCGGCGTCATCGTGGCGGTGATCGTGGGCCTGGTGCTGTTCGGCGGCATCAAGCGCATCGGCTCTGTCACCGAGAAGCTGGTGCCTGTGATGGCGGTCATCTACATCGTCTTCTCTCTGGTCGTCATCATCGGCAATGGCAAGTTCATCGGCCAGGCCTTCGGCCTGATCTTCAAGGGCGCCTTTACCCCCGACGCGGCCCTGGGCGGCGCCTTCGGCATCATGATCATGACCACCATCCAGAAGGGCGTCGGCCGCGGCGTGTTCTCCAACGAGGCCGGCATGGGCTCCGCGCCCATGGCCCACGCGGCCACCTCCGAGACCGAGCCGGTGAAGCAGGGCCTGTACGGCATCTTCGAGGTGTTCATGGACACCATCGTGATCTGCACCATGACCAGCCTCGTGCTGATCACCTCCTACTGCCGCGTGGGCGCCGACTCCCTGGCCTTCGCCTGGGGCAGCGACGCCGGCGGCGCGGCCCAGATCCAGGCCGCCATGGGCACTGTGGTGGGCGATAAGCTGGGCGCGCTGGTGGTGGCCGTGGGCCTTACCCTGTTCGCCCTGTCCACCATCATCAGCTGGTCGCTGTACGGCTCCCGCTGCTTCGAGTTCCTGTGCGGGTCCAAGGTCGGCACCAAGATCAGCGTCATCTACAAGGTCATCTTCCTGGTGCTGCTGCCTGTGGGCGCGACGCTGGAGATCGACGTGGTTTGGAACCTGGCCGACGCCCTCAACGGCATGATGGCCTTCCCCAACCTGGTGGCCCTGCTGGCCCTGTCCGGCGTCATCATCAAGACCACCAAGGAGTACTTCGGCAACAAAGACAACCTGCGGTGAATCGTTGTCTCTCCTGTCCCGCCCTCTCTGGAGGGCGGGATATTTTATTATCTTAAATAAACAAAAACCCGCGGGAACGGCAAGACGATAATTGAACGTTCTGGCCGTTGACACCTGACCTATCCCAGGCCTATAATGACGGCAAAACCGGAAGCGAACAACTGAATACCACAAAAGGCAGCGAAGAGAAGAGTACGCGGAAAGGTTATGCCACAGAGAGCCCCGGCAGGTGAGAGGGGGTGCAGAGAGTCCGCCGAACATGGTCTTGGAGCCGCGCGGGCGATAGGTAGTCCGCGACGGGGGCGCCCGTGACAGCGCAGGGGTTTGATGGAACCCTGAGAGGTCCGCGCCGTGAGGCACGGGCAAAGCAAGGTGGTACCGCGGCGTGTATTTTTCATGTCGTCCTTGGTTTATCCAGGGACGGCATTTTTTGTTGGAAAAGAGGGAGCGTATGGGCGAGACGATCATCCGCATCGAACATTTGACGAAGATCTTCGGCGCCGGGGACGGGGCGGTCAAGGCGCTGTGCGACATCGACCTGGCGATCGAAAAGGGGGAGATATTCGGCATCATCGGCCTGTCCGGCGCGGGCAAAAGCACCCTGGTGCGGTGCGTGAACCTGCTGGAGCGGCCCACCAGCGGCAAGGTGACGGTGGACGGGCAGGAACTGACGGCGCTGAAGGAGCGGGACCTGCGCCGGGCGCGCCGGAACATGAGCATGATCTTCCAGGGTTTCAACCTGCTCATGCAGCGCACGGCGCTGGAGAACATATGCTTCCCGCTGGAGCTGAACGGCCTGCGGGGCGAGAGAAAAGGGCGGGAGAAAAGGGCGCGGGAGCTGCTCAAGATCGTGGGCCTGCCCGACAAGGCGGACGCCTACCCCGCCCAATTGAGCGGCGGCCAGAAGCAGCGGATCGCCATCGCTCGGGCCCTGGCGGGGGAGCCGAAGGTGCTTTTATGCGACGAGGCCACCAGCGCCCTGGACCCCACCACCACCCAGGCCATCCTGGACCTGCTGAAGAAGATCAACCGGGAGATGGGCGTCACCGTGGTGGTCATCACCCACGAGATGCGGGTGGTGGAGCAGATATGCGACCGGGTGGCCATCCTGGACGGGGGCGTCATCCAGGAGCAGGGGGCGGTGACGGAGATATTCACCAACCCCCGCACCGAGGCGGGACGCCGCCTGGTGATGCCGGGGGGCGAGAAGATACACGTTCTGCCGGAAAACCGGCTGGTGCGCCTGGCCTTCAACGGCGCCACCTCCGGCGAGCCCGTCATCGCCACGCTGGCCGCCGAGCAGGGCATCCGTTTGAGCATCATCAGCGCCGACACCCGCGCCATCGGCGACAAGGCCTTCGGCACCATGGTGTTGAGCCTGCCCCAGGACGAGACGGAGGCGGCCCGGGCGCTGCTGTATCTGCGGGATATCCCCGGCGTGACGGCGGAGGAGGTGGAGAGCGATGCTTGAGATGTTCACGGCGGCGTTTTGGGCTGAGTACGGCGAGTTGCTGCTGGAGGGGATACGGGACTCCCTGGTGATGGTGAGCGTGTCCACGGTGTTTGCCTACCTGCTGGGCCTGCCCATGGGCGTGGTGCTGGTGGTGACCGGACAGCACGGCATCCGGCCCAACAAGGCGGTGAACCGCATCCTGGGCTGGGTCGTCAACATCGGCCGGTCCCTGCCGTTCATCATCCTGATGATCGCCATCATGGATTTCACCAAGCTGGTCGTGGGCACCAAGATCGGCGTCCGGGGCGCCATCGTCCCGCTGGTGGTCTCTGCCGCGCCCTTCATCGCCCGCATGGTGGAGACCTCCCTGGCGGAGGTGGACGCGGGGGTGATCGAGGCGGCTCAGTCCATGGGCGCGTCTGATATGCAGATCGTGTGGAAGGTGTATCTGCCGGAGGCCATGCCCAGCCTGGTGCTGGGAGGCGCCATCTCCATCATCACCATCCTGGCCTATTCGGCCATTGCCGGCGCCATCGGCGCGGGGGGCCTGGGCGACCTGGCCATCCGCTACGGCTACCAGCGCCATATGCTCAGCATGATGTGGGGCCCGGCCGTGTTTTTGGTGGTGCTGGTGCAGATCATCCAAGTGATCTTTAACCGCCTGTCCGCGAAGATCGACAAGCGATTGAGATAAAAATCATCATTAAGGAGGAAGACAAAATGACGAAGAAACTGACCGCGCTGGTCCTGGCGCTCATCCTGTGCCTGGCCCTGGCCGCCTGCGGCGGCAGCAGCAACAGCGCCCAGCCCACCGAGGCCCCCGAGGCCCAGCCCACCGAGGCCCCTGCGGAGGAGGAGACCGCCGAGACCGCCGACGAGCCTGTGGTCCTGAAGGTGGCCGCCAGCTCCGTGCCACACGCGGAGATCCTGGAGCAGGTGGTGGACGTGCTGGCCCAGGAGGGCATCGACCTGCAGATCACGGAGTACGGCGACTACGTCGTGCCTAACACCGCCGTGGAGGAGGGCGAGGAGGACGCCAACTATTTCCAGCACATCCCCTATCTGGACGAGTTCAACGCCACCCGCGGCACCCACCTGGTGAGCGTGGCCGGCATCCACATCGAGCCCATGGGCATCTACGCCGGCAAGACCGCCTCGCTGGAGGAGCTGGCCGAGGGCGCCACGGTGGCCGTGCCCAACGACGTGACCAACGAGGCCCGTGCGCTGCTGCTCCTGCAGGCCCAGGGGCTGATCACCCTCAAGGAGGACGCCGGCCTGGACGCCACGCCCAACGACATCGCCGAGAACGAACTGGGTCTGCAGTTCACGGAGGTGGAGGCCGCCATGGTCCCCAACATCGTCTCCGAGGTGGACATCGCCGTCATCAACTCCAACTACGCCATGGAAGCAGGCTATAACCCCGTGGAGGACTCGCTGGCCATCGAGGACGCGGATTCGCCCTATGTGAACGTGCTTGTGGTCAAGGAGGGCAGAGAGGACGATCCCGCCGTCCAGGCCCTGGTGGAGGCTTTGCAGTCCGACGCGGTGCGGGAGTTCATCGAGACCAAGTACCAGGGCGCGGTGGTGCCCGTGTTCTGAACGAAATAGCAAAAGGCGGTCCCGGGGGCCAGTCCCTCGGGACACGCTTTTTGTTGGGACGGGCCGTCTTGACGGGCGGCAGACGGGCATGTTATTATTATAACAATAACGAAAGACCGCGCCGGGCGGCGCGGCGGAGGGAGGAGCAAGCCATGAAGATCGGCGTTATCGCCGGGACACCGGTGGACACCCGCATGGGCGCGGAGTATGTGGCCGGGTTCGGACATGAGCCGCTGCCCCGGCCGTGCAGCGGCTCGCCGGAGGAGCAGGCCCTGGCCCAGAAGCTGCATCCCGAGATGCTGACGGAGCGGGTGATCGGCTTTTGCCGGGACCTGGCCGCGGAGGGCGCGGAGGGCATCTACGTCTACTGCAACTCCCTCACCTCCGCGGTGGATATGCCCGCCGTCCGGCAAGCCTGCCCGGCGATACCCATCGTCACGCCCTTCGACGTTTACGCGGAGACGGCGCTGCAATATAAGCGCCTCGCGATCATCACCGCCACCGGCCAGTGCCTCGCGGCCATCGAGAAGGTGGCGGCCCAGGCCGCGCCGGAGTGCATGGTGGTGAGCGCGAGCCTGATGCCCCTGGTGACGGCCATCGAGGCCCAGCTGCCGCCGGAGCAGATCGCCCGGGAATGCGGGCTGGAGGCGCTGATGGAGAGTTTCCTCGCCATGGGCTGCGAGGCGCTGGTGGTGGGTTGCACCCACTTCCCCTATGTGCTGGACCAGATCAAGCGGGTCTTCACCCGGCCCATCATCGACCCGGGCCGGCGAATGCTGGAACTGCTGGGCGGCTGTTGAGGCGGAAAACATGAAAGAGGGCGGACGCGGGGCGCGTCCGTCCTCTTTGTCATACCAGCCGGACCTTGTATTTTTCCAGCCAGTAATTGACCTGGAGCATATAGGCGATGGTCTGGGGCGTGGTCATCAGCTGGCCGTACCAGGGCTGGGCCTTGTCGTCGTCCAGCAGCGCCTCCAGCGCGTCCCGGCGCACCAGCGACAGCAGCGGCGCGTTCCGGTCGTCCAGCACCCGCCGCAGCCGGCGGGATACCTCCGCCATGTACTCCGGGTCATGGGTCTTGGGGTAGGGGCTCTTCTTCCGCCAGAGGATCTCGTCGGGCAGATACCCCCGCATGGCCTGGCGCAGCAGGCCCTTTTCATAGTGCTTGTAGTCCTTCATCTCCCAGGGGACGTTGTAGAGATACTCCGCGATGCGGTGGTCGCAGAACGGAACCCGCACCTCCAGGGCGCTGTACATACTCATTCGATCCTTCCGGTCCAGCAGCGTCTGCATGAACCAGTCGGTGTTCAGCCGCATCATCTGGCGCATCCGCCGATCCACCGGGCTGTCCGTATCCAGCCCGTCCGTGTCCGCCAGGGTGAGGCGGTACTTCTCCATGAGGTACTCCCGGGCGTCCAGCCCCGCCGCGTGTTCCGGCCGCAGGAACCCGGCCCGGTACTGGATGGACTGTGCCCAGGGAAAGCCCTCGGCCGCCCGTATCTTCTCGTCCCGGAACCAGGGGTAGCCGCCGAATATCTCGTCGGCGCACTCCCCGGACAGGGCCACGGTGACGTGCTGCTTGATGCGCTTGCAGAATTGCAGCAGAGAGGAGTCCACATCGCTCATGCCCGGCAGGTCCCGGGCGTCCACCGCCTCGTAAAGGCCGTCCGCCAGCTCCAGGGTGTCCAGCACCGTCACATGGCTGACGCACCCCAGCCAGTCCGCCAGCTTGGGGATGTACACCGTGTCGCTGGTGGGCTGGAACTTGGTCTGGTGGAAGTATTT
>CANRIF010000066.1 GCA_947630645.1 uncultured Oscillospiraceae bacterium | reverse complement strand
CCTTGGCGGTGTCCATGTCGCCGATGTACTCCCCGTGGCGCAGCACCGTCACCCGGTCGGAGATGGCCAGCACCTCGTTGAGTTTATGGGTGATGATGATGATGCTCTTGCCGTCGTCCCGCATATTACGCATGACGGCGAAGAGCCGGTCCGTCTCCTGGGGGGTCAGCACGGCGGTGGGTTCGTCCAGGATCAGGATGTTGGCGCCCCGGTAGAGGGTCTTGACGATCTCCAGCGTCTGCTTCTCCGACACGGACATATCGTAGACCTTCTTGTCCGGGTCCACGTCGAAGCCGTACCGGTCACAGATCTCCCGTATCTTCTGGGCCACGGCCTTCCGGCGCACGGTGACCCCGCCGGGCAGGCCCAGGGCGATGTTCTCCGCGGCGGTGAACACATCCACCAGCTTGAAGTGCTGGTGGACCATGCCGATGCCCAGAGCATAGGCGTCGTGGGGGGAGGCGATGGTCACCTCCTGGCCATTGACGAAGATCTGACCCTCGTCGGGGAAATAGATGCCGGAGAGCATATTCATGAGCGTGGTCTTGCCGCTGCCGTTCTCCCCCAGCAGGGACAATATCTCGCCCTTTCGCAGTTCCAGATAGACCTTGTTGTTGGCGGTGACGTGGCCGAAGGTCTTGGTCACGTTCACCATGCGGACGGCAAATTCCTCTGCCATGGGCGCGCCTCCTTGGTAAGGGTATAGGGAAAAAACAAGGCGCCGCTGATGGGGCGGCGCCTTGTGGTGTTTTGTATCAGCCTTCCGCGTTCAGCTCGGTGATGCCGTCGATACGCAGGGCGAAGTAGGGGGCGGAGCGCAGGGTGGACTCATAGAAGATGCCGTCCTCGATGGGCTCGCCGGTGTCGGGCTCGAAGTCGCCGTCGGTGTCATAGGCGGGGAAGGCGCTGGTGGGATGCTCGCCGTTCACGGTGAAGGTGGAGCAGTCGAACACCTGCAGGGAGCCGTCGATGATGGCGTTCTGGACTTCCGTTACCTTCTCCTCGGTGCCCTCGGCCACGACGCCCGCGTTCCGGGGGAAGATGTAGTTGGCGCCCTCGGCGTAGCCGGCGGACCAGTCGGTATCGATCTCGGTGCCGTCCAGCATGCACTGCAGCGCGTAGGTGTAGTACACGCTCCAGTCGTTGCCGGCGCTGGTCAGCGCGCAGTCAGGGGCGGCCTCCAGCATGCTGATGTTGTAGCCCACGCAGTAGACCTCCTGGCCGGCCTCATGGGCGGTCTGGACGGCCTTGGGGGCGCCGGTGGTGTCGGCGTGCTGGCCGATGATGACGCAGCCGCTGCCCAGCAGGGTCTTGGCCGCCTCGTTCTCCAGCATCTCGTCGCTCCAGCTGGAGGTGTAGCGCACGTCCATGTGGACATTCTCCACGACGGAGCGGATGCCCAGGAAGAAGGCGGTGTAGCCGCTGACCACCTCGGCGTAGGGGAACGCGCCCACATAGCCGATCTTCACGTTGCCGTCGGCGTCGTAGTTCTCCTCGGTGAGTTTATCGTTGTCGATCAGCTCCTTCAGCTTCATGCCGGCCACCACGCCGGAGACGTAGCGGGACTCGAAGGTGTGGTTGAAGGCGTTCTTCACGTTGTCCAGCCCGGAGGTGGCGGCCTTGTCGCCGGTCATGGCCACGAAGGTGACCTCGGGGAACTCCTGGGCGGCCTGGATGGTGTGGGGCTCGTGGTTGTAGGAGTTGGTGAACACGATCTGGCAGCCGTGGTCGGCCAGGTCCACGCAGGCGTCATAGGCCTCGGCGGTCTCGGGGGTGTCGTACTTGTAGGAGATGTTCTCCAGGGGGATGCCCAGGTTCTGGGCGGCGGTACGCAGGCCGGTCAGGTGAGCGGTGTCGTAGCCGATGTCTTCGTTGCCGATGCAGACCATGCCGATCTTCAGATCCTCGGGGGCGATGCCACCCTCGGCGGCGAAGGCGCCGGCGCAAAGGCTCAGCACCAGGCACAGGGCCAGAAGCAGGGAAGAGAGCTTTTTCATGTTTTGCCTCCTGTTAAAAATGATTTTCGGGTGTATATGGATCAGCGGAACGCTCGTCCGTCAATCGGTAAAGGTGAGGCCGTCGTCGCTCATGGAGGCGATCTTCGCCAGCGACTCGATGCGAAGGCCCTGGGCGCGCAGACGCGCTCCGCCGGGCTGGAAGCACTTCTCCACCGCGATGCCCGCGCCCACCAGCGTGGCGCCGGCCTGACGCACCAGGTCGCACAGGCCCTCCAGGGCCGCGCCGTTGGCGAGAAAGTCGTCGATGAGCAGGACCCGGTCCGTGGGCAGCAGGTATTCCTTCGCCACGATCACCTCATAGGTGGTGCCGTGGGTGTAGCTGGCCACCTGGGTCTTATAGACCGAGCCGTCGATGTTTTTGGTCTTTGTCTTTTTAGCGAATAAAACAGGGCATCCGAACTCCTGGGCGGCGATACACGCCAGCCCGATGCCGGATGCCTCGATAGTCAGTATTTTATTCACGTCGTCCTGTGCGAAAGCCTCATGCCACTGCTTGGCAAGCTGCCGGAACAGCGCCACGTCCATCTGGTGATTCAGGAACCCGTCCACCTTCAGGATGCCGCCCGCGCGGACCTTGCCGTCCCGCAGGATGCGCTCTTCCAGCAGTCTCATGGCGGTGGACCTCCGAAACTCGGGGCGTTGCCCTTTCGATAATGATTATAACTCATTGTACAACGTTTTTCGCCCCGTTTTCAATTGGCAGATACTTACATTATTTACTGGATTTTGTGGTTTTTTTCACCAACTTCCACAACAGATTGGGATTATGGAAACCCAGGCTCACCAGGGCACGATACCGTCCTTTGTGACCAGCCAGGCGTGGGCCGCCAGCGCCGCCATGGGCGCGTCGGAGCGGGAGTCGGACCAGAAGCCCTCCACGGGGGCGTCGCCGTACCGCTCCCGGAAGCGGCGGACCTTCTCCGCGCCGTGGCAGTTCTCCCCGTCGTAGCGCCCGGTGGCCTGGTCCACGGGGGAGGCCATCAGCGCGAAGCCCACTGCGCGGGCCGCGGGGGCCAGCAGGAATTCCGGAGAGGCGGAGATGATAAGGTCATCCGGCCGTTTTTGGGCCAGATACCAGGGGCAGATGGCCCCGATATGCTCCCGCCAGAACGTCTCCGGCGCGTCCGCCGGGACGTGGCGCAAAAAGCGGTAGAAGATCTGCTTGCAGGCGGTCTTTCTCTTCAGCTTCAGCCCCAGGCAGAGAAAGGCCCAGGCGGTGCAGGGCAGGGTCAGCCACGCGCCGGGATACCGCCGCAGGCACCAGAGGTAGAACTGGGCGGTGCTGTCCCGGGGGTAGATGGTCTTGTCGAAGTCGTATACGTTCATGCCGCCTCCTTGGCCCGCCGCCGGCCCAGGGCCCATTTACGCAGGGGCTTTTCAAAGCCGTAGGTGATGACGGCGCACAGGGCCGCCACCCCCAAAAAGCACACCAGGGTGTACTGCGTCTGCCAGGGCTGCTCGTAGGCCTGGTTGGGCAGTTCCGCGGTGTAGGGCGGGATGTGCCAGTCCTTCAGCCGGCAGGCCAAAAACTGGTGCCAGATGTAGAAGTTGTAAGAGATGTCCGCGAGGAAACGGGTGACCGGGTTGCCGATGGCCCGGGCCAGCGCCGGGGGGGCGAGGCAGCCGCACACCAAAAACACGCCCCCCAGCAGGCCCAGAGGCAGCCGCCACACCATCTGGCCGAAGCGGATGGACTGGTAGTCCGACACCGGCTGCACGTACATGATCTGGCACATCAGCACCAGGGGCAGCAGCATCCCCAGGGGGGCCAGCCACCGCCGTGTCCGTGCCGAGGGCCGGCCGCTCTGCTCCAGGCGGGCCAGCACATAGGCCGCCCCCATGCCGCAGGCGTACAGGTCTAGCTGGGCGGGCAGCTGGTTGAACAGGAACGACGAGTCGGCCAGCCCGGACACATACAGCCGGAAGCCCAGGGCGATCACCGCCATGCCCAGGCACGTCTCCCCCGGCCGGCGGATGAACAGCCGGGCGACCACGGGCCAGAACACGTAAAACAGCACCTCCACCGACAGCGTCCAGAGGGTCGCTGCCGTGGGGGAGAGCAGGTATGTGTCGAAGCTCAAGGTGTGGGTGAAGGTGGCGTGCATGATCAGGTCTTTCGCCATGAAGCCCGGGGTGCGGTAGAGGCCCCGGGGGATGGCGTAAAAGACAGTAGTTAACATAATGCACAGATAATAGCAGGGCGCGATGCGCCAGAAACGCTTGCGGAAAAAGTTGTCCGGCCGGGAGAACACCTCCGCCCGCTCTCCCTGTCTGGCAACGGGGAGCGCCAGCAGGAAGCCGGAAAGCAACAGCATGATGTCCACCATCATGTAACCGTGCCGGATCATCTGCTGTAAGTTTACATAACAATTCCCCACATGGAAGCCGGGGTCCAGCCAGCTCTGCTGCCAGATGTGAAACCACCCCACGATGAAGATGGCCGCCACCCGCAGCGCGTCCGGCGCGGCCATCCGCCCGTCCCTGGACGGGGCGCTCATGGGACCGCCTCCGCCGGGCGGGGCTTCCGCTCCGGCTCGGGCAGGGGGGCGTGTTCCGCCCGGGTCTTCACCGCTACGCACCGGCAGATGGGGACGCCCTGCTCGTGGAAACGCTGCTCGTAGTTGGTCATCACGCCCACGGGGCCGGCGGCGTGCAGGTCCCGGGTCACCTCCCGCACCTCGTAGCCCAGGGCGGCGAACTGGGTCAGGGACCAGTCGAAAAGCCACGCCTGGTCGGTCTTATACTCGATGCGCCCGCCGATGGCCAGCGCGTCCCAGTAAAGGGCCAGGAAGCTGGGGGCGGTGAGCCGGTGCTTGGCCTCCTTTTTCCGGGGCCAGGGGTCGGGGAAGTTGATGTACAGCACCGCCAGTTCCCCGGGGGCGAATATGTCCGCCAGCGCCGCCGCGTCGGTGTCGATGAAGCGCACGTTGCCGATCTCCTGGGCGCAGACCCGCTCCATGGCGGTGACCATGGCGTTGGGCACCTTCTCGATGGCCACGATCAGCGCCTCCGGCGACTGGACGGCCATGGCGGCGGTGAAGGCGCCTTTGCCGCAGCCCACCTCCGCCCGGACTTGGCCGCAGCCGGGCAGCAGGTCCGCCCAGCGGCCCTTGTGGGCCTGGGGGTCCTTCACCTGTACCGCCGCGCACCGCTCCATCCGGGGGATCAGGTTCTTCTTGTTCCGCATCCGCATATCCAGTTTCCTCGCTGCAAAATGTCCCTCTGATTATAGAATATGCCCGGGCGGTTTGCAAGAGCGGAAACGCTTGACAGGCCAAAGAGCGGGGGGGTATAATGCTTATACAATTTTAAAATAGTGAATTTTGGATTATGTAAACTTATGGGAGGACGGAGACCATGAAAAAACGCCTGTTCGCGCTGCTGCTGGCAGCGGTGATGCTGCTGGGCCTGACGGCGGCCGCTTTGGCGGACCCGGAGGCCACGGCGACGCCGGAGGTCACGGAGGAACCGGGACCCAGCGAGGAACCCGAACCGACCGAAGAGCCGGAGTCCAGCGAAGCGCCCGAGCCGACCGAGGAGCCGGGACCCAGCGAGGAGCCCGAGCCGACCGAGGAGCCGGAGGAGGTACTCTCCGCCATGCAGGTGGGGGACCCGGCGATGCTCACCTCCCTGGAGGATGGCGGGGCCACCGTTACGGTGAAGGTCGTAGGGGACGACGGTAAAATCAAAACAATAAATGGCGAAGCTGTTGGCCCGGCGGGAAACATGGCCTCTGTGGAGAATGGTTACTGCAACTTTAACGTCACGATAGACCCTGGCTACACCATCTCCGCCACGATACGTGCGGACGATGATGTAGGCGACGAGGATGCAGATGTATATGTGAGCCGGACCGGCCGCGATACGGTCATGGTGGAGGTGTTCGTATACACCGGCAGCAACATAAACGTGAACGTGGAACTGACCGCGATCCCCCGCAGTAGGCAGACCGTCACCTTCACGCTGAACGGCCCCAGCCAGGGCGTCACCATCACTCGGGAGGACGGCCAGACCCCCATCGTCCCCGGCGTGCCGGCGGAGGTCTACCCGGACGAGATGCTGACCGTGGAGACCGGGGAGAAGAGCGTCCAGGTGGTCCCGCAGTACGATGCGCTGTATGAAGTCGTGGACGCCGGGGAGGGGACTTTCCGGGTCCGGCTGGCCCTGTCCTCCGTCACGAAGGGGGTCACCATCGAGCTGATGAACACCGCCGCAACCCTGTCCATCACGGGCAAGGGCGTGGAGTATTTCCAGTTCGTGCAGACGGGGGAGGGCAACGAATCGTCAGCTGTTCGCTTGAAAAACGGCGACACGGTCATCTTTCCTGGGTATGAATTCTCCGCAGGCAGCGAGTATGTCCATCTGCGCTATATGGTCAACAAGGAGGGCTACGGTATCCAGAGCCTGAACGGCGTCGTATACAGCAGCATCGGCAGCACGCCGCCGGTGAACGAGTGGGCGGAACTGGACATCCCCCAGTCCCTCTTCCAGAGCAGCGATCCTAAGATCGAGATCGTGGTGGGCGAGCGGAGCATGGTCACGCTGAAGATCACGCCCAAGTCCCTGGCCAGCCACGTGAAGGTCTGCGACTATGACAATGAGAACACCGTATACCAGGACGGCAGCACCATCCCGGCTGACGCCCATCTGAAGGCCACTTTCGACGCGGGCTATGTGCCCGGCTTGAACAACGAGCTGACCATGACCAACCTCGTCTATGATGGCATGGGCTGGAGCCAGCTTGACTACTGGGACATCCAGGTGCGGGAGTTTGACGGCGACGGCGTGGTGACACTGCCCGTGGTCCAGGCGCTGAAGCTGCGCGTCAATGACCCTACGCGCATCAGCTTGTACGATTTGGGCGAGCCGACGGACGGCGTCTATCTCATCGCCCCGGAAACGCTCATTATGTGTAGTCTGGAGCCCGGCTATGAGTTGCGTGCGGAGAATGCCAGGATCACATACCATGACCACGGTACCGTCTGGAGTCCGGAGACGGAAGGGCCTGCCGTGGGCGCGGACGGCAAGCCCCTGGTGTCCTGTGGCTATTGGCTGACCTACGACAGTGATGCTGACGCCCAGGGCACCGGCACGGTGACCCTCTCCGCCGTGGAGCGGACCCATACCCCGCGATGCATCCCGGTGACGTGTACCCCGGGCGTCGGCGTGACTGCCGAGGAGTTGCCTGATGTCCTGCTCTACCATGACCAGTGGGCGCTTCTGGACGATGCGGAACTGGGGGACGCGGCAAACATCGAAAATGAGACCTACTGCAGCGTGACAGTCCAGGCGGGATATGCCGCCCGGCCGGTGACGGGCTGTAGTCTGGGCGAGTTTTTGGCGGACCCGTGGGAACATACCAACAGTTACAGCTTTCTGGTCGCGCCGGACGCCCAGCAGGTAGAGGTGGAGATATATAAGCTGGCGGTCACCGCCGGCCTCACGGTGAAGGACGACAAGAACGCGGAGCAGGTCGTGTCCGTGGACGGGGGCAGTTACACCCCGGGCGTGCCGGTGAGCGGCCTGTGCCAGGTGAAGGTGAAAAACGGCTACACCGTCACGGCGGTGGAGGGCGGCGCGGTGCAGAGCCAGTCGACCAGCCGGGAGAGAGACGGTGGCATCTACACCACCTTCACCATCGCGGTGGAGAAGCAGGACGTGGTCATCACAGTGGCCGAGGGCACGGAGTGGCGCTGGGTGACGGTGGAGATCGACTGCTCTGTCATGGATGCGTACTATTTCGAGCCGGCGCAGCAGTTCGAGGAGGGGCCGTCCTCGGGGACGACGCGGACCTATGGTGTGCTGCTGGACGGCGACCGCGTGGGTCTGTATGTGAAGGGCGGCTTTACGTTCGCCGTGACCGGCGGGACGGTGACCAGCTATATGTATGGGTTCAACCACTCCGGCCAGCAGTTCCCCGAGGGGGGCTGCTCCATCCGCGTGGATAGCGAGCCGCTGCGGCTCAAGGTGGTGCCGGGGCGGTTCACACTGGCGGCGGTGGTGCCGGAACTGGTGGAGAGCCAGTCCACCGCGGAGCATCAGCTGGCGGGCACGCTGCAGAACATGGCCTCGGAGATCACGGGCCAGAGCGGCGCCGTATCCGATGTGGCGGGACTGACCAACGCCGCGGCGCTCAAGACCGCCATGGACGAGGGGGCCGCCATCACCGCCCTGATGAACACATCCCAGGAGGTGTCCGCCGGGGACCAGGCGGCGCTGGACGGCGCTGTGGAGAAGGACGCGCTGGGCAACAGCGCGGAGTATCTGGATGTTAGCATCCGGGTGGACAAGATAGTGACGGACGAGGAAGGCACGTCGAAGACGACCCAGGGCATCGCCGCCGTCACGAAGCTGGTGGAGCCGGTGGAGTTCTCCTACCCGCTGACGGGCGACGCGGCGGACGGCACGGACTTCCACGTCCTGCGGGAGCATGACGGCGATATCGAGGAGTTGGAGTGCCGCCGGGAGGGCGACGTGCTGCTGTTCAGTTCTGACAAGTTCTCCTCCTTCGCCGTGGTCTACACCGACCCGTCGAAGCCTGCCCCGACCGACGCACCGGCGGC
>CANRIF010000065.1 GCA_947630645.1 uncultured Oscillospiraceae bacterium | reverse complement strand
AGGCGCGGATACTGGCCATATCCATACTTGGGAGGGCGTTTGCATGATACTGGACAAACTCAACGAGGCCCAGCGGGAGGCGGTCACCGCCACGGAGGGCCCCGTGCGGGTCATCGCGGGCGCCGGCTCCGGCAAGACCCGGGCGCTGACCCGCCGGTTCGCCTATCTGGTCAACGAGATGGGCATCCTGCCGGGGAACATCCTGTGCGTCACCTTCACCAACAAGGCGGCGAATGAGATGCGCCGGCGCATCCACAACCTGACCGGGGACAACGATACCGGGTACATCAACACCTTCCACGGATTCTGCGTGTCTGTGCTGCAGGAGGACAGCTACGCCGTGCAGTACCCCAAGAGTTTTTTGGTGCTTGATAACTCCGACATCGACGAGATGCTGCGCGTCATCTACGCCGAGCGCGGGCTGACGCTGCGGGACATGACCTTCGCCAACGCCCGGGACATGATCGAGATACAGAAGATATTCAAGCGCCCGGATTACTATCAGGATATGCTGCGCCTGGACCTGGACGGGCTGCGGGAGAAGTACGAGAAGGCCACCGGCGCCCGGGACATCATCTTTTACGGCTACCTCTACCAGGAGAAGAAGTGCTTTGGCCTGGACTACAACGACCTTATCAAATTCACCCTCTACATCTTCCAGCAGAACGAGGACATCCGCCTGAAGTGGCAGAAGCGTCTGGAGTACATCATGATCGACGAGTTCCAGGACATCGACGCGCTGCAATATGAGTTGATGGAGGCGCTGTGCGGCTACCACAAGAACCTGTTCGTGGTGGGGGACCCGGACCAGACCATCTACACCTGGCGCGGCGCAGATCAGCGGTATCTCATGGACTTCGACAGGCAGTTCCCCGGCACGCGGACCATCATGATGATGGCCAATTACCGCTCCACGCCCCAGATATTGGCGGCGGCCAACAGCCTGATCGGGAAAAACCGCACCCGCATCAAAAAGGACCTTATACCCACGCTGCCGGACGGGGAGAGCGTGCTGTGCCACCACGCCGCCAACGCCGAGGCGGAGGCCAAGTGGCTGGCGGCGGAAGTGGGGCGGCTGCACGAGGCCGGCGTGGCCTACAAGGACATGGCGGTGCTGTACCGGGCGCACTACGTCACCCGGTCGGTGGAGGAGGTCTTTCTCAAGGAGCAGGTGCCCTATTGCATATATAGCGGCGTGCAATTTTTCGACCGGAAGGAGATCAAGGACGCCCTGGCATATCTTCGCATGATCGTATATAAGGACGATCTGGACTTCCGGCGGGTGGTGAACGTCCCCAAGCGGAACATGGGCCGGCGGCGGATGGACCACCTGGAGCAGGCCGCGGAGAAATACGGCTGCTCGCTCTACGACGCGCTGGTGCGGTCCCTGGACGACGATATCTTCAAGGGGACGAAGGCCTCCGCCTTCGTGGGGCTCATAGAGGCCTTCGCCGCCGGCTATGCCGGGCGGCCGGTGTCCGAGGTGCTGGCGGCGCTGCTGGACCAGAGCGGCTACGAGGCGGCGCTGCGTACCGAGGGCGCCCAGGAGCGGCTGGACGATCTGGCGGAGCTGAAACAGTCGGTATACGAATATGAGATCGGCTGCGGGGAGGAGGCGGTGCTGGAACACTACCTGCGCCATGTGGCGCTGTTCACCAACGCCGACGTGGCCGAGCCGGGGGACAAGGTCCGGCTCATGACCGTCCACGCGGCCAAGGGGCTGGAATTTCCTTATGTCTTTCTGTGCGGCATGAACGAGGGCATTTTCCCCACCCGCCGGACCCGGACCATGCCCGCCATGGAGGAGGAGCGGCGGCTGGCCTTCGTGGCCATGACCCGGGCGCAGAAGCGGCTGTACCTCACCGAGGCGGAGGGGCGGGACCTGGACGGCGCGCCCCGGTATCCCTCCCGGTTCATCCTGGACATCGACCCACCCCTGCTGGAATACACCGCGCCGCCCAGGGAGGAGCTTATCGCGGACGCCCGGGAGTATATCGCCTCCAGCGAACAGCGCCTACCGGACAGCGACCCGGCCGGGGCCTTCGCCGTGGGCGACCGGGTGGAGCATGAGATCATGGGTCCCGGCACGGTGGTGGACGTGGACACGGAGCGGATGGCCCATGTGGTGCAGTTCGACGCCATCGCCACGCCCAGGTCCATCTCCTTCCGGGTGCGGCTGCGCCGGCTTTAAAAAGACGGCGGAAATGGCGGAAAAAGGGCAGTTTTCCACGAGGTTAGTGTTGACTATCATATTTCTTTCCTATATAATCGGTAAGCTGTGTGCGCCCCAAATGCGCCGCAGGCCCACACGGACCGCCCTGTGCGGATCACCCCACATACAAGGCAGGTAGTTATGAAGAAAGAGACAGAGCAGAAAAAGACGGTCCTGGACATCATCGAGGGATGTGGCTGCCAGGAATCCAACCTGATCGCCATTCTGCAAGCTGTGCAGAATGAGTACAAGTACCTCAGCGAGGACGCCCTGCGCCTGATCGCAGAGAAGCTGGGTTTGAGCGCGGCGAAGGTGTACAGCGTGGCCACGTTCTATGAGAACTTCTCCCTGGAGGCCAAGGGCAAGCACATCATCCGCATCTGCACCGGCACGGCCTGCCATGTGCGTAAGAGCCAGCCCATCTACGACGCGCTTCGCAAGGAGCTGGCCCTGACGGGCAAGAAAAAGACCTCCGCCGACGGCCTGTTCACCCTGGAGACGGTGGCGTGCCTGGGCGCCTGCGGGCTGGCCCCGGTGATGACCCTGGACGGGGAGGTCCACCCCAAGATGACCCCTGACGAGGCTGTGGCCCTGCTCCATGAGGTCCGGGAAAAGGAGGCCGCGGTATGATGATGACGAGACGCAACAAGCTGACAAGGGACAGCTTCCATGTTTTCCAGGCCACCGCCCGCAACGCCCTGAAGCAGAGCGAACAGGTGACCAGCGTTCTCATCTGCGCCGGCACCGGATGCATCGCCGGTGGGGCGCTGAACATCTATGAGAACATCAAGACCGAGTGCGAGGCCCGGGGCATCCAGGTCTACGTGGGTCTGAAGCACGACTCCGACGAGGAGAAGAGCCTGCATGTCAAAATGAGCGGCTGCCACGGCTTCTGCGAGATGGGACCGCTGGTACACATCGAGCCCATGGGCGTGATGTACATCCACGTCAAGCCCGAGGACTGCCATGAGATCATCGAGAAGACCGTCCTGGGCGGCGAGATCATCGACCGGCTGGTGTACAAGCTGGACGGGGTGGCGTACCCCAGGCAGGAGGACATCCCGTTTTACAAAAAGCAGCATCGTGTGGTGCTGGAAAACTGCGGCTCCAGCGACGCGGAGGACATCGAGGAATACGTGGCCAAGGGCGGCTACGCGGCCTTTGAAAAGGCCCTGTTCGAGATGACCGACGAGGAGATCTGCCGCACGGTCACCGACTCCGGCCTGCGCGGCCGGGGCGGCGCGGGCTTCCCGGCCGGCCGCAAGTGGGACGGCGCCCGCAAGCAGAAGACCGACGTGAAGTACGTGGTCTGCAACGGCGACGAGGGCGACCCCGGCGCGTTCATGGACCGCTCCATCATGGAGGGCAACCCCCACAGCATCCTGGAGGGCATGATGATCGCCGGACGGGCCGTGGGCAGCGACCAGGGCTACATATACGTCCGCGCCGAGTACCCCCTGGCGGTGAGCCGGCTGAAGACCGCCATCGCCATGGCGGAGGAGTACGGCTTCCTCGGCGAACACATCATGGGCTCCGATTTCTCCTTCCACATCCACGTCAACCAGGGCGCGGGCGCCTTCGTCTGCGGCGAGGGGAGCGCCCTAACTGCCTCCATCGAGGGCAAGCGGGGGATGCCCCGCGTCAAGCCGCCCCGCACCATCGAGCATGGCCTGTGGGGCAAGCCCACCGTCCTCAATAACGTGGAGACCTATGCCAACGTGCCTCTGATCATCCGCAGGGGCGTGGACTGGTACCGCTCCATCGGCACCAAGACCAGCCCCGGCACCAAGGCCTTCGCCCTGACCGGAAACGTGGTCAACACCGGCCTTATCGAGGTCCCCATGGGCACCCCTATCCGGGAGGTCATCTTCGACATCGGCGGCGGCATCCGCCACGGCAAGGCCTTCAAGGCCGTGCAGATCGGCGGCCCCTCCGGCGGCTGCTGCTGCGCCAGCGAGGAGCATCTGAACCTGCCGCTGGACTTCGACTCCCTCAAGGGCATCGGCGCCATGATGGGCTCCGGCGGCCTGGTGGTCATGGACGAGGACACCTGCATGGTGGAGACGGCCCGGTTCTTCATGGAGTTCACCCAGAAGGAATCCTGCGGCAAGTGCGTCCCCTGCCGGGAGGGTACCAAGCGGATGCTGGAGATCCTCAACCGTATCGTGGCCAACAAGGGCACCATCGAGGATCTGGACCTTTTAGAGGAACTGGCAGACACCATCACCAACACCGCCCTGTGCGGCCTGGGCCAGAGCGCCTGCAAGCCGGTGCAAAGCACGCTGAAATACTTCCGGGACGAGTACCTGCGCCATGTGGTTGACCATCACTGTCCCATATGCAATAAGGAAAAGCCCCATCCGGTCATCGACGCGGCCAAGTGCAAGGGCTGCGGCAAGTGCAAGAAAAACTGCCCCATGGAGGCCATCTCCGGCACGGTCAAGCAGCCGCACACCATCGACCCGGAGAAGTGCGTCAACTGCGGCGCCTGCGTAGCCAGCTGCCCCTTTGGGGCCATCACTGCCGCGAAGGAGGGCTGAGAAATGGCAAAAGGGATCATGTATATCGACGGACAGCGCGTCCCCTTCGACGGGGAGAAGAACGTCCTGGCCGTCATCCGCAAGGCCGGCATCGAGATGCCCACCTTCTGTTACTATTCCGAACTGTCCGTGTACGGCGCCTGCCGTATGTGCGTGGTGGAGGACGAGCGCGGCAAGATCGACGCCTCCTGCTCCATGGAGCCTCGGGACGGCATGAAGATCCGCACCAACACCGCCAAACTCTTAAAGCACCGGCGGATGATCCTGGAGCTGATGCTCTCCAGCCACTGCCGGGACTGCACCACCTGCGAGAAGAGCGGCGACTGCCGCCTGCAGGAACTGGCGCTGCGCTTCGGCGTGCGGCACGTCCGCTTCGAGGACACCCGGCCCCACTATGAGCTTGACACCTCCTCGCCGTCCATCGTCCGGGACCCCAACAAGTGCATCCTGTGCGGCGACTGCATCCGGGTGTGCGACGAGCTGCAGGGCATGGGCATCATCAACTTCTCTTACCGCGGCAGCGATCTGCAGGTCATGCCCGCCTTCGACAAGAAGCTGGCCGAGACAAACTGCATCGGCTGCGGCCAGTGTGCCGCGGCCTGCCCCACCGGTGCCATCACCATCTTCAACGAGATAGGTCGCGCCTGGCGGGCGTTGCACGACCCCAAAAAGCGGGTGGTGTTCCAGATCGCCCCGGCGGTGCGGGTGGCGGTGGGCGAGGCCTTTGGCCTGGAACCCGGCGTCAACGCCCTCAACAAGCTGGTCTCCGCCCTGAAGATGATGGGCGCGGACGAGGTATACGACACCACCTTCGGCGCGGACCTGACCGTGATGGAGGAGGCGGACGAGTTCCTGGAGCGGCTGAAAAAGGGCGGTCCGTTCCCCATGTTCACCAGCTGCTGCCCCGCGTGGGTCAAGTATGTGGAGAAGGAAGCGCCCCAGTTTTTGAAGAACATCTCCACCTGCAAATCTCCCATGCAGATGTTCGCCGCCGTGCTTCGCAGCCGCTACGACAAGCGGGACAAGGAGGACGGCCGGACCACCTTCCATATCGCCATCATGCCCTGTACTGCCAAAAAGGGCGAGGCGGCCCGGGAGGAGTTCACCCATAACGGCCGCCGAGACGTGGACCTGGTGCTGACCACACAGGAAGTGGTCAACATGATCAAGGAGTCCGGCATCCGCTTTGCCGACCTGGAGGGCGAGGCGCCCGACCTGCCCTTCGGCATGGGCACCGGCGCCGGCACCATCTTCGGCACCACCGGCGGCGTGGCGGAGGCCGTGGCCCGGCGCGTGGTGGAGGATAAGAGCAAGAACACCCTCCAGGCGCTGGAGTTCTCCGGCCTGCGCGGCTCCGACGCGGTGCGGACCGTGACGCTCCCGGTGGGCGACCGGCCCCTGCGGATCGCCATCGTCCACGGCCTTGCCAACATTCGCAAGCTGCTGGCGGACATCGAGGCGGGGGAGGAGTACTTCGACCTGGTGGAGGTCATGACCTGCAAGGGCGGATGCGTCGGCGGCGCCGGCCAGCCCTACGGCCTGACCGCCGTAAAGGACAAGCGGGCTGGCGGGCTATACGACGCCGACCGCACGGCGCTTATCAAGAGTTCCGAGAACAACCCCATCGTCAGCCAGGTCTTGAAGGGCGACACCCACAAGCTCCTGCACGTTCATTACGCGAAATAACGTCATGCGCGCAAAGCGGCGGCCAGTGCTGGCCGCCCTTTGTGCTTTGGGAGGAGGCACCCGATATGGAAGGTCTCACCGGAGGGGAACGCCGGCGTCTGGGCGCGCTGCTGGACCATGAGGCCCAGGAGACGGTCATGGCGCGGATACCCCAGTTTTTCCAGGCCGAGGTACACAATGATGTCGCCCCGCCGCCAGACGGCGTGTGCCAGTCGGTGGGCGTGCTGGTGTTCAACATGGAGCGGGGCGTACACCTGGCGGAACTGGGAGACTTCCTGCTGGACTGTCCCGCCATAAAGCCCTATGACGTGATCCTGGCGAACGAACTGGACGACGGCTGCGTCCGCTCCGAGGGAAAGGATACAGCGGCGGCGCTGGCCCGGCGGCTGGGGATGAACTATGTGTTCGGGCTGGAGTTCATCGAACTGGTGAACGGGGAGGACCCCAAGGGCTTTCACGGCAACGCTATCTTCTCCCGCTGGCCCATCCGCCGGGCGCGTATCGTGCGCCTGCCGGAGAAATACAACTGGTACTTCGACCGCCAAAAGCGCATCGGCGGGCGGCTGGCGATCCTGGCGGAGCTGGATGTGAACGGCCGCGGCGTGGGGGTGGGGACCATCCACCTGGAGAACCGCACCGACGGCCCCGGCCGGGAGGAACAGCTGCGGACCGTGCTGGACGCGGCGGAGGAGATGTTTCCCGGCCTGCCCGTGGTGCTGGGCGGGGACTTGAATACCAACACCTTCGACGGCCGGGACAAGGACGCCATCGCCCAGATCGCCTCCGACGCCGGGCTTCGGCGGCGCTGTCTGGAGGACGTGGCCGCCTGGGAGGGGGCGCTGTTGGCAGCGGAGGCGGCCGGATACCGGACCTGGCCCGATAAGCCCCTGCCCACCCGGCGCAAGCCCCTGCCGGGGGGCGGCCATCTGGACCTGCGGCTGGACTGGCTGCTGGTACGGGGCATGGATGCGGCGGAGAGCCGGACCATATCCACCCGGCGGGAGGACTGTGGCTTCGCCCGGCCGGGGAGCGCCTTGGCGGCGTTCAATGGGGAGGAACTATCCGACCACAACGCCGTGTGGGCCGGATTGACGCTTTGAGAACGGGGAAAGGAGAGCGCGAGCGTGCATAAGGACAACGATTTTCTCGGCACGGAGCCGGTGGGTCCGCTCCTGTTCCGGCTGGCCATCCCCACCATCACGGCCCAGCTGATCAATATGCTCTACAACATCGTGGACCGCATCTACATCGGCCATATGCCCGGGGAGGGGGATATGGCCCTGACCGGCGTGGGCGTGTGTATGCCGGTGATCATGTTCGTGTCCGCCTTCGCGGCGCTGGTGAGCGCCGGCGGCGCGCCCCGGGCGTCCATCTTCATGGGACAGGGGGACACGGACAAGGCGGAAAAGACCATGGGAAGCTGCTTCAGTTTGCAGATCGTAATCTCTGTGGCGCTGACCGCCGCGCTGCTCGTCTGGCACCGGCCGCTTTTGCTCACCTTCGGCGCCAGCGCCAACACCATCGGCTACGCCGCCTCGTATATGCAGGTCTACGCCATGGGGACCCTGTTCGTCCAGCTTACCCTGGGCATGAACGCCTACATCACTGCCCAGGGCTTCGCCAAGGTGGGGATGCTGACCGTGCTGATCGGGGCGCTTTGCAACATCCTGCTGGACCCGCTGTTCATCTTCGCGCTGGGCATGGGCGTGCGTGGCGCGGCGCTGGCCACGGTGATCAGCCAGGGTGTGTCCTGCGTGTGGGTGGTGAGTTTCCTGTGCGGGAAAAAGACCGTGCTGCGCCTAAAGCGCGCTACGCTGCCCATCCGCCTGTCCCTCGCGGCCCCCTGCGTGGCGCTGGGTATCGCGCCGTTCGTGATGCAGTCCAGCGAGAGCGTCATCTCCGTGTGCTTCAACTCCTCGCTTCTGCGCTACGGAGGGGACGTGGCGGTGGGGGCCATGACCATCCTCACCAGCGTGATGCAGTTCGCCATGCTGCCCCTGCAAGGGCTGTCCCAGGGCGCCCAGCCCATCACCAGCTATAACTACGGGGCGAAAAACGCTAAGCGGGTGCGAAAGGTGTTCCGGCTTCTATTGACATGCAGCCTGGCCTATTCCGTGACGCTGTGGGCGCTGATCATGCTGTTCCCGCGCCTGTTCGCGGGCATCTTCACCCCGGACGCCG
>CANRIF010000064.1 GCA_947630645.1 uncultured Oscillospiraceae bacterium | reverse complement strand
GCCATCTGCGTGCTGGACGACCCGGAGGCGGACCTGGCCGACCTGATGGAACACATCAAGGGGCCGGACTTCCCCACCAAGGGCATCATCATGGGCCGGGCGGGCATCCGCCAGGCCTACGCCACCGGCCGGGGCAAGATCACCCTGCGCGCCCGGACGGAATTCGAGGAATACGGCCGGGACCACCGCACCCGCATCGTGGTGTCGGAGCTGCCCTACCAGGTCAATAAAAAGCAGCTGATCCGCTCCATCTCCGACCAGGTGAAGGACAAGCGCCTGGAGGGCATATCCGACCTGCGGGACGAGACGGACCGCAACGGGATGCGGATCGTCATTGAACTGAAACGCGACGCCAACCCCCAGGTGGTCCTCAACCGCCTCTTCGCCCAGACCCAGCTGCAATCCACCTTCTCCATCATCATGCTGGCCCTGGTGGACGACCAGAAGCAGCCGAAGATCCTCTCCCTGCGGCACATCCTGGACGAGTACATCGCCTACCAGGAGCAGATCATCGTCCGCCGGACCCGGTACGACCTGAAAAAGGCCCGGGAGCGGGCGCACCTGTTAGAGGGGCTGCTGATCGCCCAGGACAACATCGACGAGGTCATCCGCATCATCCGCACCAGCTACGACGACGCCAAGGCCCGGCTGATGGAGCGGTTCGGCCTGGACGACATCCAGGCCCAGGCCATCTGCGATATGCGCCTGATCGCCCTGCAGGGGCTGAACCGGGAGAAGCTGGAGACGGAGTACAAGGAACTGGAGGAGAAGATCGCCTATTATACGGAACTTCTCGGCAGCGACGAGATGCTCCGGGGCGTGCTGAAAGAGGAACTGACCGCCATCCGGGACAAGTACGGCGACGAGCGCAAGACCGCCATCGAGGACGTGTTCGGCGAGATCGACGCGGAGGACCTGATCCCCGAGGAAGAGTGCGTCTACACCATGAGCCACAACGGCTACATCAAGCGCCTGCCCGCCAGCGAGTACCGGGCCCAGAACCGGGGCGGCAAGGGCATCCGGGCCATGGCCACCCGGGAGGAGGACTATGTGGAGACGGTGTTCACCGCCTCCAGCCATGACTTCATCCTGTTCTTCACCTCCCTGGGCCGGGTGTACAGCCGCAAGGGCTACCTTATCCCCGAGGCCAGCCGCACCAGCCGGGGCGCCCCCATCGTGAACTTCGTGCCCGTGGAGCCGGGCGAGCGGGTCCAGGCCATGCTGCACATCCGGGGGATGGACCCGGACAAGTACGTCTTCTTCACCACCGCTTGCGGCACGGTGAAGCGCCTGGCCCTCACCGAGCTGAAGAACATCCGCAGCATCGGCATCCGGGCGCTGACCCTGGACGAGGGCGACGAGCTGGTGAGCGTGTGCCTCACCGACGGGGACCAGAAGATCCTTATCGCCACGGCAAACGGCGCGGCCATCTGCTTTGACGAGAACGACGTGCGCCCCATGGGCCGGACGGCCGTGGGCGTGCGGGGCATCAAACTCCGCTCCGGCGACCGGGTCGTGGGCGCGGACGCGGTGCATGACGGGGACATGGTCCTCGCCGTCACCGCGGGCGGCTACGGCAAGCGCACCCCGGCGGAGGAGTACCTGCGGGGCGGCGAGGCCCAGGGCCGGGGCGGCTACGGCATGAAGAACTACAAGGTCACGGAAAAGACCGGGCCTGTGGTTGCCATGAAGCTGATCTCCGGCGAGGAGGACCTGCTGCTGGTCAGCGACGACGGCACCATATTGCGGACCGACGCGGGGGCCATCTCCGTCTACGGCCGGTCCACCCAGGGCGTACGCCTGATGCGGGTGGCGGACGGCAGCCGCATCATCTCCATCGCCTGCGCCGGAAAGGAGCCGGCGGAGGAGGCGTCCGACGGGACGGCGGAGGCATGAAACAGGTGACCGTATACACCGACGGGGCCTGCTCCGGCAATCCCGGCCCCGGCGGCTGGGCGGCCGTACTGCGGTACGGCGCGGCGGAGAAGGAACTGGCCGGCGGCGAGGCGGACACCACCAACAACCGCATGGAACTGACCGCCGTGATCCGGGCGCTGGAGGCGCTGAAGGAGCCCTGCGCCGTGGCGGTGTACACCGACAGCCAGTATATTTCCCGGGCAATGGGCGAGGGGTGGCTGAAAAAATGGAAGGCTGCCGGCTTCACCAAAAAGGGCGGGCTGAAAAACGCGGAACTGTGGCGGACCCTGGACGGGCTGCTGCAAAAGCATACGGTGACGTTCCACTGGGTAAAGGGCCACGGGTCCGACGAGATGAACAACCGCTGCGACGCCCTGGCCGTGGCCCAGCGGGACCGGTACGCTGGGCGGTGAGCGGGCTCAAAGCGCCCCCCGCCCGGCCCTATAAGGGGCGGAGCCTGGTGCTGGCGCTGGAGGACTTCACGGCGGTGGACATCGAGACCACAGGCCTGAGCCCCCGGTACAGCGCCATCATCGAACTGGGCGCGGTGAAATTCCGGGCCGGCCGGCCGGTGGACGAGGTGAGCCTGCTCATAAATCCTGGCTTCGACATCCCGCCCGCCATCACCGCCCTCACCGGCATCACCGACGATATGCTCTGGACCGCCCCGCCGCTGGCGGACGTGCTGCCCTATTACCTGGACTTTCTCGGCGGGGACGTGCTGCTGGGCCACAACGTCCACTTCGACGTGAATTTCCTCTACGACAAGGCCCTCTCTCTCGGCCTCGCGCCGGTGGGAAACGACTTCGTGGACACCATGCGCCTGTCCCGGATGTTGTTTCCGGAGCATAGGCACCACCGCCTGTGCGATTTGACGGAGCGGTTCGGCATCGTGCCGGACACCGCCCACCGGGCCCTGGCGGACTGCTACGCCGCCGCCGACTGCTACGCCATCATGAAAACAATGCTGTAATGACGAAAACGCCCCCGGCTCCATCTGGAGCCGGGGGCGCTGCCGTATGAGAGGTCATTTCAGTTCGATCAGGAGGAATCGTCCGCTGCCGTAGATGGCGTGGTACAGCGTCTCGTCCACCAGCGGCAGGTGGAAGTTCGCCAGGTCGATGGAATCGTCCGCGGTGAAGGACATGGAGGGCAGCCCGTAGTAGTTGGTAAAGGACCAGTATGTCATCCAGGCGTGGGAGGCCAGGGAGTCGGGGATGAGCCGGTTCAGGATGGGGAAGTGCGCGACCGTCCGCTGGATGGCCGGCGCATAGCCCACGCTGCCCTTGAACTGCAGGAACGTCTCGTCCGTGGTGAAGAGGCCGGAATCCACGTCTTTGAGGCCGTCGATGACCTCGTCGATGCGGAACTCCGCATAGGTCTTCTGTACGGACAGGGCGTTGCCGTAGGTAAAGGCGAACACGAAAAAGCACCAGGCCATCACCACACAGACCAGCTTGCCGGGGAGCGCCTTCTTGACCGACGCGGCGAACACGCCGAGGAAGGCCAGGCACGCGCCGAAGCCGTACATCGAGCGGGCGCGGAACAGGGGGGATTCCATCACGGTATAGAGCCCGAAGGACATCAGCAGCAGGATGGCTACGACGGCCGGGGCCAGCAGCAGGGCGGCGAGCCGATTGCGGGACGAACTGCCCACGGCCGCCCAGACGAACCCCACGAATACCAGGCCGATCAGCACCAGCCACAGCCGGTTGAAGTCGGCCAGGATGCGGGAAAAATACGTCTGGAGGTTGCGGATCATGGTGGGGACGAACTGCGCCAGAGGCGGGAGCGCGGCGGAGGCGTAGTCCACCTGCGGCACGGTCATGATGCAGAACTTGAAAAAGAAGACGCCGACGGTGTAGCCGATGGCCGTGGCCGCGAAAAAGCGGGCAAGGTCCCGCCAGGACACGCCGTCCAGCCACTGGCGGAACAGCAGGATGCCCGTGAGCATGGGAAGGATACCGGAGGCCGCCTGGTAGGTGGTACACATCACCAGCGTGCCGATGGCCACCGACAGCCCCAGCCGCCATCCCGGCTTCTTCCGGCCGAACAGCAGCGGCGCCACGGACGCCAGCACCGACATGGCCATGTACGGGGAGTCGTATTTGAAGGACAGGCACTCCAGCATATAGGGGCAAAGGCCCAGGGGCACCACGGCGGCGTACTCCCAGAAAGTGAACCGGGAGCGCCCGGTGATCAGGTGCAGCGCGATCACCGACGCGGCGGCCAGCTGTATGCAGGCGACGATCTGCGTCAAAGGCGAGACATCGGACAAAAATTTGTCCGCGTGGAGGAACTGGGAGAAGAAATCGGACAGGTAACGGCAGGACGCATTCCAGTTGCTCCAGCCGCCATAGACCCGCTGCATATCGTCGATATAGATGAAGTTTGCCCGCAGGATGGCGCTGATGCCGAGGATGTAGATCGCGCTCATGATCGCCAGGGGGACGAGATAGACGCGCAGCCCCCCGGCTGTGCGCCGAAGGCGCTGGCCCGTCCCGGAAAGGCAGGCGGCGGCCTCCTTGGGAGTACGGGGGATGGATCGGAACATACTCTCTCTCCTTTGCCTATTTCGGTCTTGTTTTTGGCGCACAGCGCCGTGCCGCCTCCCTCTGACGAGGAAGGCGTGTTCTTTTATATCCGCTCATTTTTCGTGGACGGTCAGCTCCAGCACGTCCGGCCGGGCGTAGTGGCCCACGGCGTCGTGTTCCATCTTGCAGGCCGCCGGCAGGCGCATATCCAGCTGGGCGAAGAGGATGGCCTCCCGATCCCAGACCGGCTCGGCCACATAATGCCCGTAGGGGTCCACGACGCAACTGCCGCCCCGGCACACCATCTCCGGCAGCCGGGCCACCGTCTCCGCCTCGTTCAGGTCGGCGGGGTAGGACGCGCGGCGCACCAGCATATCCGCGTTGATGAAAAAGCACTTGCCCTCGATGGCGATGTGCTGCACCGTGGCCTGCCACTCCGGGTTGTCGTTGGTGTTGGGGGAGATGTAGATCGTCACGCCCTTCTGGTAGAGCGCCACCCGGGCCAGGGGCATATAACTCTCCCAGCAGATCAGGCTCCCCATGGGACCCCAGGGGGTGTCGGTCACGGGGAAGTACCCCTCGTTGGCGTCGCCCCACACCACCCGCTCGGACCCGGTGGGCTTGAGCTTGCGGTGGACCTTGTAAGCGCCGTCCGGCTCGAAGATGACGTTGCTGTTGTAGAGCGTGCCGCTCACCGCGTCCCGCTCGGAAAAGCCCATGCTGATGTAGGCGCCGGTCCGCCGGGCGGCCTGGGCCAGGGCCTTGAACTCCCCCTCCCCGGCGACGACGGAGGCGTCGGCATACCGCAGCCAGTCCTCCCGGCCCGGCTGGGTCCGCTTGCCCACGCTGAAGCCAAAGTTCATGCCGATGGGGTAGCCGGGGATGAACAGCTCCGGAAAGACGATCAGGTCCGGCTTCCGGGCCGCGGCCTCGTCGATATAGCCAAGGGCCTTTTCCAGGCAGGCTTTTTTGTCGAACAGCACCGGCTCCGCCTGGACCACCGCTACCAGGCAGGATGGGGTCAGGTCTTTCATCGCGTCTCCTTTCCCCCGCTCACGGCGCGTCCGCCGCGAACAGGGCCGCGCCGGTGAGCCCGGCGTCGCTTCCCAGGGTGGCCAGCAATATCTCCGTGCCCAGGCAGGCGTGGAAGGCGTACTTTTCAAAGGCGTGCTGCACCTTCAGGCGCAGGTACTCCCCCGCTAGGGCCACGCCGCCGCCCAGGACCACGGCCTGGGGGTCCAGCAGGGCGCAGGCGGCCGCGATGCCCCGGCCCAGGATGTCGCAGGCCCGGTCCACCACCGCCTCCAGCACGCCGTCGCCCGCGGCGGCCGCGTCCATCACGTCCTTGCAGCTCATGCCGGGCCGTCCGGCCTGGGCCGCCAGGCGGGTGATGCCCGTGGCGCTGCAATAGGTCTCCAGACAGCCGGTGTGGCCGCAGGTGCATACGGCGGCCGGGTCGGCCGGGTCCATGCACAGGTGGCCCAGCTCCCCGGCGGTGCCCCGGGCGCCCACCCGGACCCGTCCGTCCAGCACCACGCCCGCGCCCACGCCGGTACCCAGGGCCACGAACAGCACGTCCTGATAGCCCCGGCCGCCGCCCAGCCGCTGTTCGCCCAGGGCCGCGGCGTTGGCGTCGTTCAGCACCCGGCAGGGGATGCCGGTGAGGGCGGAGAACTCGTCCGCCGGCCGGCACACGCCCCAGCCCAGATTCACGCACCGGTTCACGGTGCCGTCCGGCAGCACCGCCCCCGGCACGGCCAGGGCCGCGCCCGCCGCCGGTCCGGGCAGGGACGCGGCGATGTCCCGCAGGATGCGGCTACCGCCGTCGGCGGTGTCGGTGGGCACGCTCCACTTTTTCAATAGCGCCAGGCCGTCGAAAAGGCCGATCTTCACCGACGTGCCGCCCACGTCGATGCCGTAATAGAGCTTATTTTCCATAGGTCAGCACCGCCGTCTGCGCTGGGGTGTCGGGCGCCAGCGTGAGGGTGTCGCCCTCGTAATACCGCACGTCATCGCACAGCTGTGTATAGGCGTCCAGCGTGCCGATCACGTCAAAGCCCATGCCGCCCAGCCGGTAGTGCATGGGGACCACCACCCGGGGACCGATGGCGTCGGCCACGGCCTTGGCGGTCTTCGCGTCGATGGTGAAGTGTCCGCCCACAGGCAGCAGCAGCGCGTCCACGCCCCGCAGCGCGGCCAATACCTCCTTGGACGGCATATGGCCCAGGTCGCCCAGGTGGGCCAGGCGCATCCCCTCGCCGTGGAGGATGCGGACGGTATTTTTGCCCCGGAGAAGGCCGTGGGCGTCATCGTGGTAAGTGGCCAGCTCCTCCACCCGCAGGGGGAACGCCCGGCCGGAGAGGGCCACCAGCGCCGCGGCGTTGTGGTCGCTGTGGCCGTGGGAGCAGAACACCGCGTCCGCCTGCAGGCGCAGCGGCGCCAGGCCGGGGACGCTCCCGTCCTGGTAGGGGTCGAAAACGGCGGTCCAGCCTTCCGCTTCCACGGAAAAGCAGCTGTGGCCGTGCCATGTCAGCGTCATCGCGCATCACCTCGCCCCTCATTATACCAAAAACAGGGTGGGTTGTCATCCAAAATCGTGCGTCCGGCGCTGTACATTTGGCGGCAAACATGGTAAAATAACAGAAAGAAGGATAATTTGAATTATTTTCCAGCTTCCAGGAGGTGCGCCCATGAGCTTGATGACCACGGTCCGCTGCCGGACGGCGCAGGTGTTCGTGCGCCTGGGCCGGCGGCTGCACCCCATGCGCCGGCAGACGATGGAGACGGGCGCGGGGGCGGTGTTCGCGGTGGGCCAGTGCCTGCGGGATATGCAGGTGCGAAAGCCCCTGGTGGTGCTGGGGGTCGGGGAATTGCAGACCGGCTTCAAACTCACCCACGCCCTGGAGGACGAGGCCATCGAGTTCGTCCCCTACGAGGACCTGCCCGCCGAGCCCACCGCCGAGGACGCCGAGCAGATCAGCCGCCGCATCCGGGAGGAGGGCTGCGACGGCGTGGTGGCGCTGGGGGACGGCCTGGTGCTGGACGCGGCCAAGGCGGCGGCGGCCCGGAGCGTCAGCCGGAACCGGACCGTGCTGGACATGGTGGGCGTGCGCCGCGCGCCCCATCGGAAGCTGCCGCCGGTGGTGGCGGTGCCCACGGTGGGCGGCTCGGGCCGGGAGGCCATCTCCGCGGTCCTGGTGACCGACGGCCACGGCAACCGCTTCGTCCTGGAGGACGAGGCGCTGATGCCCGCGGTGGCCATCCTGGACCCGGAACTGCTGGCGGACGCGCCCCGGGAGAAGGTGGCGGACGCGGGGCTGGACGGCCTGTGCTGGGCGGTGGAGACATATCTCTCCGCGCCCTACGGCAGCAACCGGGACATGAGCCAGGCGGCCCAGGCGGCGGAGCTGCTGTTCGCCAGCCTGGAGGGCTGCTGGAACACCGGCGGGACGGTGAAGGAGCGGAGCGATGTGCTGACCGCGTCCCGGATGGTGGGCCGGGTGGCCAGCGCCCAGGGCGGCGGGTACGTCCGGGCCTTGATCCGGGCGACCCAGAGCGTGTGCGGGCTGGATTTCCGCACGGCCTGCGGCGTGCTGCTCCCGGCGGTATTGGAAAAATATGGAAATTATGCGGCGGACCGGCTGTCCCGCCTGGCGGTACTGGCGGACGTGGCGGAGGACGGCAGCCGGGACGAGCGGGTTGCGGCGCTGATAAGCCGCATCCGGGGCACGGTGTTCCGGATGGGCCTGCCGGATATGCTGGAGGGGGTCACGGCGGCCCAGGCGGCGGAGATCGCGGACCTGGCGGCGGCCATGGCCAACCCCCGGTACGTCAGCCCGGTGGTCTGGACGGCGACGGAGTGCCATGACGTGATCCTGTCCGTCTGCGCCCCCGAGGAAGGCTGAACCTTAAATAATGAGAAACGGCGCGGTGCCTTGGCACCGCGCCGCTATGTTTATACCTATTATTTCTTGGGGACCAGGAGCGCCTTGCCGCCCATGTAGGGCCGCAGGACCTCCGGGATAGTGACGGAGCCGTCGGCCTGCAAGTGGTTCTCCAAAAAGGCGATGAGCATCCGGGGCGGGGCCACCACGGTGTTGTTGAGAGTGTGGGCCAGGTACAGCTTCCCGTCCGCCCCCCGGACCCGGATACGCAGCCGCCGGGCCTGGGCGTCGCCCAGGTTGGAGCAGGAGCAGACCTCAAAGTACTTCTGCTGCCGGGGGCTCCAGGCCTCGATGTCGCAGCTCTTCACCTTCAGGTCCGCCAGGTC
>CANRIF010000063.1 GCA_947630645.1 uncultured Oscillospiraceae bacterium | reverse complement strand
GACTCCCTGCGGATGATGCGTATCGAGGAGTACATCGACCGCTACCCCAACGAGCTGTCCGGCGGCCAGCAGCAGCGTGTGGCCATCGCCCGCGCCGTGGCCTCCAACCCCAAGCTGCTGCTCCTGGACGAGCCCCTTTCCAACCTGGACGCCCGTCTGCGGGTGGATATGCGCTCGGAGCTGCAGCGCATCCACCGGGAGCTTGGCACCACGGTCATCTACGTCACCCACGACCAGGTGGAGGCCCTGACCATGTCCACCAAGATCGCCCTCTTTAAGGCCGGGGAGATCAGCCAGGTGGACACTCCCATGGACCTCTATATGAACCCCATCGACCTGGAGGCGGCAGACTTCATCGGCAACCCCCGCATCAACTTTCTGGAGGGCACCGCCCACATGGACGGAGCCAAGCTGATGGTGAAGTGCGAGCTGGCGGAGTATGAGTTCGATAAGGCCGACATGACCGATCAGGAGCTGCCCGGCGGCGAGTTCCCCGTGGTGGTGGCCATTCGGCCGGAGCAGATCCACCTGGCGAAGGAAAAGAGTACCGACGGCATCCCCGTGACGGTCTACGCCAACCAGCCCGCCGGCTCCGAGACCCTGGTGAGCCTGAAGGGCGCGGGCGGGTCCGATTTCCTGGCCAAGGAGATCGGCCTGGCCCAGTACGACATCGACCAGACCGTATACGCCCACATCGCGCCAGAGAAGATCAACGTCTACGACGCGGCCAGCACCCGCCTTATCAAACGCACCCGGTGAGCAACGCCGCTGACAGCGGCGCGGCGATATGAAGAAGTGAGCAATAAACACCTACCATATTTTTGAAAGGAGAACGCGAAACCATGAAAATGAGCAAGATCCTGTCCCTGGCTCTGGCTGTCGTGATGGTGCTGGCCCTGTCCGTTCCCGCCATGGCGTCAGAAAAAGACGAGTTCATCGGCCCCATCTATGACGAGTGGAGCGAGAAGACCACCGACGAGCTGTACCAGGAGGCCCTGGAGGAAGGCGGCCCCATCACCATCTACGCCACCAGTTCCAAGATGCTGAAGGTCAAGGATGACTTCGAGGAGCAGTTCCCCGGCCTGACCCTGGAGATCCAGGACCTGGACAACGACGAGGTCATCGAGAAGTGCCGCCTGGAAGTGGACGGCGAAAACGTGTACGGCGACGTGCTGCAGGCCAAGGACGTCAACGGCCAGGTGTTCTATGAGTTCTATGAGGACCACTATTGCGACGCCTACTATCCCAAGGACATCTGCGAACACATCCCGGAGACCGCCCTGATGTATGGCTATCCTCTGTACACCTCCCAGAGCTTCTGGTACTACAACACCGAGGAGTACCCCGATGAGCAGCCCATCACCAACTGGTGGCAGATCATCGAGACCAACGAGGACGGCACCCCCAAGTGGAAGCTGTTCACCAAGGAGATCGCCGAGGAGACCGCCTATATGTCCCTGTTCACCAGCTTCATCGTGAACGCCGACCAGATGGAGCAGGCCTACGAGGACCTGTACGGCGAGCCCCTGGAGTACACCTATCCCACCGACGGCAGCTGGGAGTTCGACTTCAGCCAGTATGAGAACAACGCCGGCGTGGAGTATCTGTGGCGCTTCACCCAGCTGGCCGACACCATGACCTTCATCGGCGACGGCGACGAGCTGGTCCTGGCCGTACACAACTCCGAGAACGGCCCCACCCTGGCCCTGGCCTCTGCCGGCAAGATCGAGAACCGGGAGGAGTCCAACTACAACATCGGCTGGCTCACCAACCTGGCTCCCTACACCGGCCTGCAGAACTATGAGTGCCTGTATGTGGTGGAGAACTGCCCGCACCCGGCCGGCGCCCGCCTGTTCATCCGCTGGGTCACCGGCGACACCGACGGCACCTCCCCGGGCCTGAAGCCCTTCCAGAAGACCGGCAACTGGGTGGTCCGCGACGACATCGAGGACGAGGATAACCCCGTTCCTCTGAAGGAGACCGGCGCCATCGACTCCGACCTGGAGGCCATCTACAACACCTTCCTGGATGCCCAGGATATGTGGCATCAGTGGGAGTACATGGCCCTCAACGGCTGAACCGTAAGACAATAGCAAGTAAATGACCATACCCCGCGCGGCAGACCAAGCCGCCTGCCGCGCGGGGCTTTTTCTGCCAAAGGGGGACCCTATGGCAAAACGGGACGATATGGACCGCCAGATCTACGACGCGGAAAAAGAGCGCCGCAGCGAAGAGCGGAAGAAGAGATGGGAAAAGCGGGAGAAGAAGTTCTGGCGCACCTTCCTCTTCACGGAGGAGGGCAAGCCCAAGAGCGGCTTCGGCATCTATACCTTCTGCCTTAGTTTCGTGTATCTGGCGTTTTATATGGTGGGCTTCCAGCTGGTTACCGAGTACCTGACCGAGCCTATGGCGGCCTGGCCGGTGAAGCTGGCGAACCTATGCCAGGCGCTGCTGGCCGGGGCCTTCGGCGTGGCGCTGGTGTGGGTGCTGCACAAGCTGCTATCCGACAAGCGCCTGGCCCTGGGCGGGCATCTGTGGCTGGCGGTGTATGCCGTGGCAGTACTGATCTATATGCTCTTCGCCCTCCGGGGCAGCGGCGCCACGGGTGCATTTTTGACCTTCTACGGCTGGTTCGTGGTGATCCCCCTATGCCTGGGTCTGGGGGCCAGTTATCTCATGTACCGGCGGGACTGGCGGCCGCCCCAGCGGCCGGAGGAGGAGCCGGCCTGGCGCAAGTACACCAAGCGGCGCTGAAGATATGCTGAAGCTGCACTTTATCAACGTGGCCGACGGGGACAGCGTCCTCGTGGAGGAGCGGCAGGGGGAGCGGACGTTCCGCCTGCTGGTGGACACCGGCCGCCCGGAACCCACCGCCGCGCCCGGTTCCCTGTGCTGCACCGCGGCCGCCTATCTGGAGAGCCTCGGCGTCACGGCCCTGGACGCGCTGGTCATCACCCATCTGCACATGGACCACTTCGGCGGGCTGCGGCCGCTGCTGGAGCGGGTCGCCATATCCGACGTGTACGCCGGGTCCTTTCCCCAGGGGCCCAGCGCCCTGGACCGGGAGAAGCTGGCGGATATAAAGACCGTCCGGGGCCTGGCCGACCACCTGGAACGCTGGGCGGAGGACTGTGAGCGCCTGCGGGCGCTGGGCTGCCGGCTCCATCCCGTGACGGAGACGGTCCCCGTGACCTTCACGGACGCCCTCTCCGGCCGGATCGTCTGCCATGACCCCGCCGCCAGCGCCGTCCAGCGGGCGGCCTGGACCGAGATGCTGGCCGGACACGACGTACCGGAGGGGCTGCAATACTGGTCCAGCAAGTACCGCAATCCCGGCTCTCTGCGATTGCGCCTGGGTTACGCCGGGCGGACCGTGGAGCTGGCGGGGGATTGCTACGGGGCGGCCTGGGAGGACGAGGCCGCGCCCTGCGATATCCTAAAGGTGCCCCACCACGCCGACGCCAAGGCCCTGACCGAGGCGCTGGTATCCCGGCTGCGGCCCGCCTATGCCGTGGTGTCCTGCGGGGCCGAGTATAACCCGAAAAAAGACCGCCCGTCCCGGGCCGCCGTGGAACTTCTGGAGCGGCAGGGGGCGCGGGTGTTTTTCACCGACAGCTTCGCCGCGCCCTGGCATGAGCCGGCGCGCTGGCGGGCCGTGGAGTTCATCATCAAAGAAGACGGGGACATCCTGCCCCCGGGGAGGCAATCATGATCACATCCGTACTGTTCGATATGGGCGGGACGCTGGAGGACATCTATGTGGACGAGCGTTCCGAGCGGGAAGCTGTGGAAAAGCTGCGGGCCATGCTGGCCGCGGCGGGGCTGGACCCGGTCGTGGGCTATGACCAGTTCAAGGCCAGGGTGGACGCCGGCTGGGACCGGTACGGCGCGTTCCGCGACCCCACCAATATCGAACTGAAGCCGGAGCAGATCTGGTGCGACTACATCCTCAACGACTTCGCCTTCCCCCGGGAAAAGCTGGCCCCGGTCTGTGAGCAGATCGCCCATATGTGGGAGGTCACCCACTACCACCGGGCGCTGCGCCCCCGGGTGGCGGAGATGCTCCAGGGGCTGAAGGACCTGGGGATGAAGCTGGGCGTCATCAGCAACACGGCGGCGCTGTTCCAGGTGTTCGACACCCTGGAGGAGTACGGCATCCGGGACTATTTCCAGGACGTGACCCTCTCATCCGTCACCGGCTCCCGCAAGCCGGCGGGGTTCATGTTCCAGGTGGCCCTGCGGCAGATACGCTCCACGCCGGACCAGTGCGTCTATGTGGGGGACACCGTCTCCCGGGACATCATCGGCGCCAAGCGGGCCGGGTTCGCCGCTGCCATCCAGATCGGCTCCCAGCTGACCCGGCTGAAGGACCAGGGCGTCCACAGGGAATTCGAGCCGGACTGGTTCGTGGAGGACATTTACGACGTGTACCCCATCGTTCGGCGCATGACGGAGAGCTGATATAAAACGGCCCCCGCGGCGCTTTGACGCGCCGCGGGGGCCGTTTCCTATGCGGGGTTCAGTACCGCTTGGGGCATGGCCCGCAGGAGGAACGCTCTATGAGCGCCGGGGTGAGGATGCGGTGGACGTATCCGGCCAGTTCGCTCTGTATCTTGTCCAGCAGGCTGTCCACGGCCATGGACGCCATCATCTTCTTGGGCTGCTCGATGGTGGTCAGGTCGATGCGGGGCAGGCCGCTGTCCCGGATGTTGTCGAAGCCCAGCAGGGAGATGTCCTCCGGGATGCGGATGCCCCGCTCCTCCGCCGCCTGCATGATGCCCAGGGCGTTGGTGTCCGTGGCGGCGAAGATGGCGGTGTAGGCGGGCTTTTGGGTGAACAGCTGCTTGGCCAGCTGGTAGCCGTACTTGATGGAGGTCAGGGGGAAGGTGTTGTTGCAGTACTGGGGGACCAGGCCCAGGTCCCGGCAGGCGGCGGCGTAGCCCTCCGCCCGCAGCTGGTGGGTGGTGCTGCCCCGGCGCCGGCCGAAGTACAGGATGTCCCGGTGGCCCAGGCTGTGCAGATACTCCACGCCGATGTAGGCGCCCCGGTAGTTGCCCACGGACACATAACTCTCCGGCACCTCCCGCAGGTTCTCGCCGATGAACACCGTGGGGATGCGGTCCAGGTAGGGCCGCAGTGTCTCGTAACTCTCCGGCCCGGAGGGGAAGAGCATCACCCCGTCCACCTGCCGGCCGATCATCAGTTCGAACAGTTCCCGCTCCTGGTCCGGGTTCCGGGAGGAGTTGCACAGGATGATGTTGTAGCCCCGGGCGCGGGCCTGCCGGTCGATGTGGTAGGCCAGCTCCGACATGAAGGGGTTGTTCACGTCCGTGAGGATCAGGCCCAGCAGCTTGGTGCTTTTCATCACCATGGCCCGGGCCACGGTGTTGGCGGTATAGTTCATCTCCTTGCACAGCTGCAAGATGCGCTCCCGGGTGTCGGCGCTGATCTCCGGGCTGCCGGACAGGGCGCGGGAGACGGTGGAGTAGGAGACGTTGGCGGCCTTGGCCACGTCCTTGATGGTGACGTTTTTCATGGGGCACCTCCCAACGAAAATTTCCGAACAAGTTTCGTAAAATAATTGTAAAGCCTTTCGCAAGAAAATGCAAGTATAATTTTTACCAATCCGCAAAAACACCGCCCGCACGGCGGCTATTTCGGGGGCTGCGGCCGAAAATGGGGGCGCGGCGCGCCGATTTTCCGGCGGGGAGAACGCGCCGGGCGCGTCACGAAAACGCCTGTTTTTGCGGCATTTTTCCGGCGGATCGCCAGAGAGACAGCGCCGGCTGCGGGCCGATGCACAAAACGCCGAAATGACGGCGGGCGTATTGACAAACGCGCGCCCGGTAGGGTACAATGATATCGCAAAAAGGACGGAAACGTTTTAGACGGAAACGGCCGTCACCACGGGAAAGGCGGTGCCGATCAGAATGATAAAAGCGGTGCTTTTCGATATGGGCGGGACGCTGCACACTGCCAGCTCGCCCCCCGGCCAGGCGGAGTGGTTCGCCCGGCGGCTGATAGACCGGCTGGCGGATTATGGCATCGTGCTGGACACCGCGCCGGAGAAGCTGGCGGCAGAGCTGCACGAAAACGGCGAGGCCTACAAGCACTGGTCCGAGCAGAGCCTGCGGGAACTTACCCAAGCGGAGGTCTGGAGCCAGTGGTATCTGCGGGGCTATGGCCTCACGACCCAGCGCCTGGAGCCTATCGCGGAGGAACTTAGCTTCCTGCACGATTATGAGCGCACCCGCACCATGCGCCGGCCCCATCTCAAAGAGACCATGGACGCCCTGCGGGCCATGGGGCTGCGGCTGGGGGTCATCAGCAACGTGGTCAGCGCGTCGGTGATGCCCCACTATCTGAAGGAATACGGCCTGGACGGGTATATGGACTGCGTGCTGCTCTCCTGCACGGCGGGGGTCCGCAAGCCGGACCCGGCCATCTTCCGGATGGCGGAGCGGGCGCTGGACCTGGCGCCGGAGGAGCTGGCCTATGTGGGCGACACCCTCTCCCGGGACGTGCGGGGGGTACGCAACGCCGGCTGGCGGCTGGCCATCCAGATCAAGAACCCCTCTGTGGCCCACCGGGACGCGGGACTGGAGGACAAATACGCGCCGGACCATCTTATCGAAGACCTGGCGGAGATACCCGCCATCATCCAAAGAGAGAACGCTTGACACGCGACGGGACAAACGAACGAAAGGGAGGAACGAGCATGAACGAGAACATCGAGACCATTTTCTTTGACGTGGGCGCCACGCTGCGCTACGTGGTGGAGGACCCGGAATTCGCCATGGCCGCGGACATGGAACTGATGCGGCTGGTGGGCGCCACGGAGAGCCACGACGAGTTCTTTGCCAAGCTGAACGCCAATTGGAAGGCCTACCGCAAGTGGGCCAAGACGGAACTCTTAGACGTGTCGGAGATGGAGCTGTGGCTGCAATACCTGCTGCCCGACTACCCCGCCGAGCGCATCGCCCCCCACGCGGCCAAACTGACCCGCCTGTGGCGGGACCACGACGGCCGCCGGGTGCCCCACGACGACGTGAAGCCCACGCTGCTGGAGCTTAAGCGCCGGGGGTATAAGCTGGGCATCATCGCCAACACCATCACCGAGACGGAGATCCCCGACTGGATGTGCCACGACGAGGTGGCCGGCTGCTTCAAGACGGTGATCCTCTCGTCCAAGGTGCGGCTGCGTAAACCGGACCCGGCCATCTACCTGCTGGGCGCCCGGTGCATCGGCTCCGCGCCGGAGCGGTGCGCCTATGTGGGCGACAACCCGGTCCGGGACGTGGAGGGCGCGCTGGACGCCGGCTTCGGCGCCATGGTCCTCTATGAGGACGCCGGCACCGCCGACCGGGAGGGCAAGGCCCCCACCAAGCTGCCCGACTACACCATCAAATCCATCGGGGCGCTGCTGGACCTGTTCCCGCCCCGGGGTTGAGAGGACGCCGCCATGGAGAAGATCAAGGGCGTATTTTTCGACCTGGGCGGCACGCTGCGTATCCTGCACGACGCGCCGGAGCATCAGGCCGCGGCCCGGGCCAGGATGGCCGAACTGGCCGGGGCGGGGGACGTGAACGCCTTCATCGACATGGTGGAGGAGCGTTACAAGCCCTACCGGGACTGGGCGCTGACCGCCAACCGGGAGAGCGGCGACTATGAGCTGTGGGCCAAGTGGCTGCTGCCGGAACTGGCGGAGGAGAAGCTGCGGGCGATATGCCACGAGATGACCTACCAGTACCGCCAGATCAAGGGCCTGCGCCGGCTGGTGGACGGCGGGATGGAGGTGCTGGACGGCCTGCGGGCCAGGGGCTATAAGCTGGGCATCATCAGCAACCTCATCGGGGAGAACGAGATACCCGACTGGCTGCGTGACGACGGCCTGGAGGGCTATTTCGGCACGGTGGTGCTGTCCTCGGTCTGCCACATCCGCAAGCCGGACCCGGAGATCTACCGCATGGGCTGCCGGGAACTGGGCCTGGAGCCGGGCCAGTGCGCGTCCGTGGCGGACAATCTGGGCCGGGACATCACCGGCGCCAAGGCCGCGGGCATCGGCTGCAACATCCTGTTCATCAGCGAGGAGAAGCTGGCCACCAAGGTCATCACCGACGAAAACAGGCCGGACTTCATCGTGCATCGGTTCACCGATATCCTGGATCTGCCCATTTTACAGTGAGGAGGAGACAGCGGCATGAAGGACATCAATACCATTTTCCTGGACCTGGGGGACACCTTCCGGGTCATCCGCCCCGACGAGGAGTACACCCTCCAGGCCAAGACGGAGATATGCGACCTGCTGGGCGTGCAGACGGACCCTGTGGAGTTTTATAAGGAGGTCATCGAACCGCGGTACGACAGGTACCGGGAGTGGGCGCTGCGCTTTTACTGCGAGGCGCCGGAGAAAGTGCTGTGGACCCGGTGGCTGGCCTACGACTTCCCCCGGGAGCGGGTGGAGGCCGCCGCGGGCAGGCTGACCTACGCCTACCGCCGCACCAAGGGCGAGCGGGTGGTCACCGACGGCGGCGCGGACACCGTCAAGGAGTTGACGAAGCGCGGTTATACCATGGCCATCGTCAGCGACCTGGTGGGCGTCAACGAGGTGGACGAGTGGCTGGATCGGGACGGGCTGCGGCCCTACTTCAAGTCCGTGCAGCAGTCCTCCCTGTGCCTTATCCGCAAGCCCCACCCGGCCATCTATTACTACGCCCTGGCCGAGACCGGGGCGGACCCGGAGCGCACCTGCTTCGTGGGCGACAACCTGGACCGGGACATCGTGGGGGCCAAGGCCGCGGGCCTGGGCATGACCATCGGCGTGCGCTACCCCGGCAAGAAGCACCAGGCCGTCACCGAGGAGAACAAGCCGGACGCGTTCAT
>CANRIF010000062.1 GCA_947630645.1 uncultured Oscillospiraceae bacterium | reverse complement strand
GAGGGCGAGGAGGGCCTGTATTACGGCTATGTGCCCGCCTTTGTCCAGAACGTGATCGTCAACGCCAACGAGGGCACGGTCCAGACCGACGCCATCGTGGTCGAGGCCGGCGAGAGCGCGTGGATCACCGTGGAGCAGACCGTCACCGCCCAGGCCTCCGCCGAGGCGCTGACGGAGGCGGAGATCCCCGCGTATGTGGAGAAGATCAAGGTCCACGCCTACGTCCCCCTGGCCTGGGAGACCGCCAACCTGTGGGCCTGGTCCGACCCCGACGGCGCGGGCGCCTTTGACACCTGGCCTGGCCTGGAGCTGAAGGAAGAGGCGAACGGCTGGTTCACCGGCAAGGTCCCCGCCTGGGTCAACCGCATCATCGTCAGCGGCAACGAGGGCGCGGACGACGAGAAGACGGCGGACGTGACCATCGAGCCGAAGGAGCTGTGGATCACGGTGTACAACGACCTGACCTATGAGGTGGCCTACGAGGACCCCGACAAGGCGGTGGAGGACGTGACGGTCCACGCCCAGGTCCCCGAGGATTGGGCCGGTCCCTGCTGCTGGGCCTGGTCCGCGCCTGACGGCACCAACGCCTTCAGCGCCTGGCCCGGCGAAGCCATGACCGCGGAGGAGGACGGCTGGTACGCCATCCAGGTGCCTGGCTGGATCAACTCCGTCATCATCAACGGCAACGAGGGCAGCGTACAGACCAGCGACCTCTCGGTAGAGCCGGGCAGCGAGCTGTGGATCACGGTGACCGACGCGGAAAACGCCGAGGTTTCCTACGAAGCGCCTTAAGCGGCACAGATCGAACCATTATGCGGGTACACGGATACCGTGTACCCGCATCGGCAATGAAGGAGGATCATGCGATGAAACGATGCTTGTCCCTATTGCTGGCCCTGGCCATGCTCCTGGCCCTGGCCGCCTGCGGCGGGAAGAACGGGGCGGACGACGCCGACGCCAACAAGCTGGTGATCTGGCACGACAAGGAGGACGCGGTGATCCAGGCGCTGGAGGACTATCTTGCCCAGGCGGTACCCGACCTGGAGATCACCTTCGAGAAAAAGACCAGCCTGACGGACTCCCTGAAGCTGGTGGGGAACGACCCCACCGCCGCGCCGGATATGTTCATCTTCGCCCACGACAAGATCGGCGTGTTCGCGGAGATGGGCATCCTCTCCCCCATCGGGGAACTGGTGGACGCCGCCGCCCTGGAGGACCTGCTTCCCATGACCCTGGCCGCGGCCACCTACAAGGACACGCTCTACCAGCTGCCGCTGTATTTTGAGACGCTGCTCTTTATGTATAACCAGCGGTATATGCTGCCGGACAGCGTGCCCGCCACCACCGACCAGCTTCTCTCCTATATGCAGGCCAACACCGGCCGGGGCCGGTACGGCTTCGTGGAGCAGCACAGCACGGCCTATTATAGCGCCGCCTGGATACACGGCTTCGGCGGGTCCATCATCGACGAGGCCGGCACGCCCTTCCCCGACGCCGATGCGGTGAAGGAGGCGCTTGCCTACCACCTGCAGTTCGTCCGGCTCATGCCCGGCGAGACGGAGTACAACACGGTCAACACCCTCTTTCTGGAGGGCAAGGCGGACGCCACCATCGGCGGGCCATGGATGGTCCCCTCGGCCCGGGAGGCGGGCATCCAGCTGGGCATCGCGCCCATGCCTACCGTGGACGAGACGGGCAAGCCCCTGGCCCCCTATTCCGGCGTGCAGGGCGTCCATGTGCTGAAGTTCGCCGCGGAGAATAAGACCGAGGCGGTGAAGAAGCTTCTCGCGGCGCTGACCGACCCCGCCATCGGCGTGTCCCTGGCCCTGGCCAGCGGCTGCGCCCCGGCCAACGCCAAGTGCTACGACGACCCCCAGGTGGCCCAGGACGAGCTGGTGCAGGCCATGCGCGCCACCGCCGAGATCGCCGTGCCCATGCCCAACATCCCGGAGATGGACGTGATGTGGACGGTGACGGGCAATCTGCTCACCGACGTGGACCTGTCCGGCAAGGACATCAGCGCCAGCTTCGACGCGGCCCTGGCACAGGCGAACGACCTCATCTCCGCCATGAAGTGAGGGCCGGGCCATGAAAAGCCGCAAGAGAGCGACGCTGTATTCCTACGCCTGGTCCAGCCCATCTCTGATCCTCATCGGGCTGATGGTGGTCTTTCCCATCCTGTACACGGCCTACATCTCCCTGACCAACATGAACGTGTACCACTGGTTCGACTTCACCATCGTGGGGCTGGACAACTACATCCGGGCGCTGTTCGTGTTCGACTCCGGGTTTTTGTCCGCGCTGCTGGCCACGATTCTGTGGACGGCGGTGAGCATGGTCTTCCAGCTGGTGATCGCCTTCGTGCTGGCCAGCCTTCTGAACATCCAGAAGCTGCGTCTTCGCAAGCTCTACAAGACCATCCTCATGTTCCCCTGGGCCATGCCGGGGTATGTGTCCATCCTGCTGTGGAAGACGGGCATCTTCAACAGCCAGTTCGGGCTTTTGAATCAGTGGATGGAGAAGCTGGGCCTGGCCGCTGCCCGGTGGCTTGCCAGCGACGTATCCGCGTTCATCTGCTGCTCCATCGTGAACCTGTGGCTGGCGCTGCCCTTTATGATCATGATCATGGACGGGGCCTTGCAGAGCATCGACAGAAGCTACTATGAGAGCGCCCTGCTGGACGGGGCCAGCTGGCTGGAGCGGACCCGATACATCACCGTGCCGGCCATCCGCCCCATCATCGCCCCGGCGGTGATCATCACCATCTTCACCACCTTCAAGCAGTTCGACGTGGTGTATCTTCTGACCCAGCAGGCGGGGGCCAAGACAGGCTCCGGGTTCCACACCATCCTCACCTACGCCTACGAGAACGCCTTCATCACCAACAACTACGGTTACAGTTCCGCCATTTCCATCATCATTTTCGTGCTGCTGATCGCGTTCTCCGCGCGGTATCAGCTGCGGGAGGAGGGGGACCAATGAGCAAAAAGAAGTGGAAGGAGCATCTCTCCCTCACGGCGCTGAACGTCTTTTTCATCGCGCTGTGCTTCGTCACGCTCATCCCCATCCTCTACGCGGTGAGCGTGTCCCTGAACGGGCAGAACAGCCTTCTAAGCTCCGACTTCTCCTTCATCCCCAAGAACTTCACCCTGGACAATTATAAGGCCGTTTTGTTCGGGGAGGACATCATGACCTGGTTCAAAAATACGGTGTTCCTCGCGGCGGTGACGGTGGCCCTATCCCTGGCGGTGGCGGTGCCGGCGGCCTACTGCTTCTCCCGCCGGCGGTTCCCCGGGCGGCGGGCCATCCTCAAATGCCTGGTGCTGCTCAATTCCTTCCCGGCGGTGCTTTCCATGTTCGCCATCTACCGGCTGCTGCGGCCCATGGGCCTGGTGAACAGCCGGACGGGGCTGATATTGGTCTACACGGGCACCATGGCGGTGTTCAGCCTGTGGAACACCAAGGGCTACTTCGACACCATCCCCGTGGAGATCGAGGAGGCCGCCCGCATGGACGGGGCCAGCGATATGCAGGTGGTGGTGCGGATGGTGCTGCCCCTGGCAAAGCCCAGCATCGTGGTCACGGCGCTGATGGTGCTGATCTATGTGTGGAACGAGTATATCTACGCCACCACCTTCCTGACCGGCGAGGCCAACTACACCCTGGCGGCGGGCCTCAACGCCCTGCAGGCCACGGAGATGACCGGCTCCTGGCCGGTGTTCGCGGCGGCCAGCATCGTGGTGAGCCTGCCGGTGCTGGTGATCTTCTTCCTGTGCCAGAAGCACATGACCTCCGGCCTGACCGCGGGAGGCGTGAAGGGATGAGGCCGGACGCTGTACTGCACATCCCCATGAGCGAGTACGCCCACGGCCTGGACGAGCGGCGGATCGTGTACAGGCTGCGGTGCGCCAGAGGGGACCTGCGCCGGGTGACGCTCTGGTACGGCGACACAGCCTGCCGGGTGACGCCCATCGAGTTCACCCCCGCGCCTATGGAGTTGGAGGCGTCCGGCTCCCTGCACGACTACTGGCAGGTGATCGTGGACAGCCCCTACGACCGGGTGTATTACTATTTTGAATTGGACGACGGTGAGACGACGGCGCTCTATTACGGCGGCGTCTTCACCGATCGTCTGGTGGACGACCGATCCCAGTACTTCAAGCTGCCCATCAACCACCGGGCGGACGTGGCCCGGGTGCCGGACTGGGTCAACGACGCGGTGGTCTACAACATCTTCCCGGACAGCTTCGCCTCCGGCCGTGAGACCATCTGCTGCCGGCCCGGCCGGGCCGAGCATGGGGGCCATACGGTCCGGGGCCGGCTGGGCGGGACCCTGGACGGGGTGCGGGAGAACATCGGATACTTAAAGGACTTGGGCGTCAACTGCGTATACTTCAACCCCCTGTTCGCCGCGGGGGCGTACCACAAATACGACCTGCTGGACTACTGGCACATCGACCCCTGCTTCGGCGGCGACGAGGCCTTCCGCGCCCTGGTGGACGCCCTGCACGGCGCGGGCATCCGCGTCATCATCGACGGGGTGTTCAACCACTGCGGCTGGTACTGGTTCGCCTTTGACGACGTGGTGAAAAACCAGGAGCAGAGCCGCTACAAGGACTGGTTCTATCACCTGGAATTCCCCGTCCGGCGGCCGGAGGACCCGGAGGCATACCCGCCTTACGCCTGCTACGCCTACGAGCGGACTATGCCCAAGCTGGACACCGCGAACGGGGAGGTGCGGGACTATTTCTGCCGGGTGGGGCGGTACTGGATCGAGCAATACCACATCGACGGCTGGCGGCTGGACGTGGCCAGCGAGGTGGACGACGGCTTCTGGCGTGCCTTCCGCCGGGCGGTAAAGGCGGCGGACCCCCAGGCGCTGCTCATCGGCGAGGTGTGGGAGAGCGCCGGCCACTGGCTGGGGGGCGATATGTTCGACTCCACCATGAACTACGACCTGCGTAAGCACAGCGAACGCTTCTTCGCCCAGGGCAGCATCGACGCGGCGGACTTTGCCGGGCGGGTGGGGGATATGCTCATGCGCTACCGGGCGCAGATGGTCCCGGCCCAATTGGATCTTTTGGACAGCCACGACGTGCCCCGGTTTTTGTCCCTATGCGGGGGCGATACCGCCCGGTATAAGCTGGCGGTGCTGTTCATGTTCTGCTGCCCCGGTATGCCCACGGTCTTTTACGGCGACGAGCTGGGCGTGACGGGCCTCACGGAGGAGGAGTACCGCCGCCCCATGCCCTGGCAGGGGGGCGACGAGACTCTGCTCGCCTTTTTCCGGCGGGCCATCGCCCTGCGCCGGGAATATATCGCCCTGCGGCGGGGGAACTTCCGTATTTTGCAGGCGGAGCGGGGAGGCGCCCTGCTGGCGTTAGCCCGTACATACCAGGGCCAGACGGTCACCGTCTGCCTCAACGCCGGGGCAAGGCCCGCGGCGCTGCCGCCCTGTGCCGGGGCCTCCGTCTGGAGCGAGGGGCTGGAGGCCGGCACGCTGGCCGGCTTCGGCTTCGCCGTATTCGTTGACGGGGCGGGCTGAAAGGATTATAGTAGAGGCGCGAGGGGAGGGTGTGCCGTGAGCGTGACCATCAAGGATGTGGCGAAGGCCGCCGGGACCAGCGTTTCCACGGTGTCGAAGGTCATCAACGGCCATTACAGCATCTCCCAGCAGACGGCGGACCGGGTCCGGCAGGTCATGCGGGAGCTGAATTACTACCCCAGCGCCAGCGCCCAGAGCTTCGCCCGGGGCGCCACCCGCGTCGTGACGGTGCTGGCCGACCTGGGCCCGGACGCCGCCTTTCAGAACCCCCATATGTTCGAGATCATCGCGGGCCTGGAGCAGACGCTGCGCGCCCGGGGCTACCGGCTCATGCTGCGGGGCGTGGACGCGGCGGGCGCCTATGAGGTGGCGGAGGACATCATCTCCCGCAAGAGCGCGGACGGTCTCGCGATCCATGTGTCCGTGCTGACCCACCCCCTGTCCGCGCTGCTGACCAGGACCCAGTTCCCCCACATCGTGCTGGGGATGCCGACTTTTGAAAGCCAGCTTTGCTGGATCGACAACAACAACGTCTATTCCGGCACGGTGGCGGCCTCGTTCCTGCTCTCCCAGGGCTACGGTTGCATCGCGTTTTTGGGCGGGCAGTATTATGACCTTGGCTCCGCCCACCGGCTGCAAGGGCTGAAGGAGGGGCTGCAGGCCCGGGGGCATACCCTGGACGACCAGTACGTCCGCCTGGGCCAGTCCACCCGCGCCGACGGCTACGCCATGACGGACCGGCTCCTGGACGAGAAGCAGCTGCCGGACGCCATCGTGTGCGCCAACAACTACATCGCCCTGGGGTGCGTCGCGGCCATCCAGGAGCGGGGGATGAGGATACCGGAGGACGTGGGGGTGCTGACCTTTGACGACTACCCCTTCTCCCGGTTCACAGAGCCGCAGCTGACCGTGGTGGACATCGACGTGCGGGACCTGGGCGTCCGGGCCGGCAAGCATCTGGTAGAGATCATCCGCCACCCCACCTTGCAGGTGCAGACGAACGTGACCGCCTCCATCATCATCGAACGCCAGTCCACCAGACGGCGGACATGACGGAAAGATAGGAAAAAGCCTTGGAAACCGCGGTTTCCAAGGCTTTTTCATGTCCGATGCCGTTCTGCCTATCCGAAGATAACGATCCGAGGCGCCAACATACTTTGCCAGGCGCAAAGAGGTGTCCGCCGTGATCCTGCCGATTTGAGACAAAATGGTTGAAACCGGCGGTCATTTGATACTATAATTGACCTATGAGATCATTATCCATGGAGGCGGCGGATATGTTTCACAGAAAGAAACGGATCTTGAGCGCGCTGTTGGCGCTGGCGGTCCTGGCGGGTCTCGCGCCGGCGGCGCTGGCGGCCGGTGAGGTGACGCTCATGCCCGGCGTGACGCCGGAGATGTCGGACGCCTCGTACTGGGCGGACCGGCAGCCCGGCGCGGACCAGATCATCCTGACGCCGGAGGAGATCCAGGCGTTCAACCTGGACTCGGCCGAGCGGGAGGGCACCATGGTCATGGATCTGCGCTCCGCCGGCGAGACATACAACGGCCCGGTCTACAACAGGAACCTGGAAAAGTCCGCCACCGCGGACGCGGAGCATTACTTTGGCTGGACCTATACCGGCGAGGGGGAGGAGGCGACCTGGGAGTACTTCCAGGCCATGATCGACAACTGCCTGGACCCCGACGCCGGAGCGGCCGAGCCGGTGCGCTATGGCATCGCCGTAAAGCGCACGCTCCTGCGGGTGTTCCCCAGCCCGGACCCCCTTCTGGACGACCCCAACGACCCGGACTTCGACTACCAGTCCCTTAGCGCCATCCGGGTCAACGAGCCCATGCTCATCTACAACACATCCGCCGACGGGAAGTATTACCAGGCCCGCATATCCAGCTGCTCCGGCTGGGTGCCGGCGGAGGACGTGGCCCTGTGCGCCGACAAGGACGAGTGGCTCGCCGCCTGGGACCTCCCGTCTGAAAATCTGCTGGTGGTGTACGGGAACAAGGAATATACCGACGCGTCCAACTCTGCCCCGGAGACGGCCCGGCGGATGCTCTCCCAGGGGACGGCCCTGGAGTTGGTGACGGACATTGAGCCGGACCAGCTTATCGGCAACCGCTCGCCCTACCACAACTATGTGGTGTATCTGCCCGTGCGCCGGGCGGACGGCACCTATGAAAAGCAGATGGCCCTGATCCCCGAGACGGCCAAGGTCAGCGTGGGCTATCTGCCCCTGACCATGCGGAACATCGCCATGGTGGCGCTGGAGAGCCTGGGGGACGCCTACGGCTGGGGCGGGATGCTGGACGTGGAAGACTGCTCCGGCATGATCCGCACCATCTACCGCTGCTTTGGCCTGGACATCGGCCGCAACGGCAACTGGCAGTCCAAGATGAACATCGACCAGATCGACATGACGAATATGTCCCTGGAGGAAAAGAAACGCATCCTGGACGAGCTGCCCCTGGGCGCGGCGCTGTGCTTCGACGGCCACGAGATGATGTACCTGGGCAAGGTGGACGGCGAGTATTATGTGGTCAGCACCGTCAGCAGCATCGTCAGCCCCAACACCGGGAAGATCCTGCGGACGCGGGACGTGATGATCAACGACCTGCAGGTGAAGCGGGGCAGCGGCAAGACCTGGCTGGGGGCGCTGAACATGGCGCTCATGCCCTGCTACGCCAAGCTGGAGGGCAAGAGCTACGCCTTCCCGGCCTTGCAGTGGTACCATGACGGCGTGGCCTGGTGCCTGGCCGAGGGCGTGCTGCCGGCCCTGGACATCAACGACACCTTCGGCGTCGGCACCCCCGCCAGCCGGGCGGACCTGGACTATGCCCTGCGTGCGCTGGCCGGGGAGGATATGCAGGAGGCTGACGCGGCCTTCGGGCCGGACGGCAGCACCGTGAGCCTAGACGAGGCGCTGACGGCGCTGTGGGAGCTGGCGGTGGACCAGGGCTGGCCCGGCGCGGCGGATTTCTCCTTCCCCTATACCTGGGCGCTGGACGCGGGCGTAGTGACCGGCGACGACTGGGCTCTGCCCATCGGCGACCCCATCACCCGGGCGGGCCTGGCCACCTATCTGGCCCGGTACGGCCAGCTTTGCCCTGTCGCCCAGGAGGCGGAGGACGAACAGGCAGAGCCGGCCGCCGCGTAAAAATTCGGAACGAAACAAACCCCAGGGCGGGAACATCTTAAACGATGCTCCCGCCCTGTTCATCTCTCACACAAAGGGGAATTTGCCGCTGCTCCAAAGCCTCCCCTGTGTAAGGGGAGGTGGGCCGCCGCAAGGCGGCTCGGAGGGGTTGTTACAATCCCTCAGTCACCGCCTGACGGCGGCGACAGCCCCCTTTACACAAGGGCGCATCTTGATATCGTGGCCATATCATGGTATAATAGTGACATGGCCACTATTATACATCAGGATACCGGTCGCGCTCCCGGCTAACGCCGGAACCGCGCGACATGGTATAATA
>CANRIF010000061.1 GCA_947630645.1 uncultured Oscillospiraceae bacterium | reverse complement strand
GTCACCAGATGCCGACGCGGTCCTCGGGGGCCACATACATCCCGTCGCCCTCCTGGACATCGAAGGCCTCGTAAAAGGCGTCGGTGGAACTGGCCACGGCATTGACCCTGGCCCAGGCGGGGGAGTGTTCGTCGTTGAGCAGCACGTCGATAAGGTAGTCCTCCGTCAGCTTCTCGCCCCAGGTGTGGGCGTAGTTGATGAACATCTCCCGCAGGTCCTCGGGGTCGTCGCCGCACAGCTGGGCGATACAGGCCATCGCGCCCAGGTCCGCGATGTTCTCCGTCAGGGTCTGTTCGCCGTTGATGGAGTAGCCGGGGATGATCTCGATGGCGCTGTAATAGTCGGCCACCTCGTCGCACAGGGCGTTGAAGTGTTCCATGTCCTCCTCGGTCCACCACATATTGTAATTGCCGTACTCGTCGAACTGGGCGCCGCTGCTGTCGAAGGCGTGGGTGACCTCGTGGGCGATGGTGGAGCCGATGCCGCCCAGGTTGTAGGCGTAGCTGGCGTCGGGGTCATAGAACGCGCCCTGGATGCTGGCGGCGGGGATGACGATCTCGTTGTTGCTGGCGCTGTAATAGGCGTTGACCTCCTGGGGGGTCATGCCCCACAGGGTCTTGTCCACCTCGGTGCCGGGCAGGGTCTCCATGTAGTTGCGGAAGACCCGGCCGGCGTTGAACAGATTCTCGATCAGCACGCCGCCGTCGGCGGGGGCGAGGTACTGTATCTCGTCGAGATACGCGGGCCAGGCGTCATCGTCGGGGTAGCCGATCTTCATGCCCATGGTCTCCAGCTTGCGCTTGGCGGCGGCCTTGGTCTCGTCGCTCATCCAGTCCAGCGCGTCGATGCGCTCTTCAAACACGCCCAGGATGTCCCGGGTCATGTCCTCCACGTACTGCTTGCTCTCCTCGGAGAAGTGTTCCTCCACATAGATGCGCCCGAAGTCCCATGCCAGGTCGTTCATCACGTTGTAGGGGGCGGCCTCTTCCACGGACATGGGGTACATATCATAGCGGTCGGCGGTGAAGTTCTGGTCGGTCTGGAAAAAGTCCTCGGTCAGGTAAAAGGCCGTGTCCTTCAGGAAGATGGCGGTGGAGAAGTCCTTCAAAAGGGGAAGGTTGTCCTCCGTGAGCAGCTGGCCGATGGCCTTCAGCTGGCCCGGGTCCTCCACATACATCTCGTCGATGCCGGCGAAGTTCTCCAGCTCCAGGATGGCGTCCAGGTCCACCGTGGGCAGCAGGGCGTCCACTTCCTCCTTGCTCATGGGCACGTAGGCGATGGTGTAGTCATAGTACTGGGCGGGGGAGAGGGAGTCGGCGGCCAGATCCTGCTGGAAGGCGAACACGCTGGCGGCCTTCTCCGCCGCCTCGTCCTCCGGTACGCCGCTCAAAGCGAACAGATCCGTCAGGTAATCGGTGTAAAGTTCCCACAGGTCGGACTGGCGCTCGTCCAGCAGATAGGGCTGGTCCAGGCCCAGGTCCGCCGCGCCCAGCACCAGCGAGTAGACGGAGGAGTCGTATAGGTCGATGGTGGAGGTGAAGCCCAGGAGGCTGTAATAGCTGATGTCGCTGTCCATGTAAGCGGTGGCCTCCACATACTCCTGGATGGTCTCGGCGCCGTTGATCCGGTCCAGATAGGGGCGCAGCGGGTCGATGCCGGCGGCGTTGCGGCTGTCCATATCCACATAGGCCAGATACTGGTCGGCGATCTTCTGCTCCGGGGTGCCCTTTTCATAGGTGCCGGCGCCCGCCACGCATTCGGAGATGATATCCATCATCTCCTGGTCGATCTCGGCGGACAGTTCCACGGAGTACGTCCAGCCCAGATACCCGGGGGGTATCTCGGCCTCGGACACCATCTCAAAGTCGGCGTAGGCGTACAGGTCGTCCTCCGGGGCGGGCTGCTCGTCGGGCAGGCAGTCCACCTTGCCGTACCTGTCCGGCTCGTCGACGGCGGCCAGGGCTGTGGCGCCCAGCCCCAGCGTCAGGGCCAGCGCCAGAAGGATAGCGATCGGTCTTTTCATAGTCATTCGTCCTTTCTTTGTTTCTCGCCGCCCCGGTCGTCGTACCCGTCCAGGAAGGAGACGGCCCGGCCCTGGGTCTTGTAGCCGGGGAAGGTGTCCAGGCACACCGCGTGCAGGGCGGTAAAGATGCTCTTTTCGATATTGGGGTCGGTCTGCCGCATCGTGCGGAGAAGTTCCTTGACCTGCTGGCGCTTGGAACGGATCTCGCCCGTCTCCGTGCCCTCCGTGAACCGGCAGGCGCAGCGCAAAAAGCGCAGGCCGTTGTAGTTGGCCCAGGCGATGATGTCGTCCTCATGCACGCAGTACAGCGGGCGTATCAGCTCCATGCCGGGGAAGTGGGAGCTGTGCAGCTTGGGGGGCATGGCCTGCAGCTGGGCGCCCCAGAACATACCGATCAGCGTAGTCTCGATCACGTCGCTGAAGTGGTGGCCCAGGGCGATCTTGTTGCAGCCCAGCTCCCGGGCCTTGCTGTAAAGATACCCCCGGCGCATCCGGGCGCACAGATAACAGGCGTCATGCTCCGCGGCGACGGCAGCGGAGAAGATGTCCGTCTCAAAAATGGTCACCGGCACATGCAGCAGCGCGGCGTTTGCCTCGATCTGGCGGCGGTTCGGTTCACTGTAACCTGGGTCCATCACCAGAAACGTCAGCTCGAATGGCACCTCGGAGTGGCGGTGCAGCTCCTGCATCAGCTTTGCCAGCACCATGGAGTCCTTGCCCCCGGAGACGCACACCGCGATCCGGTCCCCGGCCTGGACGAGCGCGTAACGCTTGACCGCCTCCACGAAGGGCCGCCAGAGGGTCTTCCGGTATTTGGTGATGATGCTGCGCTCTATCATCTGATAGGGTTCCAGGCTCCTTGCCATGGGCGGTCCTCCGGATGGGCGGCGGGCGGCCGGGGCCGCGCCGCCAGATGATATGCCGATTATACCATCTATTTACCGCCCTCGTCAACAACGGCGGGCCTTTGGATGGCGGCTGGTGGTTGCATTTTTCCCCCAAGTGTGGTAATATACTGAAATGGTATACATAACACGACTAACACGACGCAAAGGGGAATCGCTATGGTGATCGTATATGCCGCCATCCTGGGCCTGGTCCAGGGCGTGGCGGAGTTTCTGCCTATCTCCAGTTCCGGGCATCTGGCGCTGCTGGAGAACATCCTGGGCGGCGCTGGGCTCATGGAGCTGGACGGCAGCGCGTTTTTCAATATCCTGCTCCACCTGGCCACGCTGGTGGCGGTGATGATCGCCTACCGGCAGGACATCGCGGATATGTTCTTTGAGCTGGGGGACATGGCGGGGGACCTCTTCCACGGCCGGGGCCTGTCCGCCAGGGGCCGTCCCGCCCGCAAGCTCATCTATATGATCCTGCTGGCCACGGTGCCGCTGTTCGTGATCGTGCCCTTCAACGACGCCATCGAGAGCCTGAACACTATCCCCTGGTTCATCGGCGCGGCCCTGATCCTGACAGGCACGCTGCTGTACATCTCCGACCGGCTCCCGAAGGGCCGCAAGGATGTGGAGGATATGACCGTGGTGGACGCGCTCATCATCGGCCTGGGCCAGGGGCTGGCCACCATCCCCGGCCTCAGCCGCTCCGGGACCACCATCTCCGCCGGTATGGCCCGGGGGCTGAAGCGCACCTTCGCGGTGCGGTTCTCGTTCCTCATGAGCCTGCTGTCCGTGGCGGGCGCGGTGGTGCTGCAGGTGCTGGATGTGATCGAGGAGGGCGTGAACACGGCCATGCTCCCCGCCTACGGCGTGGGGATGCTGGTGGCCGGGGTGACGGGGTACCTGTCCATCCGGCTCTTGCAGCGCATCGTCCGCAAGGGCCGCTTCGGCGGGTTCGCCTATTACTGCTGGGTCGTGGGCGCGGTGAGCATCGTGGTGTGGCTGCGGTTGAGCGCGTGACCGACAAGAGGAAGCTTTTTTATGGCACAGAAGAAGACCTCCGGGCGGGGCGGGGCGAAAAAGCCCACCTCCACGGCCCGGAAACCCACAAATAAGAAAAAGACCGCCTCCCGCTCCGGCGGCCGCAGCACCGCACCTGCCCGGAAGAAGACCCCGGCCCGGAGCGGCGGCCGCGCCGCGGCCAGCGCGCCCCAGCGCCAGCCTATGCGCCGGCAGATCGGCTGCGGCGTGCTGCTGTTTCTGGGGCTGATCGCGGCCATCGGCTGGTTCCCGGTGGACGCGTGGCTGGTGAAGGCCGTCCGGGACCTGTCCCAGGGCCTGTTCGGGGAGGGGTATTACATCGCCCCCGTGTGCCTGCTGTGGGGCGCGTACATCCTGGGCTTCCACCGGGGCCGTCCCGTGGCGGTGCGCCTGGCCTGCGTGCTGGCGCTGCCCGCGGCCTACGGCGGGTTCATCCACGCGCTGCTGTACGCCCGGCCCTTCGGGCCTTTCGGCGGCGCCAGCGTGTTCGAGCGGCTGGGCAACTGCTTCTCCCAGCTGTGGAAGCAGGGCATCGACCTGACGGAACACTGCGGCGGCGTGTTCGGCGGCATCCTGGGGGAGGCGCTCAAACGCTCCCTGGGCTCCATCGGCAGCTTCCTTGTGCTGGTGATCGCCATGGCGGTGCTGGTGCTGGAGGGGCTGGACCTGTCCGTGGGGGAGTTGGTGGGCCGGTTCCGGAACCGGCAGCGGCTGGAGTACGAGCGGGTGCCCGACCCGGACATCCCCGGCGACGACGAGTTCTTCACCCCGGACGACTACCTGTTCCCCCTGGACGGGCGCAAGCCCATCCGCAAGACGGAGCCGGCCCCGGAGCCGACGCCCGCGCCGGCCAAGCGGCAGCAGCCGCCGGCCCCGGCCAGGGCGAAAAAGCCTGCCCCCCGGCGCAATTTCTACGACCAGAATCTGGAGCAGGCCAAGGACCAGCTCTTCGCGGAATTTGATGTGGACCCGGAGGCCATGACCCGGGTGACGGAGGCGCTGGAGGCGAAAAAGGCCCAGCGCGCCCGCCGCGCCGCCGGGACCCCGGCCCCCGCCCCTGCTCCCGCCGCGCCCGCGGCGGAGCCTGCCAAGCGGCCCGTGTCCACCGCCCGCCGCGCCGTGCCCACCGAGGATGTGGTCCCCATGACCGTGGAGGAGGCGGCGGATATCGCCGGCGTGCAGCTCCAGTCCGCGGACATGGACCAGGGCGCCGCGGCCCCGGTGGAGAAGGTGAAGATCGACAAGGACGCCGAGGCGGCCGCCGTGGCCAAGGAGATCGCCCAGGGCGAGGCGGAGGAGAAGCCCGCGTACGTCTTCCCGCCACTGGAACTGCTCAACAGCAGCGGCGGCGATGGCTCCTACGAGGCAGACGGGGACCTGGACGAGACCGAAGCCCAGCTGGAGAACGCCGTTCGCAGCTTCGGCGTGGGCGCCAGCGTGACCGGCGCCGTCCACGGCCCCACCATCACCCGCTACGAGCTGAAGCTGGACCAGGGCGTGAAACTCAATAAGATCACCAACCTGGCCGGGGACATCGCCTTGAGCCTGGGCGTGAAGAGCGTGCGTATCGCCCCGGTGCCGGACAAGATATCCACCGTGGGCGTGGAGGTGCCCAACAAGAGCATCCACACCGTGTGGCTGGGCGACCTGGTAGGCTCGGACGAGTTCAAAAATTCCAAGAACAAACTCTGCGTGGCCCTGGGCAAGGACATCGGCGGCAACGTGATCGTCAGCAACCTTGCCAAGATGCCCCACCTGCTCATCGCCGGCACCACCGGCTCCGGCAAGAGCGTGTGCGTCAACTCCATGATATTGAGCCTGTTGTACCGCTCCACCCCCGACGAGGTCCGCATGATCATGATCGACCCAAAGATGGTGGAATTCGTGGTCTACAACGGGATGCCCCACCTGTATGTGCCCGTGGTCACCGACGCGAAGAAGGCGGCCGGGGCGCTGCAATGGGCGGTGGTGGAGATGCTCAAACGCTACCGGCTGTTCTCCGAGGCCGGGGTGCGGGAACTGGCCGGATACAACGCCGCCATGAAGAGCCAGGGGGAGCCCACACTGCCCCAGGTGGTCATCTTCATCGACGAGCTGGCCGACCTGATGATGGTGGCCTCCAAGGAGGTGGAGGAGTCCGTCTGCCGCGTGGCGCAGATGGGCCGCGCCGCCGGGATGCACCTGGTCATCGCCACCCAGAGCCCCCGGGCCGACGTGATCACCGGCCTGATGAAGGCCAACATCCCCAGCCGCATCGCGCTGTCCGTGTCCGGGCCGCTGGAGAGCCGCATCATCCTGGACCAGCAGGGGGCGGAGAAGCTGCTTGGAAACGGCGATATGCTCTACTCGCCCATCGGCAGCAAGCCCATCCGGCTCCAGGGCGCCTTCGTCACCGACGAGGAGCGGGAGGACATCATCAACTTCGTGAAGAAAGAGGCCGAGGCGGAGTACTCCGACGAGATCCTGGCCCAGATCGAGAAGGCAGCCGCCGATAAGGACGCCAAAAACGCCCCCGCGGAGGACGACGCCTCCGGGGACAAGAACGACTACGACGAACTGCTGCCCCAGGCGGTGGAGGTCATCTTTGAGACGAAACAGGCCTCCGTTTCCATGCTCCAGCGGCGGCTGAAGCTGGGCTACTCCCGGGCCGCCCGGCTCATCGACCAGCTGGAGGAGGTGGGCGTGGTCGGCCCCTACGAGGGCTCCAAGCCCCGGCAGATCGTCATCACCAAGCAGCAGTGGCAGGAGATGCAGTACGCCCAGGGCACCGCGCCCGTGGACACCATCGCCCATGAGTTCGCCGAGATCAGCGAGAGCGACCAGTTCGTTCCCGTGCCGGGGACAGACGCCCCGGCGGCGCCGGAGGAGGACGGCGGGGACGAGGATATGCCGCCCTTCGATATGGACGACGAGGAGGACGAACTGCTGTGAAGCCGCTGTGCGAGCCCCTGGACGGGCAGACGCTGCGGACCCTGGGGCCGCTGGAACTGGCCCATGTGGGCGACGGGGCGTATGAACTTCTGGTACGCACGGCGCTGGCCCGGCGGGGCGGCCGGGTGGGGGACCTGCACCGGGCGGCGGTGGCCCATGTGGCCGCCCCGGCCCAGGCCGCGGCCCTGGAAAAGCTGCTGCCCTATCTGAACGAGCAGGAGCAGCGCATCGTCCACCAGGGGCGCAACGCCCACGTCCACGGCTGCCCCGCCGGATGCACCGTGGCCCAGTACCACGCCGCCACCGCCCTGGAGGCCCTGTTCGGGTACCTGTGGCTGGCCGGCGAGACGGAGCGGGCCGGGGAACTGTTTCGTGTCATTTGGGAGGAAGACCATGCCTCTTGACGCCGTATTCATAACGGAATTGGGCCGGGAACTGGCGGAAAGGCTCACCGGTAGCAAGATCGACCGTGTCCACCAGCCGGAGAAGGACACGGTCGTGTTCGCTCTGCGCGGCGGCGCCGGGACCCAGCGGCTGCTGGTGTGCTTCGGCTCCGGCTCGGCGCGGGCGTGCCTGACCCAGGCAAGCTATGAGAACCCCGCCCAGCCGCCCATGTTCTGTATGCTGCTCAGAAAGCACCTGCTGGGCGCCCGGGTGACGGCGGTGGAGCAGCCGGAAAACGAGCGGATGCTGCTTCTCCGGCTGGAGGGCTACGACGAGCTGGGGGTGAGCGCACCCCGGACGCTGGCGGTGGAACTGCTGGGCCGCAACGCCAATCTTGTCCTGGTGGACGCGGATGGGCGGATCGTGGACGCGGCGCGGCGGGTGGACGAGCAAATGAGCCCCAAGCGCCAGCTGCTGCCGGGGCTTATCTACCGATTGCCGCCCAAGCCGGAGGCGGGGAAGTTCTCGGGCCTGTCGCCCCTGGTGCGCCGGGAGATGCAGTGGCGGGGCCTGGCGGAAGACCTCACCGGCCTGGAGGGGCTGGCGCGGGTCCCCACCATGCTGGTGGAGGACGGCAAGCCCAAGGACTTCACGTTCCTGCCCATTTTGCAGTACGGCCCCACGGTGGAGAGCGTGACCTATCCCGGCTGGTCGGTGCTGCTGGAGGCGTTTTACGCCGAGAAGGACCGGGCCGAACACCTGAAGAGCCGGGCGCGGAGCCTCACCAAGCTTGTCCGCAGTGCCAAGAACCGCACGGAGAAGAAGCTGGCCCTGCGCGTCCAGGAACTGGCCGCCACCGAGGACCGGGAGCAGGATAAGCGCCGGGGCGACCTTATCACCGCCAACATCTGGCGGATGCGGCCGGGGCAGGAGAGCCTCACGGCGGAGGATTTCTATGAGCCGGACGGGCCGCAGGTGACCGTGCCGCTGGATGCGCGCAAGACCCCGGCCCAGAACGCGGCGGCGTATTACAAGCAGTACACCAAGAAAAAGACCGCCTGCGAACACCTGACGGGGCTGATCGCGGCCAACCGGGCGGAGGCGGAGTATCTGGCCTCCGTGGCGGCGGAACTGGACCGTGCCCAGACCCAGGCCGACCTGGACGCGGTGCGCCAGGAACTGGCCGCGGCGGGGTATGTGAAGGAGCCGCGGGGCAAGGGCAAGCGCCGGGAAAAGCCTGCCCAGCCCATGCGGTTCACCACCTCGGCGGGGCTGGAGGTGCTGGTGGGGCGCAACAACCTGCAAAACGACGAGCTGACCTTCAAGACCGCCCGGCGGACGGACCTGTGGCTGCACGTGCAAAAACTCCACGGCGCCCACGTCATCCTGCGGTGCGAGGGGGGCGAGCCGGACGAGCGGAGCGTGTACGAGGCAGCGTGCCTCGCGGCGTTCTGGTCTGAGGGCGGCCAGGCCGGGCGTGTGGCGGTGGACGCCACCCAGGTCCGGCTGGTGAAAAAGCCCAAGGGGGCGAAGCCCGGCATGGTGATCTACACCGGCCAGCGCACCGTGATGGCCGAGCCGAAAAAGGAAATATAGGTCACGGCTCCCCCGGCTCGGCTGGCGGGAGCCGTAAGAAAATCGTAAGATTTACCGCGCGTTTTGCCGCAGACAGGAGCCGGCTTTCTGTGTTATACTAAAACTGTATTATCAGAAAGAGAGGCGGCGGCTGTGGCGGAGAAGATACTGGTGGTGGACGACGAGCGGGCCATCGCGGAGCTGGTGACGGTGTATCTGAAAAACGAGGGCTACGACGTGCTGTGCGCGTACACGGGGGCGGAGGCGCTGCGGGCCGTGGAGCGGGAGGAGATCTCCCTGGCGGTGCTGGACGTGATGCTGCCGGACACCGACGGGTTCGCCCTGTGCCGCCGGATACGGGAGAGCCACCTTTTCCCCATCGTCATGCTCACCGC
>CANRIF010000060.1 GCA_947630645.1 uncultured Oscillospiraceae bacterium | reverse complement strand
CCGCCACCCAGGACGAGATCAGCGCCAAAGAGGACTGCAACATCCCCTGGGCCATATTGCTGGACCCCACCTCCGCCTGCAACATGCACTGCACCGGCTGCTGGGCCGCCGAGTACGGCCACAAGCTCAACCTGTCCTTTGAGGACATCGACTCCATCGTCACCCAGGGCAAGGAGCTGGGCACCTACTTTTACATCTACACCGGCGGCGAGCCGCTGGTCCGCAAAGACGACCTCATCCGCATCTGCGAAAAGCACCCGGACTGCGAGTTTCTGGCCTTCACCAACGGCACCCTGATCGACGAGGCGTTCTGCCAGGACATGCTCCGGGTGGCCAACTTCGTCCCCGCCATCTCCCTGGAGGGGTTTGAGGAGGCCAACGACTCCCGCCGGGGCCAGGGCGTGTATAAGAAGGTCCACGACGCCATGGCGATGATGAAGCGCTATAAGCTGCCCTTCGGTATCTCCACCTGCTACACCAGCCGGAACGTGGACGACGTGAGCAGCGAGGCATACTTCGACCAGCTGATCGACGCGGGGGCGCTGTTCGTGTGGTTCTTCCACTATATGCCCGTGGGCAACGACGCCGCCACCGACCTGCTGCCTTCTCCCCAGCAGCGCATGAAGATGCTGAACGCCGTCCGCGCCTTCCGCTCTTCCAAGGCCATCTTCTCCATGGACTTCCAGAACGACGCAGAATATGTGGGCGGGTGCATCGCCGGCGGCCGACGGTATCTGCACATCAACGCCAAGGGCGACGTGGAGCCATGCGTGTTCATCCACTACTCCAACGTGAACATACACGACGTGTCCCTGCTGGACGCGCTGAAGAGCCCCATCTTCCTGGCCTACCACCAGGGCCAGCCCTTCAACGGCAATATGCTCCGGCCCTGCCCCATGCTGGAAAACCCGGATATCCTGCCCCGGATCGTGGCCGAGACGGGCGCTGTGAACACCGACTACCAGAGCCCGGAGAGCGCCGCGCATCTGTGCGCCAAGACCGCGCCCTACGCCAAAAAATGGACCCCCGTGGCCGCCGAGACATGGGCCTCCGCCGGACACACGGCGAGGTGAAGGGGAACGCCTTATGGCGTTTCCCTTTCAGATGATCATTATCATCGAGGCCGCCGCGGACGGCGCTGCTGACCGGGCTGGCGTGAAAGAAAATGAGGGCTGTTGCGATGCAACAGCCCTCTATCCTCTTATGTGCCGAGCAGCCACAGCTTCCACATGGCGGCGGCCTCCCGGACGGCGTAGTTGACGAACAGGCTCGCCCAGGTGGACCGGGCCGCCACCATCACGGGCTGGCAGCCCTGGCGCTGGGCCATGGTCCGCAGCCGGTGCAGGTGGTAGTCGCTGGAGAGGATGGCCACCCGGCCGGCGGGGTCGCCGCCCCGCTGGGCGATGATGGCCAGGGAATTGGCGATATTCTCCCGGCTGTTGTCCGCCTGCTCCTCCAGAATGAGCCGGTCCGGGTCCACGCCCCGCCCTGTCAGCCACACATACATGGCCCGGGCCTCGGACAGGTCCTCACCGCGACCCTGGGAGCCGGAGAGGATGGCGACGCCCTCCGGCTGGGCGGCCAGCCAATCCTCCGCCGCCCGCAGCCGCTCCACCATGGACAGGGACGGCTCCGAGCCGTTCACCCCCGCGCCGCACACGATGAGGTACGGGGCGGAAACGTCCTCGTCGGAACGGGCGTCTCGCAGCACCGGGACCTCCGCCGCCAGGAAGCAGCCGAGGCCGACCAATAGCGCCGCCGCCATGGCCCACCGCGCCCGGCGGGCACCAGGGGTCTTTTTGGGGGCCAGGGCGCCGAAAAAGCACAGCACCGCCGCCGTGCCGAAAAACGCCAGCGCCGTGGTGAGGTAGCCCCGGAGCAGCAGGCCGAAGGCCGCGCCCGCCAGGACGCAGACCGCCGCCGCGCCGAACAGGACCCGCTGGGCCTTGGTAAGACGCTTTTTCATTCCGCCAGCGCCTCCCACTGTGCATAGAGTTCATCCAGCTTCTCCTGCAAGGCGGCCCGCTCGGCGCCCAGTTCCAGGAGCTTCTGGTAATCCGTGGCGCTGGCCTCCTCCCGGGCGGCCACGTCTGCCAGGGCGGATTCCAGCTTCCCGATCTCCTTTTCCAGCCGGGCCAGCAGCTTGGCCGGGTCGGAGGTGTGGGGAGCCCGGGGGGCGCGGGGCGCCTTTGGCTCCTTGTGCCGGGCGGCCAGGTCCAGCTCGGTCTGCCGGGCCTTGTACGCCTCATACTCGCTGTAACCGCCGGCGAAGTCGGTGAGCGCGCCGGCCTTCATCTCCCATATCCGGGTGGCGAAGCGGTCGGTGAACCAGCGGTCGTGGCTGACGAACAGGAGCGTGCCACCGTAGGCGTCCAGGGCCTGCTCGATCCACTCCCGGCTGGCGATATCCAGGTGGTTCGTCGGCTCGTCCAGGATGAGGAAGTTGATGTCGTCCTTCATGAGCATACACAGCCGCAGCCGGCTCTGCTCCCCGCCGGAGAGGGACCCCACCGTCTTGAACACGTCCTCCCCGGTGAAGCTGAAGGCCGCCAGCCGGTCCCGGGCGTCCTGGGGCTGGGCCTTGTCGTCGTAGATGAGGGTGTCCAGCAGGGTGCGCTCGGGGTGGGGGAAGGTGATGATCTGGGGCAGGTAGGCCGCCCGGATGGCCGGGCCAAGGCGGGCGTAGCCCGTGTCCGCCGTCTCCAGGCCCAGCAGCACCTTCACCAGGGTGGATTTGCCGCTGCCGTTGTCGCCCATGATGGCGACCCGCTCGCCGGGGCGGATCAGCAGGTCCAGGTGGGAAAAGAGGGTCTTGTCCCCGAACCGCTTGCCCAGATCGTCCGCCACCAGCACCTCGTCGCCGAAGAAGTCCCGCTCCTTGAAGCGCACGTTCAGCTTCCGCTCCCGCTTGGGCTTGGGGGCCGTGTCCAGCTTGGCGATGCGCTTTTCCATGGAGAAGGCCCGCTTATATAGCTTGTCGTTTCCAAGAAACGCCCACAGCCGCAGGTCCCGGGCCGCCTGCTCCAGGTGGGCGATCTGGCGCTGGTTCTTCTCGTACTGGCGCTGCATCTCCAGATAGCGGCGCTGCTTTTCGTCGATGTAGAAGCTGTAATTGCCCGCGTAGAACTGGCACACGCCGTCGTCCAGTTCGATGGTCCGCTGGGCCACGGTGTCTAAAAACCAGCGGTCGTGGCTGACGGTGAGGACGGTGCCCTTGAAGCGCAGGAGAAAGTCCTCCAGCCATTGGGTGCTTTTCAGGTCCAGGTGGTTGGTGGGCTCGTCCAGCAGCAGGATGTCCGTGTCCTCCAACAGCAGCCGGGCCAGGTTCACCCGGGTCTTCTCCCCGCCGGAGAGGCTCTCGAAGCTCTGGGCGCGCATGGCGGGGGAGAGGTCCAGGCCGTTGGCCACCCGCTCCCGCTCAAAGTCGGCGTTGTACCCGCCCAGCCGGTCGTATTCCGCTGCCAGCTTATCGTACCGCGCCAGCGTCTGCGCCGAGAAATCCGTCTGCATGGCCGCCTCCAGGGCGGCCATTTTTTCTTTGATCTCGTCCAGGTGCCGGATGGCGGAGCGCAGCACGTCCTCGGTGGTGTACCCCGCCGGGTAGACGGGTATCTGGGAGATGAGGCCCACCCGCTTGCCCGCGGCCAGGACCACCTCTCCCTCGTCCGGCTCCAGGGCACCGGTGAGGATACGCAGAAGGGTGGTCTTGCCGGCCCCGTTGGGGCCCAGCAGCGCCACCCGCTCCCCGGCGTGGATGTCGAAGTTCACGCCCCGCAGCACCTCCACACCGCCAAAGCCCTTTTTCACATTTTGCAGGGATATGTCGATCATATGTCCTCAGTTCAAAACGGAGACTGCCTTTTGCAGCACGGTGTTGGCGATGGGGGAGGCCACGCGGTAGCCGCTGCCGGCCCGCTCCGCCATCACCACGAAGGCCAGCGGCGCGTCGGCGTTGGTGATGAAGCCGGCGAACCAGGCGTGGGTGGTGCCGTCGCCCACCTCGGCGGTGCCGGTCTTGGCGTGCATCTCCAGGCCGGGATAGGTGCCGGTGCCGTACTCCAGCTCCACGTTGTAGCTCATCATCTCCGACAGGGTCTGGGCGGTGGAGGGCGACATGAGCTGGATGGTGCCGGCGCTCTCGCCATAGAGGATGGTGGGCTCTACCACGGTGCCGCCGTTGGCGATGGCGCAGATGAAGCGCAAGAAGGCGTAGGGGTTGAGAAGGTCCTGGTACTGGCCGATGGCGGCCCAGGCCGCGTCGCCCGCCCCCGGCGCCACGGGGAAGCTACCGGCGGCGGTGGCGATGGTGCCGTTGAGGGTATGCTCGCTGGTCAGGCCGTATTTCTCCGCGTACTGGCTGATGCGCTCACCGCCCAGCTGGCTGCCGATCTGGCCGAACACCACGTTGCAGGAGTGGGCCAGGCCCTGCTCCACCGTGATGGTGCCGTGGTGCCCGGTGCATTTCACCGTCTGGCCGCCGATGATGGTGCTGCCGTCGCAGGTGAAGGTCTGGTCCCAGATGTCGGGGATGGTCTCCAGGGCCGCGGCGGTGGTCACCAGCTTGAACACCGAGCCGGGGGCGAAGGTGGAACTGATGGCCCGGTTGATGAACGCGCCGTCGCCCGGGTCCTGGGGGACGCCCTGGGAGGGGTCCCAGTTGGGGGAGGACACCATGCACAGCACCTCCCCGGTCTTATAGTTGCACACCAGCACGGTCCCCTTGGTGCCGCCCAGGGCGTCGGCGGCCGCGGCGGACACGTCCGCGTCGATGGTCAGCTTCATGGAGGCCGCCTCGCCGGTGGTGCCGGTGAAGAAGGAGTAGTTGACGAAATCCGGCCGGTAGCGGGAGAGGATGCTGGTGCCGATGTTCCCGCCCAGGTCGCCCACCACGTGCAGGCAGCCCCGGCGCACCGAGCCGCTCTCGGCGTAACGGAAGCCGTCCGGGCTGGCCGAGGCCAGGACCGTGTCGTTCCGGTCCGTGACGGTGCCCCGGTTCAGCACGCCGTTTGAATAGATGCTCCGGTTGGCGTAGAACGTGGCCCAGTCGCCGCCGTCCACCGCCAGGCGGAAGATGTATACGCCCATACCGGCGACGGTGAGGAACACCAGAAGAAGCACCGCAAAGGCGCGGGTCGTGACTTTTCTCATCTGTCCCCTCCCGGGCTGCCATACCAGCCGTCGGCGTCGCTGCAGTCTTCATCGTCGTACTCGCTGTCGTCGTATGCCTCGTAATCCACGTCCTCGTCCCCGTAGCCGTCCTCGTCGTCGGCGCCGCTGTCCTCCACGCCCAGGCCGCCGGAGAACTTCTCCGGCCGCATGACGGCGAGGCTGGCGTTGGCGCGGGTGTCGCTGCCCTTGACGAAGGCCAAAAGCATCCAGCAGCTGATAAGGCTGGTGCCGCCCATGGAGACGAAGGGGAAGGTAACGCCTGTGAAGGGCAGGATGTCCATGGAGCCGAACACGTTCAGGCACAACTGCACCAGCATGGAGCTGACCGTGGCGGCGGCGGCGATGACGAAGTAGGACGAGCGGCCCGCGGCGGCGTTTTTCACCACGAACAGCGCCAGGGCCAGCAGGGACACCATGCAGCACAGGGCGGTGATCAGGCCCAGCTCCTCGCACACCACCGCGAAGACCAGGTCCGTCTCGGCAGCCACGATGCCGATGAACCAGCCGTTGCCCGCGCCGAAGCCGAACAGCCCGCCGCTGGCGGCGGCGGTCAAGGCCCGGGACTGCTGGTAGCCGCGCCAGTCCACGTCCTCCCACACATGGCCCCAGGTCTGGAACCGGGCGATGACGTGGGGCTTGACGGTCAGCACCAGCATCACGCCCAGCACCGCCCCCGCCACGGCCAAAAACACCGTGGCGAAGTTGCCAGAGCGCATGAAGGAGATGACCAGAAACGTCACGAAGAACACCAGCGCGGTGCCGAAGTCGCCCATCAGGGCCAGCAGGCCCACGCAGGCGGCGGAAAAGCCGATGTAAAAGATAAGGTTCCGGTTCACGAACAGCCGGTCCAGCGTGGCGGCGCCGGCATAGATGTACAGCACCTTCACCAGTTCCGACGGCTGGATGGAGAAGCTGCCGAACTGGATCCAGTTGCGGGCGCCGTTCTGCTCGTCCGCCAGCACCAGCGTCACCCCCAGCAGCAGCACCGCCGCCACCGAGGCATACAGCCGCACGGATTTGACCCGCTGCAGGTCCCGTATCCACAGGCACATGACCACGAACAGCACCACCGCCCCGGCGAACAGCGCCAGCTGCTTGAAGATGTCCGAGGGGGCCTTGGAGGCGGCCACGCTCATGCCGACTGAACTGAGCAGCAGCGCCAGCAGCTCCGGCTCGAAGCCACGCCGCCCGGAGGCCCGCAGCACGATGAAGTAGACCCAGCCGATGGCGGCCATGACGGCGAAGGCGATGGCCACGGTCAGGCCGGCGTCCTCGTTATAGACCAGGTGCTGCAGCACCAGGATCAGCTGGAAGAGGGTCAGCAGCAGCAGCGTCACCACGGGCCTGGCCCGGCGGCCGGGGGCGTGGCGGTACTTGAGAAGGCTGGCCCGCTCCTGCTCCGTCAGGTCCACGAACCGGGCGGAACGCTCCCCCAGGGTGATGGCGTCCGCGTCCTGCAATATGGCGCCGCCGGCGGGCACCAGCACGCCGTTGACGCTTGTCTCGCCCTTGCCCAGGTTATAGATGCGCCAAAGCCCCGCCGCGTCCCGGATGAGACAGGCGTGCAGCTTCTCCACGGAGGGGTCGTCGATCTGGGCGTCCACGCTCCTGGCGCGGCCCAGCAGGCACTCCCAGTGGCGCAGGGGGATCATCACGTTCCCGTTGAGATACAGATATGCCCACGTCTCCGGCTCGTACCGCTCCCGGAGCATACTGCGTACACACCGGGCCACGATCAGCACGGCGATGAACGGCAGGATGTACCGGGAGATATCGGCCAGCCGGGGGCCGAAGGCGCCAAGGGCCTGTGCTGTCAGCTCCAAGGCCAGACCTCCTTTCAGGGGGAGATGGGGACCCGGCGGCGCGCTCGCCGCCCTTCCCGCGGGTCCACAGGGACATTATACAGTCTTGTAACTAAAATGTAAACAGTCGGCGGCGGTTTTAAGAATTCTCGGGCCGGGGGGCGGCGAGGGCATTTTCGCATTTGTGGGGATGGGCTGTTGAAAAAATCGCGGCCGCATAATATAATGAAGGCATCGTTGAAAAGGATCGGGCGGTTGGCGATGAAGCGGAAGACGGTTTTTTGGGCCGTGCTGTTCGCCCTGCTGGCGGCGCTGGGCGCGGGGGCATACCTGCTGCGCGGCGGCGGGACCAGGGCGGCCATCTATGTGGACGGCGCGCTGTACGACACGGTGGACCTGGACGCCGTGGCGGTGCCCTATGAGCGCGTCGTCGAGACGGAATGGGGCAGCAACACCCTTTGGGTGAGCCACGGCGCCATCCAGGTGACGGACGCCGACTGCCCGAACCACGACTGCGTCCGCCAGGGCGCCATCACCGACGGGCTGGTGCCTATCGTGTGCCTGCCCCACCGCCTGGTCATCCAGATCGTAGAGTGACGTATGAGCAAGACGCAGAAGATCGTATTCATGGCCCTGCTGGCGGCCATCGAACTGACCATATGGGTCATCGAGGGCCAGATCCCCGCCCCCATCCCCGTGCCGGGGGTGAAGCTGGGGCTGGCCAGCGTGGTGACCCTCACGGCCATGGTCCTATTGGGCCGGCGGGAGGCCGGGTGCGTGCTGCTGGTACGCATCCTGCTCTCGGCGCTGTTCGCCGGGAGTTTCTCGGCCATCCTGTTCTCCCTGGCGGGCGGCGTGCTGTCCTGGGCGGTGATGGCCGCGCTGATCGGACGGTTCGAGGAAAAGCTGCTGTGGGTGGTGAGCGTGTTCGGCGCCATCGGCCACAACGCGGGCCAGCTGCTGGCGGCCATGGCGGTGACCCGCTCGGCGGCCCTGGTGTGGTACGGCCCGGCGCTGCTGGCGTCGGCCATCGTCACCGGGGCCTTCACAGGGCTGGGCGCCATGTACCTGGTGCGGGCGCTGGGCCGGTATCGGACAAAAAGGAGCGATAGCAAGTGAAGCCGGATCGCAAGCAACTGAAACGGGAGGCCCGGGACGCCATGAGGCAGGCCCGGCCGGCGCCCTTTTGGGTGACGCTGGTGCTGGTGGGCATCATGCTGGTGCTGGGCGTGCTGACCAGGAGCCTGGACGGCACGCTGGACGCCGTGCGGACCATGTACGCCGCCGCCAGGGAGGGGGTGCTGGTCTATGTGGAGCCGGTCCCCACCGGGGGATTCGTCGGCGGGCTGTTGAGCATGGCGCTGCAGGTCATGACCATGGTGATGGGCGTGGGGTTCACCCTCTACGCCCTGCGGGTGTGGCGGCGGGAGCGGGCCGGCTGCGGCGACCTGTTCGACGGGTTCGGGGTGTTTCTCCGGGCCATCTGGATCCATCTGCTGCTCACACTGCTGATGATGATGTGGTCGCTGGTGTATATGCTGCCCGTGACCTCGCTGATCATCATGACGGGCCAGACGTGGCCGCTGCTGGCGGGGCTGCCGCTGCTGGCGCCGGGCGTCGTGGCTAGCTACGCCTACCGCCTGGCCGTCTACCTCATGCTGGACAACCCCGGCGCCTCCTGCTGGCACTGTATCCGTTTGAGCCGCCAGATCATGCGGGGGCATAAGTGGCAGGCGTTCGTGCTGGACTTGAGTTTTCTCGGCTGGCTGCTGCTGTGCGTGGCGCTGCCGGTGGTGGGGCTGATCCTGCTGGTGTGGGTGGAGGCCTATATGCAGGTGACCAACGCCGGATTTTACTGCAAGCTAGCGGAGGACTTCGCCGGGCGCATCGCGGCGGACGCGCCGCCGGTCTGAATGAAAAAGGAGCAGGCGGCTTGGGGCCGCCTGCTGTCCATACTCGTCAGTAGAGAGAGGAATAGGTCCGGAATTGGGTCGGTTTTGGCCGGTATCGTATGCCCGACACGATGCCCATGGCGGCGAACATGGTGAACAGGGAGGAGCCTCCGTAGCTGAAAAACGGGAGCGTCAGGCCGATGACCGGCGTCAGGCCCGTACACATACCCACGCTGTTGAACAGCTGGAAGCACAGCATGGAGGCCATGCCCATGCACACCAGCATCCCGAAGGTGCTGTGGCAGTGTATCCCCACGTACACGCACCGCAGGATGATAGCCACTAGCAGCAGGATCACCGCAATGCAGCCCACCATGCCCAGCTCCTCGCCGATGCAGGCGAAGATATAGTCCGCGTGCTTGCTTCGCAGGCCGCCCTCGGCGGTCTGGGTCTGGGTGCCCTG
>CANRIF010000059.1 GCA_947630645.1 uncultured Oscillospiraceae bacterium | reverse complement strand
GCGGTGTAAGAGACCACCCGGCGGCCTGGCGACAGACCGCTGCTGTAAACTCTATCCGGAGCAACACCGTGGAGGGGAACATGACCGGCCCGGTCTCCCCGGGGAGGTGGCTGGAGCGCGGCGGCAACGCCGCGCCTAGATAGATGGCCGTTTTCAACAGGACCCGGCTTACAGGAAGGCTCGCTTATCAAAAAAGAGACAGGAACACGTTCCTGTCTCTTTTTTCAACTGATACCGTCTTGTAGGGATTCGTATCTTGTAAACCACAAGATGTTGTATTATAATATCTCTGATCGTGAGGTGTCTGGCTTTGACATTGAAGGAATATCTCGCCTCGCTGTGGGGAAAGCGCGTGGCGGTGGTGGGCGCGGGGCTGTCCAACCGGCCGCTGATCGGCCTGCTGGCCGACGCCGGCGTGGAGACAACGGTGTACGATAAGTCCACGCCCGCCGCGCTGGGCGCGTTTTACGACGAATACAGCGCCCGCGGCGTGCTTTTCCATCTGGGGGAGGACTATCTCTCCGATCTGGCCGGAGACGTGATCTTCCGCACGCCCAGCTTTCTCCCCACCCGGCCGGAGTTGGCCGCTGCTGTGCAGGCGGGGGCACAGATCACCAGCGAGATGGAGGTATTTTTCAAACTCTGCCCCTGTCCCATCCTGGCCGTGACCGGCTCCGACGGCAAGACCACCACCACCACCGTCATCGCAAAGCTGCTGGAGGCGGCGGGGCGGCGGGTGTGGCTGGGGGGCAACATCGGCCATCCGCTGCTGGCGGATGTGGACAAGATACGCCCGGAGGACGCGGCGGTGCTGGAGTTAAGCTCCTTCCAGCTGCACAGCATGGACTGCTCGCCGGATGTGGCCGTCATCACCAACATCGCCCCCAACCACTTGGACATCCACAGGGATTACCCGGATTATATCGACGCGAAAAAGCAGATCTTCCGCCGCCAGCGGCAGAACGCCCGCCTGGTCCTGAACCGGGACAACGCCGTCACCGCCGCCTGCGCGGCGGAGGCAAACAGCTTCGTCTGGTGGTTCAGCCGGCGGGAGAGCGTCTCGCCGGGGGCCTATCTGCGGCCGGACGGGATGATCTGCGTCCGGGTGGGGCAGGAGGAGAAAGAGATCCTTCCCGCCGCCGAACTGAAGGTGCCAGGGATGCATAACGTGGAGAACATGATGACCGCCTTCGCCGCCACATGGGGCCTGGTGCCGCCGGAGACGATGGGGCAGGTGGCCCGGTCCTTCACCGGGGTGGCCCACCGGCTGGAGAAGGTGCGGGTACACCGGGGCGTGACCTATATCAACGACTCCATCGCCTCCAGCCCGGACCGGACCATTGCGGGCCTTGCCTGCTTTCCCGAGAAGATCATCCTGATCGCCGGGGGCAAGGACAAGGGCGTACCTTTTGACAGCCTTGGCCCGTCTATCTGCCGGCATGTGAAGAAACTCTTTCTCACCGGCCTGACGGCGGACAAGATCAGGGCCGCGGTGGAGGCTGCCCCGGAATACCGGCCTGGCCAGCCGGAGATATTTACGATAGATGGTTTCACCGAGACGGTGTTTGCGGCGGCCGCGGCGGCCGGTCCGGGGGACACGGTGCTTCTAAGTCCCGCCAGCACCTCCTTCGACCGGTTCAAAAACTTTGAGGAACGGGGCGACCTGTTCCGGAAGATCGTTTCAGAAATGGAGTGATACGATGGACCTGACAGAACTGACAAGGACGCTGTCCAACCTCTCCGGCCCCTCCGGCTTTGAGAGCGCGGTGTATGCGTGGATCGCGGAGTACCTGCGTCCCGTGGCGGACGAGGTGCGGACCGACGCGCTGGGCAACATGATCGCCGTCAAACGCTGCGGCAAGCCGGGCGCCAAGATGATCCTGCTGGACGCCCACATGGACGAGATCGGCTTCATCGTCACCGGCGCGAAGGACGGCTTCCTCCGCTTCGGGATGCTGGGCGGGGTGGACCAGCGGATGCTCCCGGCCCGGGAGGTGAAGGTGCTTACAGACCCGCCCATGTTCGGCGTGATCGACACCATGCCGCCCCATGTGCTGACGGACGAGGAGAAGGAGAAGGCCTTCCCGCCGGACAAGCTGTGCATCGACGTGGGGCTGACCCAGGAGGAGGCGGAGCGGCTGGTGCCGCCCGGCACGCCGGTGGTGTACGGCAACACCTTCGAGGAACTGGGGGAAAAGTATCTGTGCGGCAAGGCCCTGGATGACCGGGCCTGCGCGGCCATCATCATCAAAGCCTTCGAGCGGCTATGCGGCGAGGAACTGAACGCGGACGTGTGCTGCCTCGTCAGCACCCAGGAGGAGGTGGGCCACCGGGGCGCCACCGTGGCCGCCTGGAGCGTGCAGCCGGACGCGGCGCTGGTGGTGGACGTGACCCACGGCCGGATGCCGGACGCGCCGGAGGTGCCCTGCGAGTGCGGCAAGGGCGCTGCCATCGGCATCGGCCCCAACATGAATCCGGCCCTCTCCAGGGAACTGATCGCGCTGGCCCGGACAAGGGGCATCGCCTACCGGCCGGAGGCGGTCCCCGGCGGCAACAGCGGCACCAACGCCCACGCCGTCCAGATGGCCCGGGAGGGCGTTGTCACGGGGCTCATCTCGCTGCCGCTGAAATATATGCACACGCCGGTGGAAGTGGTCTGCCGGGAGGACATGGACGCCATCGTGGAACTGCTGGCGGCCTATGTGGAAAGTCTGGAGGTGTGACCATGCTGGACACGATGGAGACGCTGTGCTGCCTCGGCGGCGTTACCGGCGGCGAGGACGAGGTGCGCGACTATATCCTGGAGCGCGCCATGCCCCACGCGGACGAGATCAGGACCGACCCCATGGGCGATCTGATGATCTTCAAAAAGGGCGCGAAGGCCCCGGCGCGACGCGTCATGCTCTGCGCCCACATGGACGAGGTGGGCCTGATCGTCACCAATATCACCGACGGCGGCTATCTGCGCTTTGACCAGGCCGGCGGCATCGACCGGCGGGTGCTTCTCGGCAAACAGGTGTTCATCGGCCCGGAGCGGGTGCCGGGCGTGATCGGCGCCAAGGCCTTCCACCTGACCACCCCGGAGCAGAGAAAGCGCGTTCCCGCTATGGGGGAGATGTATATCGACATCGGCGCTGACAGCAAGGAAGAGGCCCAGCGTCAGGTCCACATCGGCGACCTGGCCGCCTTCAGCGACACGGTGGTGCGCTTTGGCGACGGGTTCATCAAGGCCAAGGCCATCGACGACAGGGCCGGCTGCGCCGCCATGCTGGAGCTTATCGAGAGCGATCTGCCCTGCGACTGCTGGTTCGCCTTCACCGTCCAGGAGGAGGTCGGCTCCCGGGGCGCCACGGTGGCGGCCCGGAGCATCGAGCCGGAGGTGGCGCTGATCCTGGAGACCACCACCGCAGCGGATATCCCCGCGGCGGAGGGGGACAAGCAGGTGTGCAGGCTGGGCCACGGCGTTGTCATCCCCTTCATGGACCGCGGCACTATCTACGACCGGGAACTGTACGCGCTGCTGGGCCGGCTTGCGGACGAAAACGACATCCCCTGGCAGACCAAGACCATGATCGCCGGCGGCACGGACGGCTCCGTGGTGCAGCGCACCGGCGGGGGCGTGCGTGTGGCGGCGGTGTCCGTCCCTGTGCGGAACATCCACTCGCCGGCCAGCCTTGCCAAGGTCTCCGAGTGCGAGGACCAGCTGCGTCTGGCGAGGCTCTTCTTGCAGGAGATGGCAAAATAGTGTCATAACGGGGCGCATCCCGTCATAGTCCTGCATAGGGGGTGACCTTATGCAGACAAGACGGTGGCCCCGGCGCACGGCGCTGGACCCGGATACGCGCCATACCCTCCGCAGGGCGCTGGCCCTGGCGTGCTTTGCCATGGCGCTGGTATGCGCCTGGTCCATGGCCGTCCGCTTGCGGGGCATGGTGGGGGAGTACGCTATATCCGCCGCCAAGGACCAGGTGGTCGCCCGGGTGAACGGGATCGTCGAGGAGGTCATGGGGGAGGAGCGTTTCCGGGATGCGCCGCTCGTAGAGCTGCAGAGGGACAGCGCGGGCAATGTCACCGCCGTGAGCGCCAACGTGACGGCTGTGAACAGCCTGGCGGCGGAGGTGCTGTCCCGGACCATCCGGCAGACCCAGGAGGACACGCTCACCGTGCGGATACCGCTGGCGAATCTGATTGGCAGCACGCTCTTGATGAACCGAGGCCCGGCCATCACGGTGCAGGTGACGATGCTCTCCTCCAGCACGGCGGGGTTTCGCAGCGAGTTGACCGGCGCCGGCATCAACCAGACACGCCACCAGCTCTTCCTGGATATGGATGTGCAGCTTTCGTTCCTGCTGCCCTGGCGTGACATGGACGCGTCGGTGCAGACCCAGGTGCTGGTGTCCGAGACGGTGATCGTCGGCCAGGTGCCGGACACCTATATGAGTTTGGAGAGATGAACATGGACTATACGATCGAGTCATACAACGCCCTGGTGGAGAAGCTGCTGGCGCTGTCCGTGGCCTATTACGACAACGACGCGCCGCTGGTGTCCGACTTTGAGTATGACCGGATGAACAACGAGCTGAAGGCCGTGGAGGCGGCCCACCCGGAGTGGATACGGTCCGACTCGCCCACCCAGCACGTGGGCGGCCACGTGAGCGCGGCGTTCGCACCTGTGCAGCACGCCGTGCCGCTGGAGAGTTTGCAGGACGTGTTCTCCTTTGAGGAAGTGACCGCTTTCGTGGAGCGGATGGACGCCTCCCTGGATGGTCCCCACGACTATGTGGCCGAGCCGAAGATCGACGGTCTGTCCGTGGCGGTGGAGTACCGGGACGGCGTGCTGTATCGGGGCGCCACCCGGGGCGACGGCGCGGTGGGGGAGGACGTGACGGAGAACCTGCGTACCGTCCGTAGCCTTCCCAAGACGCTGAAAAACGCCCCGCCGCGCATCATCGTCCGGGGCGAGGTCTATATGTCCCACGACACGTTCAACACCATCAACGCCCAAAATGAGGTGGAGGGGCTGCCGCTGCTGGCCAACCCCCGCAACGCCGCCGCCGGCTCCCTGCGGCAGAAGGACCCGGCCGTGTGCGCCAAGCGGATGCTGGACATCATCTGCTTCAACATCCAGCTGGCCGAGGGCGTGACCTATAAGGACCATTACGAGACGCTGGAAGCCATGGCCGCCATGGGCTTTCCCGTGGTGGCCCATACGCTTTGCAAAACGCCCAGAGAGTGTACAGACGCCATCACCGACATCGGCGAGGGGCGGGAGGGCTATCCCTTCGACATCGACGGCGCGGTGATCAAGCTGAACGGCTTGGCTCAGCGCCAGACCCTGGGCAGCACCGCCAAGTACCCCCGCTGGGCGGTGGCCTATAAATACCCGCCGGAGAAAAAGCCCAGCCGGGTGGTGGATATCCTAGTCCAGGTGGGGCGCACTGGCGTGCTTACCCCCAAGGCGGTCATCGAGCCAATCCGCCTGGCCGGGACAACCGTCACCAACGCCACGCTCCACAACCAGGATTTCATCGAGAACCTGGGCGTGAATGTGGGGGACACGGTGCTGGTCCAGAAGGCGGGGGAGATCATCCCCGAGGTGCTGCAAGTCGTCAAGAAGGACAGCGAGGGCGTGTTCCGCCTGCCGGAGACTTGCCCCGTCTGCGGCGCCCCGGTGGTCCGGGACATGGACGGTGCCGCCATCCGCTGCACCGGGGCGGAGTGTCCGGCCCAGCGGCTGCGGAACATCGTCCACTTTGCCTCCAAGGACGCCATGGACATCGACGGGCTGGGTCCGGCGGTGGTGGAGGCGCTGGACAAGGCCGGGCTTATCAAGACCCCGGCGGAACTCTATTATCTGGAACCCCAGTCCGTCGCGGCGGTGGAGCGGATGGGGAAGAAGTCCGCGGAGAACCTGATCGCGAACCTGGAGGAAAGCAAGGGCCGGGGCCTTGCCCGGCTGCTGTGCGCCTTCGGCATCCGACAGGTGGGCGCAAAGGCCGCCAAGGTGCTGGCCCGGCACTTCGCCACCCTGGACGAGCTGATGGAGGCAACGGAGGAGCAGCTCACGGTCATCGACGACGTTGGCCCCATCACGGCAAAGTATATCGTGGAGTGGTTCGCCTCGGAGCAGAGCCGCCACCAGATCCGGCTGCTGCGGGACGCGGGCGTGTCCTTTGAGAGCAAGGAGGAGATCGCCGACGACCGCTTCGCCGGGAAGACCTTCGTTCTCACCGGGGCGCTGGAGCGGTTCACCCGGTCCCAGGCAGAGGAGATCATCGAGCGGTTCGGCGGCAAGGCCTCCGGCTCCGTGTCCAAAAAGACCTCCTATGTGCTGGCGGGCGCCAACCCCGGCTCCAAGCTCACCAAGGCCGAGGCCCTGGGCATCCCCATCCTCACCGAGGACGATTTTGCCAAGCTGATCGAAGAATAACAGCAAGGCCCGGCCGCCGGCCGGGCCTCTCCCTTTTCCTGGGTTTGTTGACACGTTCCCGCCGATTGTGCTAAGATGTCCCCTGTGGATACCGTTACCGTGAAAGGAAGCATCGTGAAGCACAGCCAGATCAAAAAGCTACTATGGCTCGGCCTATTCCTGCTCTGCCTCTGCGGGTGCGCCAGGAGAAGGACCATGAACGCACAGCAGATGGAGACCCTCGGCATCGCCAGGACCGAGGCGGCCGCCGAGGCGGGTTTCCAGCCGGACGCGTCGGTGTTCTTCGCCCCGAACGCCACGCCGGAGGACGCGGCCCTGTCCCCAGCGCTGACGGAGGAGCAGCTGCGCGTCGTGGGCGCGTCCTATGATCTGACGCTCTCCTGCGGCGGCCAGTCCACCGCGGTGCGGGTGGTCATGACGGACACCACGCCGCCCACCATCTCCGGCGCCCATGACCTGACGGTCAGCGTGGGCGATTCCGTCTCCTACCGGAGCGGGGTGGAGGTGTCAGACAACGCGGAGGGTGAGATCACCCTGGAGATAGAGAACAGCTACGTCGACCTGGACAAGGAAGGGGACTATCCCGTCCGCTACATCGCCACCGACGCCGCCGGGAACGTGGCGGAGAAGGAGATCACGCTGCTGGTGGTGGAGCCGTCGGACCGGCAGGAAGAGGTGGACCGACTGGCAGACGAGTTGATCGCCAAGCTGGTGACACCGGATATGTCCAAGTGGGACACTTGCTATGCCCTGTGGAAGTGGTGCCGGGACAACATCAAGTATTCCTACACCGCCGGCATCCGCACCATCTACGCCGGGGCCTACGAGGGCCTGCACGACCGGTACGGCGACTGTTACGCCTATTACGCCACCTTCACGCTCCTGCTGCAAAAGTGCGGCATCGAGACGATGGAGGTGCGGCGCGTCGGCGGCACCAGCGACCACTGGTGGAACCTGGTCAATCTGGGCGACGGCTGGTATCACTGCGACAGCAGCCCCCGCCGGGTGGGAGACACATTTGAGTGCTTCATGCAGACCGACGCCCAGGTGCAGGCGTACACCGACTCCTATCCGGAACACCCCAATTACTACGTCTTCGATCCGACGCTCCTGCCGGAACGGGCGACCGAGATCGTGTATGGAAGCTGAATAGCAAGACCCGCCCGGACGTACCGGACGGGTCTTGTTTCGTCTTACTTCTTCTTGTCGAAGGAGGGATTTATGGCGTACACGTTGCGCTGGTCCATCTTGGCGGTGGCGATGCCCATGGCCTCGCCGAAACGCTGGAAGTGGACCACCTCCCGCTCCCGCAGGAAGCGCATCACGTCGATCACGTCCGGATCGTCCGCCATCCGCAGGATGTTGTCATAGGTCACCCGGGCCTTCTGCTCTGGTACGACCATGTAAGCACAACAATTTGCTAAAAATTCCAATGGATTTCGATTGGAACGTCCCTTGTGCCGGGTATCCGCCTGCCTATGGTCACGTAATCGATCAGCGTATCCACGATCTCGCGGGTCAGGTGTTCCAGGTTGGTGTACTGCTCTATCAACTCATGGCGGTTGTCACCTGCGGCGATACGTTCTTCTATCTCTGATAACTGCTTCTCGCCGTCAGCAACAACGTGTTCCAGCCTGTCGCGTTCCGTGATAAAGTCCTGGGACATTTCCCTGTAATCGCTCTCGGAGATCAGCCCCTTGACCTTGTCCAGATAAAGTTCCCGGATGCCCTTGGAATACTCCGCTATCTTTTTCTGATAGGTGGCTATGTCTGACCGCAGGCTGGTTTTTCTCTCCTGCAGATTACCGCAAAACTCAATGTTGCGCTCCAATTCGTCCTTATCGAGATACTCCGCTGACAATCTGTTCAGTTCGTCCAGCACCATCCTCTCCAGTCTATCCACCGGGATAAATGCCCCGACGCAGGCGTCTCTGGATACATGTCTGGTGCAACACTGAAGGTAGTGCCGCCCGCGATTCTTGCTTGATCGCATGACATAGCCGCAGCTGGCACATCGGGCCTTCCTTGCGAACAGACCTAGCTCTCCGCTGTCAAAGGGTTTGGCGCGCTGGGCGATCAACGCTTGAACTCTGTCCCACAGGTCGCGGTCAATGATAGGCTCATGGGTGCCTTTCACAACAATCCATTGGTCTTTTGGCCGGGGCCTGCAGATCTTAGTCTTATAGGATACGCTGGCATATTTGCCTTGCACCATATTACCGATATAGATTTCATTTGTCAGCATATCTGCTATCGCAAAGTATTTCCAGAGGGTACTGTTCTTCGTGGCGGGCTGCATATAGCGCAGGCCGTGCAGGCGCTTGTATTCCGTGGGGTTCGGGATACCACGGTCGTTGAGCATCCGGGCGATGGCGGTCTTGCCGTAGCCCTGGGCGTAGAGGGAAAAGACCTCCCGGACAACGGCGGCGGCCTCCTCGTCGATGATAAGGTGTCCCTTCTGGTTGGGGTCCTTCATGTAGCCATAGAGCGCAAAGGCCCCGATGTGGAACCCGTTTTCCCGGCGGCTGGTCAGTACGCTGCGAATGTTATCTGACATATCCTCCAGATACCATTCGTTCACAAGCCCGTTGATCTGCCGGGATTTCTTGTTGCCCTTGTTGGCGGTGTCGGCGTTATCCACGATGCTGATGAAGCGGATGCCCCAGAGAGGGAAGAGACCGTGTATGTACTTTTCCACCAGTTCCAGCTCACGGGTAAAGCGGGATTGGGTCTTGCAGAGAACGATGTCAAATTTCCGCTGCTCCGCGTCCTGCAGGAGCCGGTTGAACTCCGGCCGCCGCCGGTCCGCTCCTGTGTAATCGTCGTCGCTGTAGATGTTGTAAAGCTCCCACCCCTGTTCCATGACGTATTGCAGCAGCATGGTCTTTTGGTTTTGGATGCTGTTGCTGTCATCGGTC
>CANRIF010000058.1 GCA_947630645.1 uncultured Oscillospiraceae bacterium | reverse complement strand
TCCCGCCAGTTCTCCTTCACCTTCACCCAGGTCTGCAAAAACACCTTCGTGCCCATGAACGCCTCGATGTCCTTCCGGGCCAGTTCTCCGATGTGTTTGAGCATGGCGCCCTTTTTGCCGATGATGATGCCCTTGTGGCTCTGCTTTTCGCAGTAGATGGTCACGTCCATGTCGATGATGTCGCTGCCGTCGTCCCGTTCGGCGAACTTGGTCACCACCACGGCGGTGCCATGGGGGATCTCCTGGTCCAGGCTGAGCAGCAGTTTCTCCCGGACGATCTCGGCGCAGATCTGCTTCTCCGGCTGGTCGCTGATTACGTCGTCGGGGAACAGCGCCGGCCCCGGCTGGGCGAACTTATCCAGCTCCTGCAGCAGCTCCTCCACCCCGTCGCCGGTCTGGGCGCTGATGGGCACGATGGCCGCGAAGTCGTACTCCGCGCTGTACGCGGCGATCACCGGCAGGATGTTCCGCTTGTCCTGGACCGTGTCGGCCTTGTTGATGGCCAGCACCGCCGGCACGCCGTTTTCCTTTATGCGCCCGATCAGCTTTTTCTCGATGTCCCCCACCTGGGGCACCGGCTCGGCCATCAGCACCACCGCGTCCACGTCCGCCACGCTCTGGCGCACCACGTCGTCCATATAATCGCCCAGCTTGGTCCTGGCCCGGTGGAAGCCCGGCGTATCGGCGAACACGAACTGTGTCTCGCCCCGGCTGGCCACGGCCAGGATGCGGGTGCGGGTGGTCTGGGGCTTGGGGGACACGATGGCGATCTTCTCCCCCACCAGGGCGTTGGTCAGGGTGGACTTGCCCACGTTGGGCCGCCCACAGATGGTGATCATAGCCGTCTTCGTTATCATCCTATATCCTCCGTTTTCGTATCCGGCTCCAATTTGGCCATGATGGCCTTCTCCCGGGCGCGCATCTCTTTTTTCATCGGCCCCTCGTCCACATGGTCGTAGCCCAAGAGATGCAGCACGCTGTGGACGGTGAGGTAGCTGATCTCATGCTCCGCCCCGTGGCCGTACTCCGCGCCCTGGGCCTCGGCCCGGGCCACGTTCAGCACCATGTCCCCCAGCAAGACCCGCCCCGTCTCCGGGTCCTCGTCCCCCAGGGGGAAACTCAACACGTCCGTGGGCCTGTCCACGTCCCGGTACGCCCGGTTGATGGCGTGGATGCCCTCGTCGTCGGTGAGCAGCACGGAAAGCTCGCAGGGCCCGGCCACGTCCTCCGCGTCCAGCACGGCCCGGGCCGCGGCCTTGATGCGCCGGCGCAGTTCCGGCGGACACTTCACGCCCCGCTCACACCGCAATGTCAGCTTCAGCTTCTCCATCAGCGCCGCCCTCCCGGCCCCTTGGGACGGGGCTTGTAGGTCTTCACAGGGGGCTTGTCCTTGGCATAGCGCTCGTAGGCCTCGATGATGCGCTGCACGATGACGTGGCGCACCACGTCCGCCCCGGTGAGGCGGCAGATGGCGATGTCCTCCACGCCCTCCAGCACCCGCATGGCCTCCTTCAGGCCGGATACCTTGTCCGCGGGCAGGTCGATCTGGGTCACGTCCCCGGTGATCACCGCCGTGGAGCCGAAGCCCAGGCGGGTGAGGAACATCTTCATCTGCTCCCGGCTGGTGTTCTGGGCCTCGTCCAGGATGATGAAGCTGTCGTCCAGCGTCCGGCCGCGCATATAGGCCAGGGGCGCCACCTCGATGTCGCCCCGCTCCATGTACTTCTGGAAGCTGTCGGCCCCCAGCATATCGAAAAGCGCGTCGTATAATGGCCGCAGGTACGGGTCCACCTTGCTCTGCAGATCGCCTGGCAGAAAGCCCAGCCGCTCCCCGGCCTCCACCGCCGGGCGGGTCAGCACGATGCGCTCCACCCGCTTTTCCCGGAACGCCGCCACCGCGCAGGCCACGGCGAGGTACGTCTTGCCCGTGCCGGCGGGGCCGATGCCCAGGGTGACGGTGTTGTTCTTAATGGCGTCCACATAGGTCTTCTGGCCGATGGTCTTGGGCTTCACCGGCCGGCCCTTGGCGGTGACGCACAGCACCCCCTGGGCGATGTCCCCGATGCGGTCCTCCTGGCCGGCCTGGACCATCTTGATGATGTAACGCACGTTCTGCCCGTCGATGGCCTCGCCCCGGGCCGCCAGGCCCAGCAGCCCGTCGATGGCCTTCTCCGCGTGCATGACGCTCTCCGCCTCGCCGCCGATCTTCAGCGCGCCGTCCCGGTTGGTGATGGACACGCCCAGCTCCGTCTCGATGATACGCAGGTTCTGGTCGAAGGAGCCGAAGACGCTGATGACGTTTTCCATCCGTTCGACGTTGATCGTTTTCTCTATCATGTACCCTTTATTCCTCTGTCTTTGGTGGTATTTTCGCCTCGATCTCCGCCAGGTCCTCCGCCGTCAGGGGGACCTCGGCGCCGATCTGCTCCCGGCACTCCGCCCGCAGCGTGACGTACATCACGTCCCCGTCGGTGGATGCGGTGAACTGGCTGGACAGCACCTCGCCGTCCTCGCCCAGTTCCTCAACGAGCCGCGCCATGAGCCGCTCCTCCATCTCCTCCCGCAGCGCGGGTTGCTGCCGCGCCTCGGTGTCCCGGGCGGTGAACACCGTCCGCTCCACCGTGATCGGGAGGGTGAACAGCCCCGCGCTCTGCATGGGCCAACTCTCTATGATTTTATCACAACCCACCGGGCAAATACTACTGCCTTTATAAAAATTTATCCGGGTTTTTCCCAATATCAGCGCCCAGCGGACCGTTTTCTCCCCGCCGGGCTGTCTTACGGTCTCCGTGAGGGGCGCTTTGGCCGTCAGTTCATACCACGTCCGGGCCGTGACGGTGCCGATGGCGCGGGCGGGGCCCTGGACGGCGAAGCGGCCGGTGGTGTAGCCGCCGATGAGCGTCTCCCCCGGCAAGACGGCCTTCCCCGGCTCGGTGAGCGCCGTGCCGCGCAGAGGCTGCACGTCCTCCACCAGCCCCGCCTTGACCGCCACGATCTTCACCAGTTCCCGCTCCTGAAGCACCGGAAGATGCTCCCGCTTCTCCCGGACGATGACCTGGGCGTGACTGCCCCGGATGGTGACGGTGATCCACCGGATGCCCGGCAGGCGCAGGATGACGCTGTTGCGTACCTGGTCCTGGGAGAGCCTGGGCCAGAACGCGCCGATGTCCACGCCGCACTCCCGCAGCGCCTGGCGGATGGGGCCGTCGGGGATGGTCTCGTTGCCCGTGATGTCGATCTGCCAGATGAACGCGCTTCCCACGAAGAGCAGCGCCAGCACCAGCGCCAGGCACCCCATCAGCACATACCGCCGCCGCAGCCGGCCCAATATCGCCGGCAGGCCCCGGCGGGCGCGGATGACACACCGGCAGCCCACGCTCTCCGCCAGGTCACTCAGGACCTTCTCCGCCCGGAGGGGGACCCGGACCGTGAGGGTATAGTCCTGTGGCGGCGCGGCGCCCCAGAAGGCCACCCCCTGCCGGGCCAGCGCGGCCAGGAACCGCTCCGGCTCCGCCCCGGATACCTCCGCCGTGGCCCAGCCCGTGATGTACCGCGCCCAGCTCATTCCAGTTCCACCGCCCACAGCCGCCCGGACACCACCAGTTCGCTGCGGTCCATGGCCACCAGCGTGAGCCCCTCCCCCTTGATGAGGATGCGGCAGCCCGGCCCGGCCGCGGCGATGCGGTCCCCGGCGTATTCCAGCAGCCCCCGGTGGCCCTCGATCAGGACACGGTCGCCGCCGGAGATGGTGATCCGGGGCGCCCGGGTCAGCGCCTCGGCCTGGATGTCCAGCCGGGACAGCACCTTCCTTGTGAGAGAGACACGCTCTGTCGTCGTCACATTCATCACCCAGGACGATCTTATGCGCCGGCGGTTCAAAAAAGGACTTGCGCCGAATACACTGGGAGCATGAAGAAAACGCTTCCCTTGCTCTCGATCGCCGCGCTGTTCGCGGCGCTGGTGTTCCGCTCCGCCCAGGCGGCGGAGGGGGCGCGGCAGGCGATGGCCGTGTGCGCCATGACGCTGGTGCCCTCGCTGCTGCCCTTTTTCGCGCTGGCGAACCTACTGTCTGCCCTGGGGCTGCCGGAGCTGCTGGGCACGCTTCTCGGCGGCGCGGCGGAGAGGCTCTTCCGCGTCTCCCCCGCCGGGGCCCAGGCCTTTTTTCTGGGGCTGGCCGGCGGCTACCCGCTGGGCGCGTCGGTGACGGCGGACCTGCGGCGGTCCGGGCGGATATCCCGGTCCGAGGCGGAGCGGCTGCTGGCCTTTTGCAACAACTCCGGCCCCGCCTTCATCCTGGGGGCCGCCGGCGGCGTGTTCCGCAGCCCCCGGGCGGGCCTGCTGCTGTACGTCTCTCATGTGCTGGCCGCCATCGCCGTGGGCGTTCTCCTGCGGGGACGAAAGCGCGCCGTACCGGAGGGCGCGGACACCCCCTCCGGCAACCATGCCGCGCCGCCGCCCTTTTCCAAGGCGCTGACTGGCGCCGTGTCCCGGGCCGTGGCCTCCACCCTGGCCGTGTGCGGCTATGTGGTGCTGTTCGGCGCGCTGCTGGGGCTGGCGGGGCCGTGGCTCGCGGCGCTGTCACCGCTGACCGGGGCGTTCCTGCGGGGCCTATTAGAACTGGGCGGGGGCATCTCCGCCATGGCGGGCCTCCAGCCGGGGCCTGTCACCTTGGCAGCGGCCGCGTTCCTCTTGGGCTGGGGCGGGCTATCCGTCCACTGTCAGACCCTGGGCGTGACGGCGGACACAGATATAAGCTGCGCCCGGCACCTTGCGGGCCGGGCGCTGTGCGGCTTAATCGCCGCCGTGTTCACTTATTTGGGGGCGCTGTTACTATTTTGACGCGGCGTAGGGAAAGTCCAGCTTGTTCCCCACGGCGTTGAAGTATTCCCCGCCCATCAGGGTGGCCAGGTCGGTGACGGCGCCCTTGAGCGCGTCGTAAGTCTCCTGGGACACGGCGCCGCTCTCCCCGGCGTCGAAGCGGGCGATCTCGGCCTCCGCGTCCAGGACCCGGTAGCGGCTGCCCACCTCGGCCTCCGTGTCGGCCTGCATATACAGCGGCACGGCCTTCACGCCGCTGACCCAGATCTCGCCGGAGTCGGTGTCCCGGCTGATCTCGATCTGCGCCACGGCGGACAGGTCCGTATAGTCGTCGGTAAAGCAGCTCATGAGGTTGGACAGGCTGTAACACACCACGCAGTTGGCGGCGGTGCCGTCGGCCCGCTCCACGGTGCGTGTCTCGATGGGCTGGGGGGACTTGACGCCGCCCCCGATCAGGATGTCCACGCCGCTTTCAAGCAGGTGATCCGCCACCTCGGCCTGGTTGGTCCTTGGCTCGGTGTAGTAGCGGGTGTTGTCCCACCAGTACACGAAGCACACCACCACGTCCGCCCCCGCCTGCTTCACGGCGGCGATGTCGGCGTCGATCTTCTCGTAATCCACCGTCTCCATGGCGGTCATATAGTCCGAGGTGAGCAGGTCCAGGCACCAGCTGTTGTCCGCCACGGACACGGGCATACTGCCGCCCACGCCGCTGGCGGTGCTGTAAGCGTAACTCAAAAAGCCCACCTTGATCCCATGCACGTCGGCCACGGGGAAGGAGCGGCTGGCGCTGTCATAGGCGCCCACCACGCCGAGGCCGCTGTTTTTCAGATGGCCCACCGTCTCCGTCAGGCCCTCCAGGCCCCGGTCCAGGATGTGATCGGTGGCAGCGTTCACCAGGTCGAACCCCGCGTCCCGCAGCGCGCCGCCCACCTCCGCGGGCATCAGATAGGCGTCGTACTCGCCACTGCTGGTGACCGTGCTGACCAGGGTACACATGGCCAGGTCCGCGTCCTCCAGCGACGCCTCCACCCCGTCCAGTTCGTCGGAGAAGTCATAGCTGACGGCGTCGCCGTCGGTGTGCCTGGCGTCGGTAGTCAGGCCGGCCTGCCCCACCAGATCGCCGGCAAAGGCCAGAGTGATGGTCTCGGCGTTCCGCTCCGGCTCCGGCGTTGGCTCCGGGGTGGCGACAGGCGCGGGGGTGGGCGTGGCCGCCTCCGCCTCCTTCACGGCCTCGATGGTCTGCTGCTGCTCCCGGTTGGCGCCGTAGTTGAAAAACACGATCAGCCCCAGCCCCACCGTCAGCAGCACCAGCATCACATATAGCAAGCCGGTGAAAAAACCGTTCTTCTTCAAATTCTCACCTCAAATCGCTGTGGTTCAGAGTTTGCTGTAACGCATCAGCATGACGCATACCTCCGCCCGGGTCGCGGAGGCGCCGGGCCGGACCTCGCCGTTGGGGTATCCGGTGATGATGCCCTTCTCCACCGCCCACGCCATCGCGTCGGCGGCGTAGGTGTGGACGGAACCGCCGTCAGTGAACCCGTCCAGAGAGCCGGACGCCGCCGGGCTCCCCGCCATCCGGTAGAGCATGGCCGCCAGCTGCTCGCGGGTGACCTTATTGTTGGGGGCAAAGATCGTCTTGGTGTAGCCGCTGACGATGCCCTTCTCCGCCGCCCAGTTGACGGCCGCCTTATAGTAATCCGCCGTCAGGTCGGTAAAGGGGGCCGTGGTGCTTACCGCCGGCTGCCCGTTCATGCGGTACAGCATGGCGACCAGCTGGCCGCGGGTGGCGGCAGAATAGGGGCCGAAGGTGTCCTCGCTCATGCCGTTGATGATGCCCTTGCCGTAGGCCCACAGGACGCTCTCGCCGAACCATTTCGCCGTATCCACATCCTTGAAGGGATTGGGCGGGATCGCCGGCGCGGGCGTGGGAGAGGGCGTGGCCGTGGGAACAGGAGTGGCCGTGGGGGCAGGCGTAGCCGTCGCCGTAGGCGTAGGCGAGGCGGCGGGCGTGGCCTCCGGCGTCGCGGACGGCGCGGGGGTCCCCGTGGGCGTCACGGCGTCGCTCCCGGGCGGGACCGAGGTGCCGCCGGGCTGGAACCAGAAGTCCAGGTCCACGTCGCCCTTCACGCCGCCGACCGCCCCCTGGCCACACTGCCAGAACTCATACTCCCCGGCATAGCTGGTCTGGTCGATGTAACTGGCCAGCCAGAGCCGGCCCAGCTGACCCCGGTAGAGGTAGTTATCCAGCGTGTAGGGGTTGGAGTAGACCATGCTCTCATAGCCGGCCGCCTCCACCGTCTCGCAGAAGGCATTGCATATATCGGTCATCAGCTGCCGGTCCAGATCCGCCATCTTCAGCCGCCCGTTGCCGGTGCCGGCCTCCTCGAAGTCAAAGACCAGCGGCAGGTCGATCTGATAGCCCTTGACGGCGTTCACCAGGAACTCCGCCTCCTCCCTGGCCTCCTCCACCGTGACCGCCTGGGAGAAGAAATAGACGCCCACCTTCAGTCCGGCGCTGCGGGCGCCGGGCAGGTTCGCGGTCCACTTGCCGTCATAGCACAGCGCGCCGGTGACGCTGGCGCGGTAGCCCACGCGGACGATGGCAAAATCCATGCCGCTGGCGGCCACGGCGGGCCAGTCCACCGTCTCCTGGAAGGTGGACACATCTATGCCTTTCCGCAGCGCCTCGCCGTTTTTCAGCTTCCGGGGCGTGTAGCGGGCGAAGGGGTCCGCGCCGGTCAGGGCGATGGCGCTCGCCCCGTGGGTGGCCCGGTACCAGAGCGGGTCTTCTGGTTCTCCATTATCGGCCGCCGACGCGGGGGCGATGCTCTCCACTATCTCGGCAGCCGGGGCCACGGGCGTCTGGACAGCCACAGGCGGGATGGCGATGTGCGGCTCCTGGGTGGGCGCCGGGGCCGGCTCCGCCGTGGGGACCGGCTCCGATGTGGGCGCAGGCTCCTCCGTAGGCGTGACCTCCGGCTCGGCGGACGGCTCCGGCGACGCCGGGACAGGCTCCTCCCCGTCCGCCAGCGCCGCCGTCATGCCCGCGCACAGCGCCACGCACAGCACGATACATACCAGTTTTTCCAACACAGGGACGCTCTTGCTCATTCTGTAACCTCGTGGTAATTATAGTAACAAAAGTTACGGTAATTGTAACACACCCGCCCCTCCAATGCAACCATTTTTTAAGAATTCCTTAAGAAAAAAGTTTTTTCTCCGGCGGAAGGAAAAAGCGCGCCATTTTTCCGCCGTCTGTGTTACAATGGCCCTATGGAACAGGAACAGCTGCGGAAAAACGCCCTTTTTGAGGCGGACATAGAGGGATTCACCTCCCAGGCCGACGGCGTGTGCCGCATCGGCGGCCGGGCGGTGTTCGTGCCGCGGGCGCTGCCGGGCGAACGTTGGCAGGTGCGGATCGTGAAGGTGACGGCCTCGGCGGTGTGGGGCCGGGGCGAGGCGCTTTTATCTCCCTCCCCCGCCCGGTGTACGCCGCCCTGCTCTGTCTTTGGCAAGTGCGGCAGCTGTGCCTGTATGCACATGGACTACGCCCAGGAACTGGCCTTCAAGCTGGACCGGGTCAACAGTGCCCTCCGGCGCATCGGCGGCACGGACGTGCAGGCGGATGGGATCATGGGCGCGGACCGGCAGGAGGGCTACCGAAACAAGGCGATCTACAACTTCGCCCCCGGCCCGGTGTGCGGCTTTTACCGGCCCCGGAGCCACGACGTGATACAAGCGCCCCGGTGCCTGCTCCAGCCGGAGGCCTTTGACCGGGCCGCCGGGGCGCTGCTGGACTGGATGCGCCGGGAGGGCGTCCCCGCCTATGACGAGGCCACCGGCGAGGGCCTGGTGCGCCACCTCTATCTGCGCCGGACCGGGCAGGACCTGGCCGCCTGCATCGTGGCGGCGGGGCCGGTGGCGGCGGGCGCCGTGGACGCGCTGCGCCGGGCCGTGCCGGAACTGACGGGGGTGCTGCTGTGCGAGAACAGCCGCCCCGGCAACGTGGCGCTCAACGGGCCGGTGCGGCTGCTGTGGGGGCGCGGCACGGTGACGGAGACGCTGTGCGGCGCGCGATTGGAGCTGTCGCCGCTGACCTTCTTCCAGGTGAACACCGCCCAGGCGGAGAAGCTGTATACCCTGGCCGGACAGTACGCCCAGCCCGCCGGGAAGACGGTGCTGGACCTCTACTGTGGGGCGGGGTCCATCGGCCTGGCCGTGGCCCGGGGTGCCGCCCGGCTCATCGGCAGCGACATCGTCCCCTCCGCGGTGGAAAATGCCCAGCGCAACGCCCAGCGCAACGGTGTGGCAAACGCGCGGTACATATGCGGCGACGCCTCCGCCGTGGCCGCCCAGCTGGCCGCGGAGGGCCTGCGGCCGGACGTGGTCATCACCGACCCGCCCCGCAAGGGCATGGACGAGCTGGTCCTGGACGCCATCGCCGCCATGGGACCGGAGACGCTGGTGTACGTCTCCTGCGACCCGGCCACCCTGGCCCGGGACATCAAGCGCCTGGCCGGCTTAGGCTACCGCCCCCAGCGCTGCACCGCCGTGGATATGTTCCCCCGTACACACCATGTGGAGACGGTATGCTTATTGTCCAAACTCAATGTCAAGCAGCATATCGAAGTTGAACTCACCATGGACGAGA
>CANRIF010000057.1 GCA_947630645.1 uncultured Oscillospiraceae bacterium | reverse complement strand
ATGCCTTCTTGCGGTCCCACACCTCTTCGTCCTTTTTCCTTAATTCAGACTTGACTTTTAATAGTTAGTCTTTCTGGGACTTTAGATCCCAAAATAAAAATGGTAGTACCAACCGCCTAGCGCCAGAGCAATACTATCACAAAATGCGCTTTATGTCAATTAGTCATGGAGACTAATCCCAGCTTATTGATTCTTCTGCGGGTTATGTTATAATAGATACATATACAGCACGCTGAGAGGTAGGGCTTTATTTTATGGATTCTAGGGTTCTATATGAAGAAGCTATTCACTCCATGACAGAAATGCTGAAAGATACAATTCGTAATTTTAAATATGCATATGACACTGCATACAATTATTATCACGCGCAACCCTTATTTTATATTGCATCTCCTAGGCTTAACCTTCTAAAGGCGATTTCACATTTTAGTAATCATCAAGCACGGGACACGCTCGCAAACTTGGGTAAACAACTTTGTATTCTGTTTGGGCATCGTGTTGTCGAGCGCGATTGTAAGGCTGATGTCGATTTTTACATTTTGAGCGATGAGGAAAAACAGGGTTACTATTTTTCTATGATTGAAGAATACATGCCGGATTTGGACGAAGCAGTGGCCCATGGCATGAGCAACCATACAGTGGTAGTATTAAAAGAAAGTTGTTTATTGTTTCCTCCGAACAATGATAAATATCGTTCTTATCCACACAAAGGAATTACACATATTATTTCACTCAAAGAGTTCTTTGATGGAATACGCCCTGGTGAATTTGAAATATTCCAAGAGTATATCGGGCGGTTCAATTATGATGCTGAGATAATGCTAGGACTTACGGTTTCACCGATACCGACAAAAAGAGAGCTTCAAAAAAAGTGGGATAAAATCAAGCAGGAATTTGATAGCTTATTCTATAAGGAAGTTCTTGCGGAAACGTTTGAACTAGATGAAATCAATAAACTTAAAGCATGTTTTCACAAAAATGGTATTCTCAGCATATCATCAACACCATTTGTTGACAGCTTCATTAGTTCTGAGTGGTATTATGACCTGATGGAAAGCACCGACGGTGAAATGGAACAAACTGCAATCGTCGCAGGCTATCTGAAATCAGTTGAGCAACTACTATTTTCCCTGATGCTGTCGAAATGTGATAGTCTACAGTTTACTCTACGCAGCAAAAATGATAAAAAGTATGTTCCACTAAGTATTGCAAACAAGTCTTCTGTATTGAGTATGGCCGGAAATCTACTGGAAAGCATTGATTATACTATAAGAAATAAGAAATGCCTATATTCTGTTTATATTGACGGTATAATTGGCCGAAAAACACAGGATTTTCTGAAGGACTTCTTTAAGCATACCCGAAATGGCTATTTGCATAAGGATAACGTATATACATTGGATGAAATCGAGAGGATTCGTACAGAAGCATATTGTGCATACTTTTTGCTCGGTAGTGCCTTCTTGTTTGATGCAGAAAAAGTTCAAGCAACTATACCCAATCAGGCGGAGGATGAATGGTTTTCCGCCACAGCATCCACATAAATTATAAGACAAAAACACAAATAAAAAGTGCCTACAGTATCCGGCTAGTCCGAAACAGACTGTCCAAAATACTGTAGGCGCTCCATATGGTGGAGCTGAGGGGGATCGAACCCCTGTCCGAAAGCACTTCAGCAGGACCTTCTCCGGGCGCAGGCGGTTATTTTGCGCTTACGCGCTCTTCCCTTTCCCGGCGCAAGCCGTCACGCGGAACGGGTCAGGTAGCTTCATTATGCATGGTGCGTTCAAAGCTTTACGCACGCACGGACGCTGCTAGTCGACGCCCAGGCCCCGGGCCGCAGCACTCCCGGGCTGGACGGGCCTGCCTTAAGCGGCGGCCAGAACGGGTTGATCGTTCTCAGTTGATTTGAAAGGTTCCCAGTTTTAAGGATGTCCGGGTCATCCGCCCGCTTATCCCGCCCCCACGCCCCCGTCGAAACCATTGCAGCCCCGCGGAGCGCGCCCGCCTGCCGGGCGCGCGAAGCATGAGAACGATATTGGTTTACATGATTTAAGCTTTCTTCGGCGCAGGGTAATCCTGGCCGAAGGTCTCCACGGTCACCTTCTGCATGATCTGCGGGGTGAGGGGCTTATCGCCCCAGCCGGTCTTGGCGGCGGCGATCCGGTCCACCACGTCCATGCCCTCCAGCACCTGGCCGAAGGCGGCGTACTGGCCGTCCAGGTGGGGCGCGTCGTCGTGCATGATGAAAAACTGGCTCCCGGCGGAGTCCGGATCCATGGCGCGGGCCATGGACAGCACGCCGCGGGTGTGGCGCAAGTCGTTGTTATAGCCGTTGGCGGCGAATTCGCCGGGGATGGAATAGCCCGGTCCGCCGGTGCCGTTGCCCTGGGGGTCGCCGCCCTGGATCATGAAGCCGGGGATGACCCGGTGGAAGATCAGATCGTTGTAAAAGCCCTTCTGGCCCAGGGAGATGAAGTTATTGACCGTATTGGGGGCGATCTCCGGATAGAGTTCGGCCTTGATGACGCCGCCGTCATGCATCTTGATCGTCACGATGGGATTTTTCATGCGTTTGCCTCCTTGAATTTCCGGTCCATCTCCCGGCGGGCGCTCTTTTCCGCCGCGTCGGACCGCTTGTCATAGAGTTTTTTGCCCTTGCACAGTCCCAGTTCCACCTTCACCAGGCTATCCTTGAAGTAAAGGCTGAGCGGCACCAGCGCCAGTCCCTCCTGCTGCACCTTGGCGCCCAGGCGGACGATCTCCCGCTTGTGCATCAGCAGCCGCCGGTCCCGGTCTGGGTCGGCGTTGAACCAGCTGCCCTGTTTATAGGGGCTGATGTGCATCCCCTTCACCCACAACTCGCCGTTTTTCACCCGGGCGTAGCAGTCCTTCAGGTTCAGGGTCCCGGCCCGGATGGATTTGACCTCCGTGCCGGTCAGCTCGATGCCCGCCTCATAGCGGTCCAGGACGAAGTAATCATGCCGCGCCTTGCGGTTTTCCGCGATGGTCTTGGTCCCTTTTCCTCCGGGCATGACACGTCCCCCCTCCCGCTGTGTGCTGGGAGAGATATTATACCGTACTTTTATGGATTTGGCAAACGGATTACGCCGCTGTTTGAAAAAAGTTTACAGTTGGCCTCCGAAATACCGGCGCAGGACGGCGATGGCGTCCCCCTGGACAAGCCGCCCGCCCTGCTCGGCGGCGTGGGCCTCCCAGTCCGCGCTGGCGGGGAAAACGTCGCCGAATTCGTACAGCGCCGGTCCCGCGGCGGCGCGGTCCACGGTGAGTATGTATCCGCCGGGGACGGCGTAAAGGCTACTGTCCCCCGGCGCGTTGGACAGCGCCCCGGCCAGGAGCGCGTCCAGGCCGTCGAAGGCGAACCCCACCCGGCCTATATGGCCCGGCCGGGCGATGACCAGCGTGTCCTCCCCCGCCGCGAACCACTCCGCCTCCACCTCCGGCCAGGGAGCGAGGCCCCGCTCCGCCAGCGCCTGCCGCACCAGGGCGCCCATCTCGTCACGGCTGGGCGGCTGCTCCAGGCTGATCCAGATGGACACCAGCCGGTCCGTGGCCTGTACCGTCTTCATGATGATCCCCTCCCGAAGCACAAATGCGCCACGGGATGATTATAATGCAAAAGATGGCGCAGCGCATACACAAAAATGTGGTAATTTGCCGAGGAGTGTGCTATACTGGTGGCAAGTGGTATTATGTAACCCATTATTTGCCTTTTCGGAGGTGCGTTTCCATGGACTATACGGAGCGGCCGACCCGCCGTGTGAGCAGCTATCAGGGCGTGGTGGTGGAGCTTACGGAGGATATCGTGGCGCTGCCCAACGGCGCCTCCACCGTGCGGGAGGTAGTACACCACCCCGGCGGTGTGTGCGTGGCGGCGGTGGACGAGGCGGGGAACGTGGCGCTGGTGCGCCAGTACCGCTACCCCTTCTCCCGGCACCTGCTGGAACTGCCCGCAGGCAAGCTGGAGAAGGGCGAGGACCCCTTTGACGCCGTGAAGCGGGAGCTTAGCGAGGAGACGGGCCTGGAGGCGGAGCATTGGACCGACCTGGGCGCCATCTACGTCTCCCCCGGCATCTCCACGGAGACGCTCTACCTCTATCTCGCCACCGGCCTGCGCCAGGGCAAGGCCCACCCGGACCCCAACGAGTTCCTGGAAGTGGAGAAGATGCCCCTGTCCCAGCTGGCGGAAATGGCCATGAACGGCGCCGTCCGGGACGCGAAAACGGTGATCGGCGCGCTGAAGGCGGCAGCCATTCTCGGTAAGAATTGATTTTTTGTACGGTTTGTGGTAAAATGTGAGGGCGTATATCGAACGATACGCGCGGCGGGCCGGTCCCGGTGTCCGGCACATCATTCAACTGGGAGTAAATATGGAAAAATACGTTATCCACGGCGGAAAGCCTCTGCACGGCCAGGTCGACATATCCGGCGCGAAAAACGCGGCGGTGGCCGTCATCCCCGCAGCCATCATGGTCCGGGGCGTGTGCAGGCTGGAGAATCTGCCCGAGATCAGCGATACCGATAAACTTCTACATATCCTGACATATATGGGCGCCCAGGTACGCATGATAAACCGTACCACGGTGGAACTGGACTGCACCAACGTGCAGATGGACACGCTCCCGGAGGAGATGTGGGCCATGACCCGGAAGATCCGGGCCAGCTATTACCTGATCGGCGCCATGCTGGGCCGCTTTGGCCGCGCCCGCAGCACCATGCCCGGCGGCTGCAACTTCGGTGTGCGCCCCATCGACCAGCATATCAAGGGCCTGACCGCCCTGGGCGCGGACGTGCGTATGACCGGCGGGTTCATCAACGCCACCGCCAAAAACGGCCGTCTCCGCGGCGCCATGGTGTATCTGGACAAGGTCTCCGTGGGCGCCACCATCAACATCATGATCGCCGCCGCTACGGCCGAGGGCCGCACGGTCATCGAGAACGTGGCCCGGGAGCCGCATATCGTGGACCTGGCCAACTTCCTCAACTCCATGGGCGCGGACGTGCGCGGCGCGGGCACCGACGTGATCAAGATCCGGGGCGTGAAGACGCTGCACGGCGGCACCTACACCCTGATCCCCGACCAGATCGAGGCCGGCACCTACATGGCCGCGGTGGCCGCCGCCGGCGGCGCGGTGAAGATCACCAACGTCATCCCCAAGCACCTGGAGTGCATCTCCTCCAAGCTGCGGGAGATGGACGTGGAGATCGAAGACGGCGACGATTACGTTCTGGTCCGCCGGGACGGCCCGCTGCACCAGACCAACATCAAGACCAAGCCCTATCCCGGCTTCCCCACCGATATGCAGCCGCAGATGACGGCGGTGCTGTGCTGCGCCCCCGGCGTCAGCGTGGTGACGGAGGGCGTGTGGAACGGCGGCCGCTTCAAGTATGTGGCGGAGCTGAAAAAGATGGGCGCCAGCATCGAGGTGGACGACCAGTCCGCCTTCGTCCAGGGCGTCGACCACCTCACCGGGGCCACGGTGAAGGCCTGCGACCTGCGGGCCGGTGCGGCCATGGTGGTGGCCGGGCTTGCCGCCGAGGGCGTCACCAAGATCGAGGACGTTGTCTATATCGAGCGGGGCTACCAGGACATCGTGGGCAAGTTCCGCGCGCTGGGCGCGGACATCGCCTGCGTCGACGAGCCGGATGAACCGGACGCGGAGCGTTCCGCCGGCTGGGTCGCCGGCTGATGCGCCTGACCGTCTTCGCCAGCGGCTCCACGGGCAACTGCGCCCTGGTCCGGGGCGGCGGCCGCAGCGTCCTTCTGGACGCGGGCATCTCCGCCAGGCGCATCTGCGCCGCTCTCCAGGCGGAGGGCGCGGACCCGGCCGGGCTGGACGGCATTTTGATCACCCATGAACACGCGGACCACGTCTCGGGGCTAAACGTGCTTTTGAAGCGCTTTCCTCTGCCGGTCTTCGCCCCTGGGATCGCGGCAGACGCTCTGCGCCGGACGCTTCCGGGGGCGTGCGCCTATATCCGGACCGTGGAGCCGGGCCGGCCACTCTCCTTCGGCTGCATGACCGTGACGGCGTTCCCCACGCCCCACGACGTGGCCCAGAGCGTAGGCTACCGCATCGAGGCGGACGGCGCCGTTCTCACCGCTGCCACGGACACCGGCTGCGTCACGGACGATATGCTCCGGTACTTCTCCGGCGCGGACGCCGCGCTCATAGAGGCCAACCACGACGTATCCATGCTGCTGGCCGGCCCCTATCCCGCGTATCTGAAAAAACGCATCCTCTCCGACCGGGGCCACCTCTCCAACGCCGAGTGTACGTTCCTGGCGGCGGTGCTGGCCCGGCGGGGCACGAGGACCATCGTGCTGGGCCATCTGTCCCGGCAGAACAACATCCCGGACCTGGCCCGGCGCACGGTATGCCGTGGCCTGGAGGGGACCGGCGCGGCGCTGTATGTGGCGCCAGAGCTGGGCCGGCTGGACGTGGAGGTGGAACCGTGCTGCGTGTGACGGTGATCTGCCAGGGCCGGCTGAAGGAGCCTTGGTATATCGACGCCTGCCGGGAGTACCTCAAGCGCCTGGGCGCCTGGTGCAAGCCGGAGGTGGTGGAGCTGGCCGAGGACGGCGACCCGCTGCCCCGCATCCCCAAGGGCGCGTATGTGACCGCCCTGTGCATCGAGGGCGAGGCGCTGGACAGCCCCGCGCTGGCCCGTCGGCTGGAGAAGTTGGCGGCGGGCGGCGTGAGCCACCTCTGCTTTTTGATCGGCGGCTCGGTGGGCCTGCCGGCGGAGGCGAAGGCGCGGGCGGACTGGCGGCTCTCCATGTCGGAGATGACCTTCCCCCACCATCTGGCGCGGGTGATGCTTTTGGAGCAATTGTACCGGGCGTTTTCCATCAACGCCGGGACCAAGTATCATAAATGAGGTGAACCTATGTCCTGGGGGATGCACGAATACGGCAAGGATTACAAAGCCTGGCCCAAGGGGCCGGACGGTGAGCCGGAGGAGCCGGCCTTTCTCACCAACCGCTCCCAGGTCGACCTGGCCTCGGACATGGTGCGGAATATGCTGGACGCCTTCGGCATCCCCAGCGTGGCCCGCTATCCCGGCGACGGGGTGTTCGGCAAGGTCATGATCGGCATGAGCGGCAGCGGCGTGGACATTTTCGTACCGAAAAGCCTCCTGGCGGACGCCCAGGAGCTATTGAAAGGAGTGCCGGAGGAAGATGGACTACAAGAAGGAATATGAGCGTTGGCTGGACAGCCCCGCTCTCTCCGACGAGGAGTGGCATGAGCTGGACGCCATTCGCGGCGACGACGACGAGATCAAGAGCCGCTTCCGCGGCCCGCTGGAGTTCGGCACCGCCGGCCTGCGGGGCGTGATGGGGGCGGGTCTGGCCCGCATGAACATCCATGTGGTCCGCTGGGCCACCCAGGCCTTCGCCTCGCTGATCGCGGCGGAGGGGGACGAGGCCATGCGGCGCGGCGTGGTGATCGCCCACGACTGCCGCATCAATTCCCCCGAATTTGCCCGGGAGGCGGCTGCGGTGTGCGCGGCCAGCGGCATCCATGTGCGGCTGTTCGAGTCCCTGCGGCCCACCCCGGAGCTGAGCTTCGCGGTGCTGCACTACGGCGCGACGGCGGGCATCAACATCACCGCCAGCCACAACCCCAAGCAGTATAACGGATACAAGGTCTACTGGTCCGACGGCGCCCAGCTGCCGCCCCACCACGCTGAGGCGGTGGCCGCCAACATGGCCCAGATCGACATCTTCTCCGGCGTGAAGGCCATGGACTTCGACGAGGCCGTCTCCCTGGGCCTGATCGAGTACCTGGGCCAGGAGACGGACGAGGCCTTTTTGCAGAACGTGCTGGCCCAGGCCATCGATCCAGCGGCGGTGAAGGCCGTGGCGGACGGGTTCCAGGTGGTGTACACCCCCTTCCACGGGGCGGGCCACATCCTGGTGCCGGAGGCCCTGAAGCGCCTTGGGCTGAAGCACATCCACCCCGTCCCCGAGCAGATGGTGATCGACGGCGCCTTCCCCACCGTGGAGAGCCCCAACCCGGAGAACCCGGAGGGCTTTTATCTGGCGGTAGACCTGGCCAAGAAGGTCAAGAGCGACCTTATCATCGGCACCGACCCGGACTCCGACCGGGTGGGCGTCATGGCAAGGGGCAAGGACGGCCAGTTCCACACCATCACCGGCAACCAGATGGGCGCGCTGCTGGCCGATTACGTCATCACCGCCCGGCAGAAGGCTGGCACCATGCCCGCCAAGCCCGTGATCCTGTCCACCATCGTATCCACCAGCATGACCCGCGCCATCTGCGAGGCCAACGGCGTGGCCTACGGCGAGACTTTCACCGGCTTCAAGTTCATGGCGGAGCGCCTGGCGGACTACGCCGCCGCCGGCACCGGCGAGCAGTACCTGCTGGCTTTCGAGGAGAGCTACGGCTACATGATGGGCGACTACGTCCGGGACAAGGACGCCGTCACCGCCTCCATGATGATCGCGGAGATGGCCGCCCACTACTACCAGAAGGGCATGACCCTGCTGGACGCCCTGGACGCGCTGTATGAAAGATACGGCTGGTTCGTGGAGAAGACCGTGAACGTCTACATGGAGGGCGTGGACGGGCCGGAGCGCATGGCCGCGCTGATGACCCGGCTGCGGACCGAGCCCCCCGCGGAGCTGGCGGGGCAGAGAGTGGTGCGTATGCGGGACTACCGGGACGGCACCGTGACGGTCCCCGGCCTGGGTGCCGTGGACAAGACGCCCATCTCCGGGTCCAACGTGCTGTACTTCGAGCTGGAGGCGGACACCAACTTCATCATCCGTCCCTCCGGCACCGAGCCGAAGATCAAGATCTATATCCTGGCCCGGGGCCGGGAGAAGGACGAGTGCGCGGCCCGGGCCGAGGCCTGCGCCGCGGCGGCCGAGGCGCTGGGGAAGGGATGAGTCCCCGCCCCATGCGACGCGCTGTCTGCTCTCTGCTGTGTCTGGCGCTGCTGCTGGCCCTGTCCTGCCCCGTCCTCGCGGCGGCCGACGGGCAGCAGCGGGTGGTGCTGGGCGCGGACCTGACCGAGGAGGAGATCCAGTCCGTCTACGCCCTGTTTGGCCTGGCCCGCGGTAGCGTCACGGAACTGACCGTCACCAACGCCGAGGAGCGGGATTACCTGGAGGGGTTGGTGGGCGAGGATGTCATCGGCCACAACAGCATCTCCTGCGTGTACATCCGTATGCTCCCCGCCGGCTCCGGCCTGACGGTGACGTGCAGCAACATCGACTGGTGTACCGAGGATATGTACCGCGCCGCGCTGATGACCGCCGGCATCCAGGACGCGGAGGTGAAGGTGGCCGCGCCCTTTGCCGTGTCCGGCACCGCCGCCCTCACGGGCATCTACAAGGCCTACGAGGACATCACCGGCGTCGACCTGGCCCAGCAGGCCAAGACCGCCGCCACCGACCAACTCGTGGTGACCGCCCAGCTGGCGGACCAGCTCACCGACGCGGACGCTCTGGCCATCGTGGATGAACTCAAGGCCGTCCTGGCCCAGACCCGGACCATGTCCGACGAGGACCTGCGCGCCCAGGTGGTGAGCATCGCCGCCCAGTTCGGCTACACCCTGGACGACGCCAGCATCAGCCGCCTGATCGGCCTGTGCCGTTCCCTGGAAAACCTCTCCCCCGACGAATTGCAGAGCCAGGCGGAGCAGTTCACCGACCAGCTCTCCTCCGCCGTCCAGTACGCCGGCCAGGTCCAGAGTTT
>CANRIF010000056.1 GCA_947630645.1 uncultured Oscillospiraceae bacterium | reverse complement strand
CAGATGGCGGGGATGCTCTCGCCCTGCTGGTTGGTGGTGGGGCTCATCATGGCCCCGGTGGCGGCGAACAGCAGCCGGTCCCAGTTGTGTTCCAGCATCCCGTGGAGCAGGTGGCCGCACAGCACCGCCGCCGAGCAGCCGCAGCCGGAGCCGCCGCTGTGGGCGTCCTGGCCGTTGGTGGAGTAGATGAGCCGGCCGCAGTCCATATACCGCACCCCCAGGTCCACGCCGTCTCGCAGGAACAGGTCCGCCAGGATGTGGGAGCCGACCACGCCCAGGTCGCCGGTGACGATGGCGTCATAGTAGTCCGGACCGCGGCCCGTGTCCGCGAAGTGGGCCTTCAGCGTCTCGTAGGCCGCCGGGGCCATGGCCGCGCCCATGTTCGTCATGTCTGTCACGCCCGCGTCGGTGATGACGCCGGTTGTGACGTGGGTCACATAGGGGGCGGGGCCGTCGGCCTTCAGGACCAGGGCTCCCGCGCCGGTGACGGTCCACTGGGCCGTGGGCGGGCGCTGGCTGCCGTACTGGAGCGGGTAGCGGTACTGCCGCTCGGCGGAGCAGAAGTGGGAGCTGGTGGCGGCGGCCGCGGTATCGCAGAAGCCGCCGTCGATCATCATGGCCGCCAGGCCCAGACCCTCGGCCATGGTGGAGCAGGCGCCATACAGCCCGAAGTAGGGCACGCCGCACTCCCGCATGGCGTAGGCGGACCCGGCGCACTGGTTCAAAAGGTCCCCGGAGAAGACGTATTCCACGTCGCTGGGGGTGACCTTGGCCTTGTCGCAGGCGATGGACCAGCACATCTTCAGCATGGCGCTCTCCGCCTTCTCCCAGCTCTTGGCGCCGAAGCGGGAGTCGTCGCTCAAATAGTCGAAAAATTTCCGCAGAGGGCCTTCGCCCTCTTTTTTGCCGCCCACGCACGCCGCCGCGGCCACGCCAGGCTGCATGGTGAGGTGGACGGTCTGTTTTCCCATTCGTTTCGTTTCCATGGGGCTAGTTTGCGCGGCGCGGGCAAAAAAATACGCCGGGATGTCCGCTTCCCGGCGTATTTTTCATCCTTATCAGAGCCAGAGTTCCGCCTCCAGGAACGTCCTGTCCTTGCGGGACCGGCCGCCCAGGCTGGTGACCGCGCCCTTGCCCTTGCCCCGGATGGAGATCACGTCGCCCTCCGATATGGGCGCGTCCGTCCGCAGGCAGGGGACGTAGTTGAGCGACACCGCCCCGGCCCGGATCAGCTCCGCCGTCTGGGTCCGGGAGACGCCGAATATGCCGCTTGCCACCGCGTCCAGCCGCAGGCTCTTCACCGTGAAGGTCATCTTTTTGACCTTCCGTTCCGGCGCGGGGATGTCCGCAAGGGGGATGGGCGCGGTCTTCACCGTGCAGCGGCCCACCTGGGTCAGCTCGTCCAACAGCAGCTTCTCCACCGTGGGCAGGCAGAAGATGTAGGCCGTGGCGCCATGGACCCGGAAATCGCCGATCCACTCCCGGCGCACCCCCAGGCCCAGAGCCGCGCCCATGTAGTCCCGGTGGCCCGGCTCGGCGAAAAAAGCGGTCACCTTCAAGGCGCGGATGTATTCCGCCGGGTCGAAGTCGGCCTCCTCCAGCCAGAAGGGGAGGAAGAAGGCGCACTTGCGCTCACAGGCGGCCTCGCCCCCGTCCAGGTGCAGCCGCACGTCCGCGCGGCGTGACGCCCAGGCGGACACCTCCAGCTGCTCTGCCATGGTGAGAAAGCCGGTGGACGTGACGGCGCTCTGCCTTTCGCACCGCTCCGCCAGCTCCTCTATGCGCTTTTGCAATGTTTGTTCCATATCGTTCATCTTAGGCCCCCTTGTGTAAAGGGGGCTGTCGCCGCCGCAAGGCGGTGACTGGGGGATTGTAACAACCTCTCCGCCTCGCTGCGCTCGGCGCCTCCCCTTACACAGGGGAGGCTCCAAAATGTGCGCTTTCAGCGCGGTATATCTCGCGTGGGGATGATCTCAAAACTGCGACCGTTTCACCGCCTGGGCGATCTGCTCCAGGACCCAGTCCACCTCGGCGCGGAACTCCCCCGACGAGGTACGCAGAACCCCGGCGCGGAACGCCCCCAGCTGCACCAGCCGGTCGGAGGTGACCACCCGGACCGTCTCGTTCTTGCCGATCTCGTCCGCCAGCCGCTCGATGTACATATCCGCCGTCTCGCCCTCCCGGGTGTAGGCCACATGGACGCTGCCGTGTTCGCTCCGGCTGCCCGCGCCGCCGGGGACACGGTAGGCGTCGAACACCACAGCCAGTTCGCATTTGGTATAGCCCTGGTAGTTGGCCAGCATATCCAGCAGCTTGTCCCGGGCCAGGTCCAGGCCCTTGGCGGCCAAGGCTTTCAGTTCGTCCCAGGCGAAGATCACGTTGTAGCCGTCCACGATGATATGCTCCTTCGCCTTGCGGGCCTGCATCTGCACGGCCACCGCGCCGTTCACCGTGGGGGTGGAGTAGACCTTCCGGCGGATGGGGCCGAACTCCCGGACCATGATGGCCTCCAGCTCCGCCTCGTCGATGCTGCTGGTCCGCTGGCGCACCGGGGGCGCGTCGGCCTCCGGCTGGGCGGGGGACTTCAAGGGACTGGCCAGGTGCATATAGTCGGCCACCTTGTCCCACTTGACCGTGAAGCCGCCGCCGTGGGCGCAGAAGACGCTGTCGGGGGTGTTGTCCAGGTCCGCCTCCGCATCGTACTCCGCCGCCTGGATGACGGCCTGGGCGTCGTGGCCGGGGCGGTAGCCGTCCACATGGCAGGAAAAACGGCCCCGGCCGCCGGTGTAGGCGGCGAGTTTGACGGCGTAGCCGTTCATCTCCGACACCGGCGCCAGCCCCTCCAGGACCATCCGGTCCCCCTGGGGGACGGGGCTTGCGTGTTCGCCGCCCATGGCGCGCACATCCGTGATGGCCCGGCCCAGCTGCTCGGCCGGCACCTCCAGCCGGAAGGCGTACCATGGCTCCAGCAGCACGCTCTCGGCCTGCATCAGGCCCTGGCGCACCGCCCGGTAGGTGGCCTGGCGGAAGTCGCCGCCCTCGGTGTGCTTCAGGTGCGCCCGGCCGGTGAGCAGGGTGATCTTCATGTCGGTGAGGGGGCTGCCGGTGAGTACGCCCAGGTGCTGCTTTTCCTCCAGATGGGTGAGGATCAGCCGCTGCCAGTTCCGGTCCAGCACGTCCTCCGGGCATACCGTGTCCGTCACGATGCCGCTGCCCGGCTCCCCCGGCTCCAGCAGCAGATGCACCTCGGCATAGTGGCGTAGAGGCTCGAAGTGGCCCACGCCCTCCACCGGCGCGGCGATGGTCTCCCGGTACAGCACCCGCCCGGCGTCGATGTCCACGTCCACGTCGAAGCGTTCCTTGACGAGGCTCTTCAGTATCTCGATCTGCACCGCGCCCATCAGCTGCACCTGTATCTCGCCCAGCGCCTCCTGCCAGAGGATGTGCAGCTGGGGCTCTTCCTCCTCCAGCTGTTTGAACTTGGGCAGCATGGTCCGGGCGTCGCAGCCCTTGGGCAGCGCGATGCGGTAGCCCATGGCCGGGACGAGGTACGGCTCGGCCCCGTCCGGCTCTGTGCCCAGGCCCTGGCCCGGCCATGTGGCGGCGAGGCCCGTCACGGCGCACACCTGCCCGGCGGATACCGCGTCGGCGGTATCGTACTTTATGCCGGAGTAGAGCCGTATCTGGCTGATCTTCTCCTCCACGGGCGCCGTGCCGCCCAGGGGCAGATACCGGATGGGGGTACGCACGGCGAGGCTGCCGCCGGTCACCTTCAGATATGTCAGCCGCTCGCCCCGGCCGTCCCGGCCGATCTTGTATACCCGCGCGCCGAAGGCCGCGGGGCGGGCGGGGGAGAGGGTGTACCGCTCCAGCCCCTCCAGAAACGCCTCCACGCCGTCCAGCTTCAGCCCCGAGCCGAAAAAGCAGGGAAACAGCTTCCGGTCTTGGATCAGCGCGGCGATGTCCTCGTCGGACACCCGCCCGGCGTCCATGTACCGGTCCAGCACTGCCTCGTCCAGCAGCGCCACCGCCTCGTCCCGGGCCGCCTGGGGGCCGGAGAAGTCCACACAGCCGTCGCCCAGCATAGTCCGGATATCCCCCATGAGGGACGGCCGGTCCGTGCCCGCCACGTCCATCTTGGTGACGAAAATAAAGGCCGGGACCTTGTACCGCCGCAGCAGCTGCCAGAGCGTCTCAGTGTGGGCCTGGACCCCGTCCGTGCCGCTGATGACCAGGATGGCGTAATCCAGTACTTGCAGCACCCGCTCCGCCTCCGGGGAGAAGTCCACGTGGCCGGGGGTGTCCAAAAGGGTGATCTCCGCCTCACCGGCGGTCAGGATGGCCTGCTTGGAGAAGATGGTGATGCCCCTGGCCCGCTCCAGCTCGTGGGTGTCCAGGTAGGTGTCCCGCCGGTCCACGCGGCCCAGCTTCTTGATCTTTCCCGTCAGGTACAGCATCCCCTCCGAGAGCGTGGTCTTGCCCGCGTCCACATGGGCCAGGATGCCGATGGCCAGTCTTTTCATGAGTGAAACTCCCGATAAACAGAAAGTCCGCCGGAACAGCGTTCCGGCGGCTTCCCTGGATAGAGGACAAAATGAAAAAGATGAAACTGACTCTTGCGATTCTTATTGTAACGGCCGGATGTTACAAAAGTAAGAGAGATTGTATTAAATAACTATTAAATTTGTAGAAATTGCCAATTTGTCCGGCGTCAGTCAAAGGCAAAGCCCCACCACAGCCCGGGCAGGGCCAGCAGCGGCGCGTCGGGTCGGACCGTCGCCAGGATGAAGGGCCGCTCCTCGCCGGGGCCGGGGAAGAACAGGGGGGTACGCAGTTCATAGCGGGCTGCGGGGAAACGGGCCGCCACCGCCGCCAGCACGTCCATCCAGTCGGCCTCGGGCGCCAGCAGCTCCAGCACCCTGCAGGCGTCGCCGTCCATCTCCACCGCGGCGATGTCCCCGTCCACCGAGATGAAGCCGCCGCCGAAACGCTGCATCTGGTACTGCTCCAGGGTGAACATATCCCGGGTCATGAGGGCGTAGGGCCTGCCCCGCAGGATGGCTTTCCGGCGCAGATAGTATTCCCCCAGGGAGACGGACACGGCGTCCTCCGCGCGGCCGGGCGCCACCTGGTCCCGTGTCAGCACCGCCTGGCGTACCTGGCTCACCGGCTTGCAACTCGCGGCCCGCTCGTAAAAGGGATACAGCGCCTTTTCCGCCGGCAGTACGCAGGCGGCGTCCGAACGCTCCAGCGCCGCGTCCACGCAGGCTTTGTATACCGCCGTGCCGATGCCCTGGCCCTGGTAGGCCGGGTCGGTGGCCAGCGCGTAGGTGTAGGTGGTGGAGAGGGACCGGCCGGAGGGCGGGAACAGCAGCGGCCCGTCCATGAGGTACATGGCGGAGACAAGCTTGCCGTCCACCTCCGCCGCGAGGCAGCTGTCCGGGTGCAGGAACAGGCCGAAGAAGCGGTCGATGTAGTCCTGGCTGTCGCCAAAGGCGTCCTGCCAGAGCGCCGTCAGCCGGGGCACGTCCTCCTTCCGGGCGAAGCGGATATCCGGCTGGCTCATGGGATCACCACCTTGTATTTTTCCACCATCCGGTCGGGGTGGTAGGTGAGTTTGGACTGGCGCAGGGTGAGCCGGCCCGTGTCATCCTCCCGGTTGATCCACTGGACGCCGGGGTGGATGGCGCGGATGTAGCGGACGAACTCCCTGTTGATCATGGGGTACGCCCCGTTGACGTGGCTGTACGCCTTTTCAAAGTGGGCGTCGAAGGTGTCCGCGCTGGCCATCTCCCCGATGGAGAAGGCCACCGGCTCGCCGGACACCCACAGCACTCCGCCGTCCAGGCCCAGGGGCTGGAAGTAGTCGAAGGCCCGCTGGATGGCGCGGTACTCCTCGTCGATGCCGTCCTTCTCATCCTCGCCGCAGGTTGCCATCCAGGCGTCCAGCATGGCCCGGCAGGCGGGGATGTCCGCGGGCGTGAGCGGGGCGAAGCGCCAGTCGTTCTCCTGCTCGAAGCGGTGGATGTGGTTGCGCTTGCCGTGCAGGTGCTTGCCCGCCAGGGTGTCCAGCTTCTCGGCGGCATAGAGGTAATCCCACAGGTCCCGCTCCTCCTCCACGGCGCAGCCGTCCCCGTAGACGGCCCGGAGCAGGGGCAGGTGGTCCGCCGTCACGCCCCGCAGCACGAAGGGGAAGCCCTTCGCCGCGGCGTAGGCGCGCATCTCGGCCAGCACCGGCTCCACGTCCCCGGTCCCGATAGGCCAGGCGAAGAAGGGGTGATTTTCATAGCAGGGCAGGGCGATCATCCGGCCGTCCAGCCGGCCCACCTGCTGGTGGTATGTCTCGTCCCAGAGGAAGATGTTGCCGAAGTTATAGTCCGCGCTGGGAGAACTCTCCGCCAGCACGATGGGGTCGATCCAGGCCTTGTCCGCCAAGGTCACCGGGTGCAGTTCGATCATGTCAGGTCTTTTAACTCCCGCTGTAAAGATTTCAGGTCCACGAAGGTCTCCGGGCGTTTGGAGGGGTCCCGAAGCAGAGCGGAGGGGTGGTAGATGGCCATGGCACGGCGCCCGTCCACGTCGAACCACTGGCCGTGTTCCCGGGTGATGCGGAAGTCCGGCTTGATGAACACCTGGGCGGCGATGCGGCCGAGAAAGACCAGGACCTTCGGCTGCACCAGCGCGATCTGTCGGTTCAGCCAGCCGATGCAGGCCGACTGCTCGTCGGGCAGGGGGTCACGGTTCCGGGGCGGGCGGCACTTGACGATGTTGGCGATGTACACCTGGGTCCTGTCCAGGCCGATCAGCTCCAGCATCACGTCCAGCAGCTTTCCCGCCGGACCCACGAATGGCTCCCCCTGCAGGTCCTCCTGTTCGCCGGGGCCCTCGCCGATGAACATCACGTCCGAGCGTTCATTGCCCACGCCGAACACCAGGTCGTGCCGGGTCCGGCCCAGCTCGCAGCGCATACACCCGGCGCAGTCCGCCCGCAGCTTTTCCCATGTGTCGGTATTTTCCTTGAAAAAGTCCATATCAGTCCAGCTCGCTTTGTCCGGTATAGAGCATATAATACCGCCCCTGCTGCTCCAGCAGGTCATCGTGGCTGCCACGCTCCACGATCTCGCCGTGTTCGATGACCACGATGGCCTGGGCGTTGCGGACGGTGGAGAGGCGGTGGGCGATGACGAACACCGTCCGTCCCTCCATCAGCGCGTCCATGCCTCGGTCGATCAGCTTCTCCGTGCGGGTGTCGATGGAGCTGGTGGCCTCGTCCAGGATCATCACCGGGTGCTTGGCCACGGCGGTGCGGGCGATGGCGAGAAGCTGGCGCTGGCCCTGGGAGAGGTTCTGGCCGTTTCCGGTGATCATGGTGTTATAGCCGTCCGGCAGGCGGGTGATGAACCCGTGGGCGTTGGCGGACTTGGCCGCAGCGATGCACTCTTCGTCCGTGGCGTCCAGCTTGCCGTAGCGGATGTTCTCCATCACCGTGCCGGTGAAGAGATTGGTGTCCTGCAGCACGATGCCGAGGCTCCGGCGCAGGCCGGCCTTCTTGATGTCCCGCACGTCGATGCCGTCAAAGAGGATGCGGCCGCCGTCGATCTCATAAAAGCGGTTAATGAGGTTGGTGACGGTGGTCTTGCCCGCGCCGGTGGAGCCTACGAAGGCGATCTTCTGGCCGGGGTCGGCCCAGACGGTGAAATCCTTCAAAACGGGCTTTCCCGGCACATAGGAGAAGTCGACGTGTTCCAGACGAACGTTGCCCTGGACCTCCCGGAACTGGAACGTGCCGTCCGGCTGGGGGATCTTCCAGGCCCAGAAGCCGGTGCGTTCGCCGTGGCCCGTCTCGGTGATCGTGCCATCCGGGGCGTGGTTGGCCGTCACCAGGGTGACGGCGCCGTCGTCCGGCTCCGGCTCGTGGTCGATGATGGCGAAGATGCGCTCCGCGCCGGCGATGGCGGAAAAGAGGTTGATCGCCTGGTTGGACATCATGTTGATGGGCATGGTCACCTGGCGGATGTAGTTGAGGTACACTCCCAGGGAGCCGATGGTGAACCGCCCCGCCACGGTCATGAACCCGCCCAGCACGGCGGTGACCGCGTAGCAGATGTTCATGATGGCGTTCATGGACGGGAAGATGATGTTGCCAAGGAAGTTTGCGAAGATGGCGTTTTCCCGGTACTCGTCGTTGCGCTCGGTGAAGCCGGCCTTGGCCCGGTCCTCGTAGTTGAAGGCCTTGACCACCTTCAGCCCGTCCAGCATCTCCTCGATGTAGCCGTTCAGCACGCCCAGGGAGGACTGCTGCTTTTTGAAGAGGATGCGGCTGTAACGGCCGATGCCCTTCACCAGGCCGAAGGAGAGGGCAATTGTGATAAGGGTGATTAGAAATAGCTTCCAGCTAAGGTTGATCATCAGCACCACGGTGCCGACGAAGGTGATGATGCCGGAGAGGAACTGGACGATGCCCTGCTCCAGGCACATCTGCACGTTGTCCGCGTCGTTGGAGAAGCGGCTCATCAACTCCCCGTGGGTGTGTTCGTCAAAGAAGGTGATGGGCATATCCTGCAGCGCGGAGAACAGGTCCCGCCGCAGGGCGTTGGTGGCCCACTGGGACAGCTTCATGCAGGTGCGGGAGGTGAAATAGGTGGCCACGGCGCTGGCCAGGTAGATGCCTGCCAGGATGCCCAGCTGGGCCGCCAGGGCGGAGAAGTCCTTCGACTCCTGGCTGATCAGCGGCACGATGTAGTCGTCGATCAGCGGGCGCAGGTAATAGCTGGCCGCCAGGGTGCAGCCGGTGGAGACGAGCATCATCACCAGCACCAGCACGAACAGGCCCTTGTTCCGGCTGGCGTAGCCAAGGATGCGGCCCAGGGTGCCTTTGGCGTTTTTCGGCTTGCGGAAATCCCGGCCGCCGCCCCGGTAGATCTTCTCGTCGTTCACGTCCACGTTGTCCACAGCCAGACGCGCCTTCAGCTGGGACCAGATGCTCTTTTTATCAGCCATTGGAAAGCGCCTCCTCCACCTGTGAAGTGTAGATGTCCCGGTAGATGGGGCTGCGCTCCATGAGTTCGGCGTGGGTGCCCACGCTCTCCACGCCGCCCTCGTCCAGCACCACGATCCGGTCCGCGTTCACCACGGAGGAGATGCGCTGGGCGATGATGAAGACGGTGGTGTCGGCCAGTTCCCGGGAGAAGCTGGCCCGGATGCGGCCCTCGGTGTCCGAGTCCACGGCGCTGGTGCTGTCGTCCAGAATGAGGATGGCGGGCTTTTTCAGCATGGCCCGGGCGATGCAGAGCCGCTGCTTCTGGCCGCCGGAGACGTTGGTGCCGCCCTGCTGGATGAGAGTGTCCAGACCGTCGGGCATCTGGGAGACGAAGTCCCAGGCCTGGGCGCTCTTGAGCGCGGCGATGATCTCCTCGTCGGTGGCGCCCTGCTTGCCCCAGGAGATGTTCTCCCGGATGGTGCCGGAGAAGAGGACGTTATTTTGCAGCACCATCCCGATGCCGTCCCGCAGGTCCTGGATGCGGTAGTCCCGCACGTCCACGCCGTCCACCAGCACCGCGCCGTCCGTCACGTCGTAGAACCGGGGGATCAGGTTCACCAGGCTGGACTTGCCGGAGCCGGTGCCGCCCACGATGGCCACCGTCTCGCCCGGCGCGGCGGAGAAGGAGATGTGGCGCAGCACGTCCTCGCCGTTGCCGGTGCGGGAGTAGCGGAACGTCACGTCCCGGAATTCCACGGAGCCGTGGTCGGGGGCGATGACGCGCTCCGGCGCGTCCGG
>CANRIF010000055.1 GCA_947630645.1 uncultured Oscillospiraceae bacterium | reverse complement strand
TGGACCCCACCATGGAGGAGCTGGGCGACATCAAGACCGCCGTGTCCGAGGCGGTGACCAACGCCATCGTCCACGCCTATCCGGACAGGGTGGGCACGGTGCAGATGCGCCTGCGCGTCCTGGAGGGGGGTCAGCTGGAGCTGGCCGTCCGGGACCGGGGCCGGGGCATCCCGGACGTGAAAAAGGCCATGGAGCCCATGTACACCACCGGGGGCGAGGAGCGCAGCGGCATGGGCTTCACCATCATGGCCAGTTTCATGGACACGCTGCGGGTGCGCTCGGCCCCGGACAAGGGCACCACGGTGACCATGAAAAAGCGCATCCGGACGAAGGCGGGGGCGTAATTGGACGAGACGATCACGCTCCTGCGGGCGGCCCAGGCCGGGGACCGGGAGGCGGCCGGCCGGATGGTGGAGGAAAACGCGGGGCTGATATGGAGCGTGGCCCGGCGGTACTTTGGCCGGGGGGTGGAGCCGGACGATCTGTACCAGCTGGGGTGCCTGGGGTTTTTGAAGGCCATCGACGGCTTCGACGAGCGTTACGGCACCCGCTTCTCCACCTACGCCGTGCCCAAGATATCCGGGGAGATACGCCGCTTCCTGCGGGACGACGGGGCGGTGAAGGTCAGCCGGGGCATCAAGGAGCGGGCCGGGATCATCCGGGCGGCCCGCTGCGCCCTGGAGCAGGAGCTGGGCCGGGACCCCACCGTGTCGGAGCTGGCGGCGGAGACGGGGCTGACCGCCGAGGACATCGCCGTGGCGGAGACGGCCACCGTCCCCATCGAGTCGCTGCAGCAGCCCGCCGGGGAGGACGGCTTTTCCCTGGAGCAGGTGCTGGCCGACGGGACCGAGGAGGAGCGGCTGGTGGAGTATGTGGCCCTGCGCCAGGCGGTGGGGTCGCTGCCGGACCGGGAGCGGCAGACGGTGTACCTGCGTTTTTACCACGGCATGACCCAGGAGCAGGCCAGCCGGGTGCTGGGGGTGAGCCAGGTGCAGGTGTCCCGGCTGGAGCGGCGGGCGGTGGCCCGCCTGCGGGAGATGCTGGACTGAAAAAGAGCGCGATGCGGACCCGATCCGCGCCGCGCTCTTTGCCTTGCAATGGCGGAAAAACGATGCTATAATAATCATCGCAAAGCGAAAACGAATGTTTTCGCCGCCAAACGACACGTTTGGCGGCAAATGGTCCAAGGATCATTTGCGCGATGTTCATTGCAATGAGTGTCTGGCAAAACAGCACGCTGTTTTGCTGAGCCGCAAAGCGGCTCGGCGCAACGCCTTACGGCGTTTCGCCATCAGATAATCATTATAATGATAACTACTCTTTTGTGACAAGCAGGCGCGGGTGCCTGACGTGATACAAAAAATCATTAGGAGGAAAGAGAGATGCGTAAGAGCGGAAAATATCTGTCCCTGTTCCTGGTGCTGGTGATGGCCCTGTCCCTGGGGGCCGTGCCGGCGCTGGCCGCCCCGGAGGTGTCGGTGGCGGAGACGGTCATCTATGACGACGAACTGGCTACGGTGACCGTCACGGACTTCGACGCCGAGTATGATTACGGCCCGACGTTCGAGATGCTGGTGGAGAACAAGAGCGACAAGGAAATGGGCTTCCGGATGGACTATGTGTCGGTGAACGGCATGAAGTGCGATCCCAACTGGCTCCAGCGTGTCGCCGGCGGGAAAAAGGCTTATGATGATATGTACTGGTACGCAGAGGACCTGGAGGCGGTAGGCGTCAACTACATCCAGGACGTGCAGGCCCTGCTCGTCATCTATGACGGCGAGAGTTATGAGACGCTAGTAGAGGCCCCTGTCTCCTGGTCGACGGACGTGAGCGAGACGGACCTGCCCGCCTGGGAGCCGGTGGTGTTCGACGGCTTCGCGGAGCAGACGCTGCTGGCGACGGAGGACCTGGAGTGTTCCGTGGTGAACTTCGAGCCCAACGGCAACTACGATGACGGCCCGCTGGTGACGTTCTATGTGCGGAACGACACCGACAAACTCGCGTACTTCAACGCCGATGACGTGTCCGTCAACGGCTTCATGTGCGACCCCTCCTGGGGCGAGGTCCTGCTGCCCGGCACCGCCGCTTACAGCCGCTGCGACTGGTGGGCGGAGGACCTGGAGGATAGCCACATCGATACCATGGAGACCATGGAATTCACGCTCAGCGTCCTGGACTACGACGAGTGGGAAGAACTGGCCAGTGAACCCGTGACCGTGGACCTTACCGGCGCCGCGCCCGCCGCTCCCGCCGAGGAGCCGGAAGCCGCCGAGGAGCCGGAGACTGCCGAAGAGCCGGCGGCTGCCGGCACGTCGCTCACGCCGGACGGGATGCCCGTCATGTTCGGACCGGAGGAAGAGGGCTATGAGCCGGTGGTGGGCTGGGTCGACGATGACCATGTCTACCACAACGAGGCGTTCGGCGTGGACATCGCGCTGCCCGAGGGCACCTACTTCTACGACCTGGAGGACCTGGCGGAAACGAGCTTCGGCGAAGAGGCGGAGATGGTGTGGGATTACATGGAGAGCGAGACGGTGAACGGGATGTTCGAGGCGTCCGCGGCGGCCTTCAACGGCGATACGGACCTGCTGGTCGGCATCCTGCCGGATGGCGTGCAGATCCTCCATGTGTGGGTGCAGACGCTCGGCCCCGTTGGCATGACCGGGTTCCAGACGGCCGAGGAGATCGCGGATGCGCTGACGGAAAACGACGACAGCATGGAGCGCGGCACCGTCACCATCGGCGGTGTGGAGTGGCCCTGCGTGTCGCAGGGGGCGCAGATCACCGTCAACGGCGAGCCGGTGGATATCCGGGACGAGGTGCTGCCCTTCTTTTACAGCAGCAGTGACCGCCACTTGGATTATGTGATGTGCGTCTCCCTCAGCGGGGCTTCCGACGAGGATATGGCGGATCTGTACCAGCTGATCAGCCTGCCGTAAAACGATAATGTCCAGCGCCTCCGGGGCTTCCCGGGGGCGCCGGCGCTTTTTCTTGAAAAGGCGCGGCAACTGTGCTATAACAAGGGTGTGTTTCAATATCGGCCGGCGGCGCCGGCAGAAAAGGGGAAAATCATGAAGAAGTATCTGGCACTGGTCCTCGCGCTGGCGATGGTCCTGTCCCTGGGGGCGTCCTTCGCCCTGGCGGACGAGAACGAGCCGCCCGAGGACGGCACCGTCCTGGCGGACGACGAGAACGTGACCGTGATCGTCGGGGAATATGAGCAGCTGGATTGGGGCGGCGCCTTCGATCTGTATGTGGAGAACAAGACCGACAAGGAACTGCTCTTCTACCTGTCGGATATGTCGGTCAACGGCATGATGTGCGGCGGCTGGGGCGACCAGATCGAGGCCGGCGGGAAGCGCACCGGCCAGGTGGTGATCACCGAGGACGAAATGACCCGGTCCGGCATCAACTATGTGGAGACCATAAAAGGCACCATCGACGTGGAGGATTACGACGATTATGAGGACCCGCTGGTGTGCCAGGTGCCGCTGGAGCTGACCGTTCCCACGGATGGCAAGGAAGGCCCCGCCGTGTCGGAGCCGGAGTTCACCAGCGGCTTCGAGCCGGTGGAGGTGCTGACCGGGGACCTGACGTTCACGGTGGTGGACTATGACCCCGACGGAAGCTATGATGGCCTGCCCGTGCTGACCGCCTATATGAAAAACGACACAGAGGACACCGTCACATTCATGGCGATGGACTTCGCCGTAAACGGCATGGTCTTATCCGCCGGCTGGGGGGGACAGGACGTGTCCTCCGGCTGCGCGGCGTACAGCACCTTCACGCTGGACAGCTATGGCCTGAACGAGGCCGGCATCGACTCCGCCGCGATCCATACCATCCAGATGAACGTCATGGCCGAGGACGAGGATTGGGAGACTCTTGCCTCCCAGACGGCCGTCCTGACGGTGGCGGAGGGCGGCGAGGCCCCGTCGGCCGATATGAAGGATTTTGGCCACGGCTTCGAGCCGGTGGAGGTGCTGACTGGGGACGTGACGGTCACGGTGGTGGACTACGACCCCGCCGCCAGCTATGGCGATGAGATCGTGCCCCAGATGACCTTCTTCCTGCAAAACAACACCGATAAGGAATTGTATTTCGGCTATGGTAACATGGCCGTCAACGGCTTTGACTGCAGCGCCAGCTGGGGCCAACGGCTGCCCGCCGGCCTGGCCACTTACAGCGTGATGACCTGGTGGCCGGAGGATCTGGAGTCGGCCCATGTGGACACCATCCAGACCGTGTCGTTCACGGTCGCGGCCAGGGACGACGATACATACGAGGAAGTGACCAGCGGTTCGGTGGAGCTGACGCTGGCGGAGGCCGGCGAGGCCCCGGCGGAGGGCGGCGAGGCCTCGGCGGAGCAGGCCGGGATGGACACCGTCCTGCTGGACGACGACACGGTGCTGGTGACCGTCACCGGCTGCGGGTCGGATGACGACGGCAGCCAGTATGTGGAGCTGCTGCTGGAGAACAAGACCGACGAGCAGCTGGAGATCAGCATGAACAGCGTCGCGGTCAACGGCCGGGTGTGCGACTCCTGGTATGAGTACGTCGACGGCGGGAGCAAGAGATACTCCCAGATCGAGTTTTCCGCGGAGCGCCTGGCTCAGTCCGGTATCAACTACATCGAGACTGTGGCGGGTGCGCTGTGTATCCGCAGCTCGGACAGCTATGAGACGCTGTCTACCACGGACGTGTCCTTCACCGTGCCGACGGACGGCGCGGAGGGTCCCGCCGTGTCGGAGCCGGACTACGGCCACGGCTTTGAGCCGGTCACGCTGATGGAGGCGGACGGCCTCGCCGTGACGGCGGTGGACTTTGACCCCCACCCCGGCGGGGAGGACAGCTACTACTATGACTGCCCCCAGCTGATGCTCCATGCGGTGAACAGCACCGACAGTTCCGTGAATTTCTTCCTGCGGGAGGCGACCGTCAACGGCACCACCTGCACCCCCAGCTGGAGCGTCTCCCTGCCCGCCGGGATGGAGGCGTACAGCCCCTGTACCTGGTGGTCGGAGGAACTGGAGTCGGCCCATGTGGACGAGATATACGCCGTTGGCTTCACCGTGGTGGCCCAGAACACGGAGAACTACACCGATCTGGCCACAGCGCCGGCGGCGCTGACGGTGGCGGAGGGCGGCGAGGAGGCCAGCCCCGCGGAGGGCATCCTTCTGGTGGAGGGGTCCCTGGCCCGGCTCACCGCCACGGACTACGACCCGGAGGAGTTCAGCTTTGACATCCTGACGGAGAACCTGTCCGACCAGGCTTTGCAATTCTCCCTGGAGGACACCATCGTCAACGGTATGGCGGTGGATTCCTACTGGTCCACCACCGTCCAGCCGGGGATGCGTAGCTATGAGGAACTGTACTGGGAGTCTGACAGGATGGCCCTCAACGGCATCAATTATATCGAGACTGTGACAGCTACCTTGAAGATATACGGCGGTGACGGGGGCTATATCGGCGAGAACACGCTGGAGTGGACCGCTCCCACCGACGGCATGGACGGCCCCGCCATGGGCGAACCGGCCCTGTCCGGCGAGATGGAGCCGGTGGATGTGCTGACTGGTTCGGTGCATCTGTCCCTGGTGGATTACCAGCCCCCGATGGAGAACGAGTGGGGCGGCATGACCTCCCCGCGGCTGATCTTCTTCGCCGAGAACACCGGGGACGGAGCGGCCCAGGTGTATATCGAGGATGTGACCGTGGACGGCCTGGAGTGCTACGGCACCTATAATAAACTGCCCGCCGGCACGGCGTCCTACTTCCCGCTGTCCATCTATCTGGATGAACTGGACGGGGCCACCCAAGTGGGGACCGTGTCCTTCAGCGCCAATGTCAGCGTCAACGGCTACACGGCGGAGAGCGGCTCCGCGGAGGCGGACGTGTCCGGCGTGGGGAACGCGGCGTGAGTTTTGGAAAGCAAAGGACGTAAAACGTAAAACATAGAGATCATAAAGGAGGAAAGGAAATGTACAAGGCAAAAAAGCATCTGGCCCTGTTCCTGGCGCTGGTGATGGCCCTGTCCCTGGGCGCGGTGCCCGCGCTGGCGTCGGACGGATTCGAGCCCATCGTGGTGGTGGACAACGAGTACGGCACCGTCACCGTCACGGACTACGACCCCGACGGCAAGTGGGGCCCCGAGATCGAACTGATGCTGTCCAACAAGACCGACCATCCCATGCGCTTCCGCATGTCCGACGTGGCGGTGGACAACGTGATGTGCGAGCCATCGTGGAGCGAGAACGTGCCCGCCGGCAAGAGCGCATACAGCACGATGGACTGGTATGCAGAGGACCTGGCGGCTGTTGGCATCAACTACGTCGCCTCCGTCGCCGGCACCCTGATCTTCTTGGACAATGAAAGCTACGACACCCTTTACGAGGAATTCGTCTCCTGGACGATGGACAACGGCGATACGGACCAGCCCGCGGCGGAGCCGCTGGACTTTGCCTATACCCCCGTCGAAATCCTCACCGGGGACACGGTGCTGTCCGTGGCCTACTATCACCCGTCCGCCAGCGAAAATGCCCCGGGCGGCCCGGTGGTCATCTTCTACATGGAGAACCACACCGACAGGAACGTTCACTTCACCATCGACGACGTGGCCCTGAACGGCTTCATGTGCGACCCCCGGTGGGGCATGGACGTGGCCCCCGGCGCGGTGGGATACAGCGTGTGCGAGTGGGACGAGGACGATCTGGCGGACAGCCACATCGAGACTGTGGAGACCGTGGAATTCACCGCCCAGGCCCTGGCTGATGGTTGGGAACTGCTGACCGAGAGCGACGCGGTCCTGGATGCGTCCGACTCCGCCGATGTCGTTGGGGCTGAGGCTCCCGCCGAGGAGCCGGAGGCCGCCGAGGAGCCGGAGGCCAGCGAGAGCGCCGAGAGCCCCGTGGTGGTGCCTGTCGCCCCCATCTCGCCCATCTCCCCCGTGGCGCCTGCCGGCGAGGTGAGCGCCGAGGCCACCGGCCCCATGGGCCATGTGGACGGCAACACCTACGTCAACAGCACCTTCGGTCTGACCTTCGCCGCGCCGGAGGATTGGGTCCTGGACAGCGAGGAGGATATGCTCGCCGCCATGGACCTGGAGCAGACCAGCTTCGCCGACGTGCCGGAGGAGGACCTCTATGCGTTCTTGAGCGGGACTGACAGCGCCTATGTGCTGAACGCCATGAGCGGCACCGGCCTGCAGACCGTCAGCGCCCAGCTGATGACCTCCGAGGGCCTGAACCAGGTCCTGTCGGAGGAGGAGATGGTCAGCCTGATCGCGGACACCATGGACCTGGGCTTAGAGGGCGCCTTGATGGAGACGGAGACTTTCAGCATCGGCGGCGAGGACCACGCCGCCATCCGTGTGGAGTACACGGACAGTTCCGTGGGCTTTGACGTGGATATGTATATCGAGATCGTCATGCTGATGGGCGACGACTATATGCTGATGGTCCTGATGGCTTCCGCCATGTCCAACGATGTGGCGGAGTTGGCCGGGATGTTCAGCCTGGCCCAGTAAGACTGACACAAGAGGAAAAAACGGGCGCCTCCGGTCATCCGGAGGCGCTCCGCGCAGGGAGGAAGACATGAGAAAGCAGACAAGGCCTCTGGCGCTGCTGCTGGCGGCGCTGGCGGTCCTGTGGAGCGGCGCGGCCGGCGCCCGGGCGGCGGAGCCGGAGGAGGCGGTGCTGGCGGACAACGAGAGCGCCTACGCCGCCGTGACGGCCTATGACCCGGCGGGCCAGTGGGGGCCGGCGTTCACCCTGCACCTGGAAAACCGCACGGAGGGGACGCTGCGCTTCGAGCTGACCATGGCGTCCGCCGGCGGGCGGATGTGCGACGCACCGTGGAGTACCTCCGTCCTGGCGGGCCAGCAGGCGGACAGCCTTATGATCTGGGACCGGGAGGCCCTGGCCGAGGCGGGCGTGAACTACATCCAGCGGGCCGAGGCGGTTCTGCGGGTCTATGACGCCGAGAGCCGGGAGGATGTGTTTTACGGCCCGGTGGGCTGGGACGCGCCGGTGCCGGAGGGGGCCGAGGGACCTGCCGTGCAGGAGCGGACCTTCGACGGCGGCCTGGAGCGGACGGCGTTGCTGGACGGGAAGCTGTCCGCCGCGGCGGTGGATTATGACCTCGCCGGCGGCGATGAGGGCGGCCCGGCCCTGACGGTGTATCTGGAGAACCAGTCCGACAAGGACGCCTACTTCACCGCCGTGGACGCGGCGGTGGACGGCGCGGCCTGCGACCCCTGCTGGGGCCGGCTGGTGGGCGCGGGCAAGACGGCCTACGGCGTGATCCAGTGGCGGCCGGAGGACCTGGAAAAAAGCGGCGTCTCCGCGGTGACGGAGATCTCCCTGCGCGTGGAGGCGGCGGACCTGGAAGGACGGATGCCCTCGTCCATCGGGAAACTGGTGACGCTCACGGTGGGCCAGCCCGGGACCGGGATGCCGGAGCCGACCCCGGCGCCGGACGCCGAAGCGGCGGAGAGCCTGCCCGAGCCGGACCCGGCGGTCTACGGCGAGACGGAGGGGAACGAGTACCGCAACGAGTATTTCGGCCTGACCTGCGCGCTGCCGGAGGACTGGGTCGTGTACTCGGACGAGGAACTGGCCCAGCTAGAACAGGCCGCCCTGGAGGGCCTGCGCGGCACGGAGATGGAGGCCTACGCGGACGCGTTCACCGCCTCCGGCCTGAACCACTACGCGCTGGCGGCCTATTCCCGGGACGGCGCCAGCAGCGTCAACGTGGAGGTCACCTATCTGCCGGAGGTGCCCGCGGGCGCGGCGGTGGACGAGCTGCTGGACGCGGCGCTGGCCCAGCTGGACCTGGCGGCGCAGGGGCCAAGCCTGGGCTGGGAGGACGCGGTCATCGAGAAGGCTACCTGCGTCTTCGGCGACGGCGTTGAGCGGCCGTGCCTGCGGGTGCAGTACGCCGATGTCTCCCTGGGCATCCGCGTACCGGTGTACATGAAGGTGGCGTATCTGCTGCAAGACGGGTACGCCTTGCAGATCACCGCCAGCAGCCTTCTGGCGGAGGATGGGATCGACGAGATCATGGGCTGTTTCCGGGTGGAACAGGCCCTCTGACCGGGGGTGTGGCGCGGCGCGAAAGAGCGGTCTTTGGCGCCGCGCCTTCCCCTGTCCGGCCGGGCGGCGGCAGCCGAGGGGGCAAAAACCGGAGGATTTTCCCGCCGGAGGGAAAAAACAGCAAAAAAACGGCCGTTTCTCCGGCGATTGCTCTTGATAAATCGTAGGATTGCCATTATAATAACAATGGTGTGGTGCGAGAGCGCGCCCGCCATTGGATACATTGTCGATAAAATTTTAGTTTTACAGGAGGGATCTTCAATGAAAGTCGCAGTATTTGGCGCCGGCACCATGGGCAGCGGCATCGCCCAGGTGTTCGCCGCTAAGGGCCACACCGCCATGATGTTCGCCAGCTCCGTGGCTTCCGCCCAGAAGCACAAGGACAAGCTGGCCGCCTCTCTGGCCAAGCGCGTGGAGAAGGGCAAGATGACCCAGGAGGCCGTGGACGCCCTGCTGGCCAACATCCTGATCGAGGAGCGCGCCGCCGCGGCGGACGCCGACCTGGTCATCGAGTGCGTGAAGGAGGACATGGCCACCAAGAAGCAGCTGCTCAAGGAGCTGGACGAGCTGTGCAAGCCCGAGACGGTCTTCGCCTCCAACACCTCTTCCCTGTCCGTGACGGAGATGGGCAACGGCCTGAAGCACCCCGTCATCGGTATGCACTTCTTCAACCCCGTCCCCAGCATGAAGCTGGTGGAGGTCATCCGGGGCGCCAACACCACCCAGGAGACCTT
>CANRIF010000054.1 GCA_947630645.1 uncultured Oscillospiraceae bacterium | reverse complement strand
AACGGCGCGGGCAAAAGCACCACCATCCGGCTGCTGCTGGGCCTGACAAAACCGGACTGCGGTACGGCTGCGGTGCTGGGCGCGCCGGTGGGGCCGGATATGCGGGCGGCCAAGCAGGACATCGGCGTGGTGCTGGACGACGTGGGCTTCCCAGCCGGACTGCGGTCCGGCCAGATCGGGAAGATCATGGCGGCGGCCTACAAGAATTGGGACCAGGGGCTCTTCGAGAAATACCTGCATGACCTGGACATCCCCACGGACAAGAAATTCTCCGCTCTCTCCCGGGGCAACAAGATGAAGCTGGGCATCGCCGCGGCCATGAGCCACGACGCCAAGCTGCTGATCCTGGATGAACCCACCGGCGGGCTGGACCCGGTGGTCCGGGACGAGGTGGTGGACCTCTTCAGCGATTTCACCCGGGACCCGGCCCGGTCCATCCTTATCTCTTCCCACATCGTCAGCGACCTGGAGAAACTGTGCGACTACATCGCGTTTTTGCACAAGGGGAAGCTGCTGCTGTGCCAGGAGAAGGACCGGCTGCTGGAGCAGTACGGCCTGGTCCAGTGTACCGGGGAGGAGTTGGCAAAGCTGGCCCCCGGCGCGGTGCTGGGCAGGCGGGAGACGCCCTATCACATCGAGGCGCTGGTGGTCCGGGACGGGGTGCCCGCGGGCATGGAGGTGCATCCGGTGACCATCGAGGAACTTTTCGTGCTGCTGGTAAAGGGGGACAGACAATGAAGGCGCTGCTTCTGGCCGATCTCTATCAGCTGTGGATCAGCTGCAAGTTCTATCTGCTGTTCGTGGCGGTGGCCGCCGCGATCACGGTGGCCACCGGCGGGTCGGAGGAGGGGAACATGGGCTCGTTCATGTCCGTGTACTCCATGGTCATGTGTTCCATGATGGGCATGAGCCTGGTGCAGCTGGACGAGGCCAGCCACTGGAACGTCTACGCCCAGGCCCTGCCCACCACCCGGCGCGGCCAGGTGAGCAGCAAATACGTCATCACCCTCATCTGCTTCGGCGTGGTGCTGGCCCTATTCGCGGCGATCTTCGCGGTCCTGGCCCTGCTGGGCCGGATGCCCTGGTTCATGGCGGGGGCCCAGACGGTGATCCTGGCGGTGATGGGCCTGCTGGCCCCGGCCTTCAGCCTGCCCGCCATATTCCGCTGGGGCAGCAACAAGGGCCGGGTCATCTTCATCGCCGTGATCGTGGCGGTGGGCGTCGGCGCGGGCTTTTTCTTCAGCGCCGCCTCCTTCGACGCGGTCAGCCTGCCGGCCATCCCCACGCCCGTGCTGGTGGCGCTGGCGGCGCTCGTCCCCGTGGCCCTGTTCGTCGGCAGCTGGGCCCTGGCCGTGCGCTGGTACGAAAAGAGGGACCTGTGAGATGAAGGCGATATGGCTGGCGGACCTGTACGCATCCAGGCGGAGCCAGTATCTTTTCGGGGTGCTGACGCTGCTGTTCATGCTGCTGGCTGTCTCCACCGCCGCCACGGTCACCAGCCTGACCTTCGCCCTGTGCGCCTCCGCCGGGGCGACCATGCTGCCGGTGGTGAATATGGAATGGGCCGAGACATCCCGCTGGGACCGGTGCGTCCAGGCCATGCCCTGCTCCAGGCGGCAGGCGGTGAGCGCCCGGTACCTGGAGGCCCTGGCCGTCGTGGGCGCCGTGTGGGCCTACGCCGCCGCCCTGTTCTGCGCCAAGGCCGCTTTGGGGGGCTGGACCTGGGCCGAGGCCCGGCTGATGGGCGCCATCGCGCCGGCGGCGGGCCTGCTCTCGGCGGCGATCTGCCTGGCCGCCACCTTCCGCATGGGCTGGGCCAGGGGGAACATCTATTTTGCCGTCACGGTCTGCGTCATCGGCGGCTCCGGCATGGTGACCAGTCTGCTGGGCGTCAGCGAGGCGGGCCTGGGCGACTTCGCCGGCAGCTGGGCCGTGCTGGCCGTGCCCGTTATTGCCGGGTGCCTGTTCGCCGCCAGCTGGGCCTTGGCTCTGCGCTGGTACGAAAACCGGGAGCTGTGAGACGCTCCACAGGAAAGCCTCCCCTGTGCAAGGGGAGGTGCCGAGCGACAGCGAGGCGGAGGGGTTGTTACAATCCCCCAGTCTCCGGCTGCTGCCGGAGACAGCCCCCTTTGCACAAGGGGGCCTTTCAATAATGTAAGGGCGCGTTTTCACGCGCCCTTATTTTTCCTGTTCCTTCAGTTCCTCCAACGCGTTGCGTACAGCGGCCACGACAAAGGCGGTGAAGGTACATTCCTTCCCAACGATGGCCTTTTCCACGTCCTCTATCACATCGTTGGGGAAGCGGATGGATTTGTTTGTTGTCGGCGGAATCTTGGGTATCCTGAAGCCTGCCATGATATCACCTCTGCGTATCACACTTACAGTACAAATTGTAATGCGTTATATCTTTGCAATCGAAACGCGTCTGTGCTATACTTGTGCAACGCAAGGAGGTGTTATCCATGCAGGACGAGTACAAGAAGGCGTATCTGACGCTGTTCAACGCCGCCACCGACGCGCTGGCGGCGCTCCAGGCCAGGAATTACGGCCAGGCGGAGGACCTGCTCCGGCAGGGACAGACCCGGGCCGAGGAGGACTTCCTCCGGGCCGGGGAGAAAAAAGGGAAAGGCTGACGGCATGACCCACGCGGCGGGGACCACAAAGCGTCCCCGCCGCGCCCTATCCCGACAGCCTTTGCGCGGCCCGGCGGCTATACTATACCTATCTAAATTATGAACAGGATGGGGGCGGTATGCGTGCAGATGCTGCGGGTGCGCCGGAGGACGGAGACGGTGGTGGACCTGGCCTTGGCGGAGATCGTGCCGAATCCCCTCCAGCCCCGGCAGGTCTTTGACGGCCGGAGCCTGGAGGAGCTGGCGGAGAGCATCCGGCGGTACGGGGTGCTGTGTCCGCTGTCGGTGCGGCGGCGGGCCGGGGGCGGCTACGAGCTGGTGGCCGGGGAGCGGCGGCTGCGGGCGGCGCGGATGGCGGGGCTGGAGCGGGTGCCCTGCCTGGTGCTGGACGTGGACGGGGAGCAGTCCGGGCTGCTGGCGCTGGTGGAGAACTTGCAGCGGGAGGACCTGAACTTCATCGAGCAGGCCCGGGGCATCGCCCGGCTCATCGACCGGTACGGCCTGACCCAGGAGGAGTGCGCCCGGCGGCTGGGAAAGAGCCAGTCCGCCGTGGCCAACAAGCTGCGGCTGCTGCGGCTGCCGGAGGACGTGCTGGAAAAGCTGCGGGCCGCGGAGCTGACGGAGCGCCACGGCCGGGCGCTGCTGCGCCTGCCGGATGATGACAGCCGCCGCAAGGCCCTGGACCGGATCATCGACCGCCAGATGACCGTCCCCGCCGCGGACAGCTACATAGACGCCCTCCTGGAACAGCAGGCCCATCCCGCCGCCCGCACCCGCACCCATTTGGTCCTAAAGGACGTGCGGGTGTTCCTCAACACCTTGCAGCGCAGCGTGAGCCTGATGCGCCGGGGCGGGGTGAACGTGGGGCTGGAGCAGGAGCAGACCGACCGGGAAATGGTCTTCACCATCCGCATCCAGCGGTAAGGCGGCGTTCTCACAACAAAGACGCGGGCTTGCAATCGGCCGGCGGGGGTCGTATGATGGGGGCAGGGACTCTGCCCCCTGATTTATTTCCATCAACGGCTGCACCGGGAGGTCGCAATGCTTCGCCTATACCAGAAAAATGAGTTGGTATTCTCATTGCTATGGCTTTTCATCTATGTGGGCGTCTCCGGCGCGGCGGACTGCGTCCCCGGCGGCGCGGAGGCGCAGTGGGCCGTCAAGGCGCTGCTGTATGCGGGCCTGGCGGTGACCATGGCGGCATGGGTCGCCAGAAATGGCCTGCGGGGGAAATACGGCCTGGCGCGGGTAAAGGTCCGGTGGAGACGGTATCTCTATTTTCTGCCGCTGGCGGCGATCGCCTCCGCCGGGCTGTGGTCTGGCGCGGCGGTGCGGTACTCCGTGCCGGCGGCGGTCTTCTATGCCGCCGCGATGCTGTGCGTGGGATCCATCGAGGAGGTCCTTTTCCGGGGCTTTCTCTTTCGGGCGCTGGAGGGATGGGGCGCCATGGGGGCGGCGGTGGCCTCCAGCCTGATATTCGGCGGGCTGCACATCCTGAATCTCTTTGGCGGCGCCCCGGCGCCGGATGTGCTTTTACAGGCGGGCTATGCCGCGGCGCTGGGCTTTCTCTTCGCGGTCCTCTTTTATCGCACCAAAAGCCTGGCGCCCTGCGTGGCTGCCCACAGCGTTATCAATGTTTTGAGCGCCTTTGGGAAGGAGATGGGCGGGGCCGTGACGGCCGCGGTGATCTGCGCCAGCCTTGCCTACGCGGCCTGGATATGGAGGGACGCCCCGCAGGGGGAAAACGATTGACATTCTTTTACTTTTTTGCTATTATTTCTAAATAATACACTGTATATCGTGCCGTCGCGGAACGGATCGCGGACACGCTGCTTTCGGCGTGTCCGTGCGGTATGTGTATGGAAAAAGCAGCGGGTGGGAGGCAAAAGATGCGGCTATATATCGATCCCGGCACCGGGAGTATGCTCTTCACAGTCCTGATCGGCATCGCCGGCGTCGCGGTATATTCGGTCAGGATGCTCTGGATCAAGCTCCGCTTCAAGATCAGCGGAGGAAAGGTAAAAGAGAGCGGCAGCAAGACCCCCTTTGTGGTCTTTTCAGATGACAAACGGTATTGGAACGTGTTTGAACCCATCTGCCGGGAAATGGACCGGAGGGGAAAGGATATCGTCTACATGACCGCGTCGGACGATGACCCCGCCCTGGATAATCCCTATCCCCATGTGAAGGCGGAGTTTATCGGGAAGGGAAACAAGGCCTTTGCCAAACTAAACTTTCTCAATGCCTCCATACTGCTGTCCACCACGCCCGGATTGGACGTATACCAGTGGAAGCGGTCCCGGACGGTGCAGTATTATGTGCATGTCCTCCACGCGGCCGGCGAGGTCACCATGTACCGGATGTTCGGGATCGACTACTACGACGCCATCCTCCTCTCCGGCGATTACCAGATGCAGGATGTGCGGGATCTGGAGAAGCTCCGCGGCCTGCCGGCAAAAGAACTGGTGAAGGTGGGCATCCCCTACATGGACGAGATGACGGCCCGGCTTGAAAAAGCGGGTCCTGTGCCGGAGCATCCCCGGACAGTGCTGCTGGCACCCAGCTGGGGGCCGAGCGCGATCTTCTCCGTCTACGGCGGCAGGGTACTGGATGTGCTTTTGCAGACTGGCTATCATGTCATCGTGCGGCCGCATCCCCAGTCGTTTACCTCCGAAAAGGAGATGGTGGACAAGCTGATGAGCGCCTATCCCCCCTCTGAACAGCTTGAGTGGAACCGGGACAATGACAACTTTGAGGTGCTTCGCCGTGCGGATATCCTGATATCCGACTTTTCCGGCGTGATATTCGATTTCTCCCTGGTATACAACAAGCCGGTGATCTATACCGACCCGCACTTTGACCTCGGCCCATATGACGCCTGGTGGCTTGACAGGCCGGTATGGACGGCCGGCGCCCTTCCCCGGCTCGGCCGCCAGCTGACCGAGGAGAATATGGAGCATCTGAAAGAGCTGATCGACGGCTGCCTGGCCGACCCGCAGTATGCCGAGGGCCGCCGCCAGGTGAAAGAGGAGACATGGGCGTACCCCGGAGAGGGCGCGGTGAGAGCGGTGGATTATCTGTTGGAGCGGTATGATAAACTGAACTCTTCGGAAGAGGATATGCAAAAATGACACTGCTTACGATATTGGAGCGGCTGCTGATCGAGCCGCTGAAGATCGTCTTTGAGATCGTATTCGATTACGCCAACCAGTTTTCCGGCCACCCCGGTATGGCGATCGTCTTTTTGAGCCTGGCGATGAACATCCTGGTACTCCCGCTCTACCGGAGCGCCGACGCCTTGCAGGAGCAGGCCCGGGATAGGGAAGAAGCCCTGCGCGGGGGGGGTTGATCATATCAAAAAGACCTTCTCCGGCGACGAGCGGATGATGATCCTGCAAGCGTATTACCGGCAGAACCATTATAGCCCATTGCAGACCCTGAACGGCTCTGTCTCCCTGCTGCTGGAGATCCCCTTCTTCATCGCGGCCTACCAGTTCCTCTCCCACCTGACGATCCTGTCCGGCGTGTCCTTCGGACCCATCCGCGACCTGGGAGCGCCCGACGGGCTGCTGGCAGTCGGTGGGTTGCAGTTCAATCTGCTCCCCATTCTGATGACGCTGATCAACGTGGTGTCCAGCGCCATATATCTGAAGGGATACCCGTTGAAGTCTAAGATCCAGCTCTACGCCATGGCGGCGTTCTTCCTGGTGTTCCTCTATTCCTCGCCCTCCTGCCTGCTTCTTTACTGGACGCTGAACAACGTCTTTTCGCTGGTCAAGAACATCTTCTATAAGCTGAAAAACCCGAAGAAGATCCTCTGCCTGCTGTGCGCGGCGGCAGGGGCGGCGGCGCTGGCCCTTGCCATCGCCGGTTTTGGCAAAAATGATATAAACAAGACCATTTTCCTGGCTGGCGCCGGGGTCCTGCTCCTGCTGCCCATGGGGGTATTCCTCTGGAAGCAGAAAGGACACGGCCTTCCCAAATTGAACGGGCTGGAGCCCGACCGCAGGGTGTTTTTGCTGGGCAGCGTGTTCCTGACGGTCCTGATGGGGCTTTTGATCCCCTCGGTGTATATAGCCGATTCGCCCCAGGAGTATGTGGATATCAATTACTTCAGCAACCCGCTTTGGTACATCGTCAGCGCCGGCTGCATATCCGCCGGGACGTTCCTCGTTTGGCTGCGGGTGTTTTACTGGCTGGCGACCCCCGGCTGGAAGGTAGTCTTTGACCGGGGCGTGTGGGTGCTGTGCGGCATCGCGCTGGTGGACTATATGTTTTTTGGGACGGATCTGGGCGTGATCTCGTCCGAACTACAGTATGAGAATGGGATGTACTTCACCCTGCTGGAGAAGGGCGTCAATCTCCTTGTCCTGATAGGTGTGGCGGCGGTCATGCTCCTGGTAATCTATAAGTGGCGGCGTGTCGCCGTGCCGGTATTGCTGGTGGCGGTCATCGCCATGGGGGGCATGACGGCGCTGAACGTGGTCACGATCAAGAGATCGCTCGATAACGTCACGTTCCAGGAGGAAGCGGAGGAAGCAGATGAGCTGAACTTCCAGATCAGCACGACGGGCAAGAACGTCGTGGTCATCATGCTGGACCGCGCCATGGGGGAGTATGTACCCTATATATTCAACGAAAAGCCGGAACTGAAAGAACAGTTTTCCGGATTTACATACTATGCAAACACCATATCCTTTGGGGGGCGCACCAATTTCGGCTCACCGGCGCTGATGGGCGGCTATGAATACACGCCGGTGGAGATGAACAAGCGCAATACGGAGCCGCTGGTGGTCAAACAGAACGAGGCACTCAAGGTGATGCCGACGCTTTTCTCAGAGAACGGCTATGATGTCACGGTGTGCGATCCGACACTTGCCAATTACCAGTGGATCCCCGATATCAGCATTTACGATGACTGCCCCGGCGTGAAGGCATATATCACCAATGGTCGTTTCGTTTCAGAAGAAGATAAACAGCTTCAAGTGGAGAAAAATTTCAGAAATTTCTTTTGCTTCAGCGCCACGAAGTGTATGCCCCTGTTCCTCCAGCCTGTCGCCTACAACTTGGGACGGTATCACAATCTGTCGGATCTCGGGCAGGTCGTATGGAATATGTCGGAAGCCAATGGAGTGAAGAACACGTTCCTGGCTGCCTATAACTTTTTGGAAAACCTGCCTGTTATGACAAATGTGACAGAGGAGGATAAAAATTCGTTCCTACTCATTACAAATGATACGACCCATGAGGTCACGCTCCTCCAAGAGCCGGACTATATGCCCTCTATGGAGGTGGACAATACTGAATACGACGCCGAACACATGGATAGATTCACGGTGGACGGCGTAGAACTCAAGATGTCCAACAGTTGGCAGGTGACCCACTATCATGCCAATATGGCGGCGATGATCCAGCTGGGAAAGTGGTTCGATTCGCTGAAGGCGGCGGGGGCGTATGACAACACAAGGATCATCCTGGTGGCAGACCACGGGCGCGATACCCTCCAGCTTGAGAGCCTGGTCGCTGAGGGCGGCGAAGAGGATTCGCTGCTCGATCTGGAGCAGTATTTTCCGCTGCTCATGGTGAAGGATTTTGACGCGGAGGGATTCGTCACGTCCGAAGAGTTTATGACGAACGCGGACGTTCCCACACTGGCTATGGAGAGGCTGATCCAAGACCCCATGAATCCCTATACTGGCAAGGCGATCAACAGCGATGAAAAGACCGCACACGAACAGTATGTCATCATGTCTAACATCTTTAGCATCAATGAGAACAACGGCAACACCTTCCTTCCAGCCAGGTGGGCCAGCGTCAAGGATGATATGCGGGATGTCGACAACTGGACCTTTTATGAGGGGGAGACCGTCCTGGACGAGTACGCCGCGCCCTGAAAAGGCTCCCGGGATGACATAGCCAGCCCGCCGGCGGGATACAATATTTAAAAACGCGAGACGAGAGAGAAACGAGGCGCCATGGCGGGAAAGAGAGACAGCCTTATCAGGGATTACACCTCCGGCCCGGTGGTGCGGCAGCTGCTGGGCTTCGCCTGGCCGTTCATGCTGTCAAACCTTTTGCAGACGGCCTACAACCTGACCGACATGGTGGTGGTAGGCCAGTTCGTGGGCCAGGCGGGGCTGTCCGCCGTGGGCATCGGGGCGGACCTTGTCCACCTCTATACCTTCATCTGCATGGGCTTTTGCAACGCCGGGCAGGTGCTGATAAGCCAATATGTGGGCTTGCAGGACCGGGGTTCCGTGGCCCGGATCGTGGGCGCCATGTTCACCTTCATCCTGGGCTTGAGCCTGGCTATCTCCGCTCTGGGCCTCGCCTTCGCGGACACGATCATGGCCCTGCTGCGGGTGCCGGGGGAGGCGCTGGCCTGGTGCCGGGCCTATACCGTGTGCTGCACGGCGGGGCTCTTCTTCCTGGTGGGCTATGTGATGGTGGCGGCCATCCTGCGGGGCATGGGCGAGAGCCGGATGCCCATGGTGTTCATCGTCATCGCCTCGGTGCTGAACGTGATACTGGACCTGGTCCTGGTGTCCGCCGGAATGGGGCCGCTGGGGGCAGCGCTGGCCACGGTCATCGCCCAGGGGGTCAGCTTCGTGCTGTGCGTGGCATACCTGTGGCGGCGGCGGGACCGGCTGGGCTTCACGTTCTCTTTGAAATACCTCCGGCCGGACCGGGCGCAGCTGACAAAGCTGCTGCGGCTGGGCGTGCCCATGTCCATCCAGTCCTGCGCCATCAACCTGTCCATGCTGTTCGTGTCCAGCCGCATCAACGTCTATGGCGTCACCGTGTCCGCCGTCACCAGCGTGGGGAACAAGCTGTCCACCGTGGCCAGCATCATCTGCCAGGCGTTGAGCCAGTCCGGGGCCACCATGGTGGGCCAGAACTTCGCCGCCCGCAAGTTCGGCCGAGTGGCGAGGGCCCTGGGCGCGGCGGTGGCGGTGGGGCTTGCCTTCGCCGCCGGGCTCAGCGCGGTGATGATCGCCTGGCCGGAGCGGGTGTTCGCCCTCTTCGACAGCGGCGGCGACGTGCTGGCCATGAGCCGCGCCTATGTGCCCATCGCGGTGCTGAACTTCTTTGGCTACGCTCTGCGGGGACCCAGCACCGCCCTGTGCAACGGCATGGGCTTTCCCGTGATGAACTTCACCCTGGGCGTGCTGGACGGGGTGGTGATGCGCGTCGGGCTGTGCGTGCTGCTGGC
>CANRIF010000053.1 GCA_947630645.1 uncultured Oscillospiraceae bacterium | reverse complement strand
GGTGTCCTTGCAGGAAAACCACAGATCCTCCCCCCGGTCCAGGGCGCAGGCAAAGCAGCTGCGGGCGAAGGAGGTGATGCTCGCGTCGGTGTTGTGCATGGCCAGGGCCACGCCGGGGCCCTTGAAGGAAAACACCGTCTTTTCCGACCTATCGCTGGCCAGACGCACCGTCTGGCCGGCCTGGGCGGCCAGCTCCACGTCCTTATATACGTCCCCGTACCCGTGGCGGGCCACAGTGATGGGCTTGGTCCACGTGGGCACCAGGGGCGTGGCCCCCGGCAGCAGGATGGGCGAGCGGAAGATGGTCCCGTCCAGGGCCGAGCGCAGGGTGCCGTTGGGGCTGGGGTACAGCCGGGGCAGGTCGTACTCCGCCTTGCGCTGGGCGTTGGGGGTGATGGTGGCGCACTTCACGCCCACGCCCAGACGTTCCACCGCCTTGGCCGCCGCCATGGTGACGGCGTCATCCGTGTCCCTGCGACTGGGCAGGCCCAGGTCGTAATACTCCGTCTTCAGCTCCACGAAGGGCTCCAGCAGCTCACGCTTCACCATCGCCCACATCAGGCGGGTCATCTCGTCGCCGTCCATTTCCACGATGGGCGTGGTCATTTTGATCTTATCCATTTTCGCTCCCCCTATGGGCCCGGTACCAGTTGATGAGGCACCCGTCCAGCAGTATCTGCCGTTCCTTTTCCGTGAGCGCGCCAAGGCCCAGCGTCACGGGCGTGTCGGCGATGAAGCCCTGTACCTGCTCCGCGCCGGACATGAGCGAGGCGCGGATGCCCGGCACCCGCAGCGTGTCCCCCGGCTGCCAGGAAAACTCTCCGTCGTAGGTGAAGGGCACGATGCCCCAGTTGATGAGGTTGGACCGATAGCGGCGGGTGGCGTACTCCCGGGCCACGTTGGCTGCGCCCCCCAGCACCCGCTGGCAGGAGGCGGCCTGCTCCCGGGCCGAGCCGTCCCCGGGCTTGACCGCGTAGATGGCGCTCTGCTTGCCCCCGGCCTGCAGGGCCCGGCACCGGGGCACATACTCCGGCACCCGGCGGCCCAGGGCGAACCCGGCCAGCTTTAGGGGATTGGACCGATAGCTGGAGGTCTCTCCGGAGGGGATGAGCTCGTCGGTGGTGGTCACCGGGTCCTGGATGACGGCGGCGAAGGTAACGGCCAGGTCCTCGGGCATAGCGGGGATCTCCGGCCAGGGCTGGATATTGGGCCCGTAGCGCAGGGGCTCGTCGGGCAGAGGATTGCCGATGCCCCGGTACACCCGCTGCCGATAGGGCGCGTCGTCGAAGCTGTCGGCTGGCTCCGGCCTGTCGTAGTCGATCTCCGTGGCCGGGGTGATGACGCCTCCGTTCGCGGCAGTGGCGGCGATGGACCGGGCGTCCATGAGTATCACCTGAGCGCTCTGGCCCTGGGCGGGCTGGGAGCCCTCCCGGTTGGGGAAGTTGCGGGTGGTGTGGCGCAGGCTCACCGTGTCGTTGGCGGGCACGTCCCCCGCGCCGAAGCAGGGCCCGCAGAAGCAGGGTTTCACCACGCCTCCGGCGGTGATGATGGTATCCAGCGCGCCGCTGCGCATGGCCGCCAGCTGCACTGGCATGCTGGCCGGGTACACCGACAGGCCGAAATACCCGCTGCCCACGCTCCTGCCCTTCAGAATGGCCGCGGCCTCGGCGATATTCTCCAACAGGCCCCCGGCGCACCCGGCGATGACGCCCTGTCCGGCTCTCTGTCCGGCCAACTGAGACACAGGCACCGCCTTGGACGGGTGGTAGGGCAGCGCTGCCATGGGCTCCAGGGCGGACAGGTCCACGCTCACTAAGCCGTCGTACAGCGCCCCCTCCGCAGGTTCCATCCGCTTATAGTCCCCCAGTCGGCCCCGCAGGGCCAGCCAGGCCTCCGTCTTTTCATCTGTCTGCCAGATACTGGATAGGCAGGCCGTCTCCGTGGTCATCACGTCCAGGCCCATCCGCCAGTCCATGGACAGGTCCTTCACCCCCGGCCCGGCGAACTCCAGCACCGCGTTTTTCACCAAACCGTCAGGGAACACCGCCCCGCACAAGGCCAGGGCCGCGTCGTGGGGGCCAACCCCCTGCCGGGGAGAGCCAGTGAGGTACACCAGTATCACCCGGGGCGCGGGCAGCTCGTAGGTATCGCCAAGCAGCTGCTTGACCAGCTCCGGGCCGCCCTCGCCCACGCCCATGGTGCCCAGCGCGCCGTAGCGGGTGTGGCTGTCGGAGCCCAGCAGCATCTTCCCGCACCCGGCCAGCCGCTCCCGGGCGTACTGGTGGATGACTGCCAGGTTCGCCGGAACATACTCGCCGCCGAACCGCCGGGCGGCGGACAGGCCGAATACGTGGTCGTCCGCGTTGATGGTGCCGCCCACCGCGCACAGGCTGTTGTGGCAGTTGGTGAGCACATAGGGCAGCTCGAATCGGCCCATGCCCGAGGCCATGGCCGTCTGGATGATGCCCACATAGGTGATGTCGTGGCTGATGAGGCCGTCGAAGCGGATGCGCTCGCCCCCGTGGGCCGCCAGCACCCCCGCCGCCATGGTCTTGCTTCTGTCCGCCGCCTCTGTGGGCACTGTGGGCGCGCCTGCATGCCACATGACCTTCTCGCCGCTGAAAGTGATCATATCTGCCACCTGCAAATCTATAGTGTGATGCTTTATTATACAACGCGCCCTGCTGTGCGTAAAGAGCCTTTTTGCCAAAAATCACAGCGGAAATGTAAAATTCATTGTGATAAGTTGCAAAAACAGCAAATATTTCTCGAATTTATCGGGCACATTCCATCAATTTTGAAATTCTTAAAAATGAAACTTGCAAAACTGCGGCGCTGTCTGTATAATATCAAATCATAACGATCATCGCACCATAAGGAGAAGCGGCATGAACGGTGACACCTTTGTGATCGACAAATATATGAACGCCCTGTGTGCGGACGCGGCGGAGCGCTATGCCATCGACCCGGCCTATTTCGCCCGCACCCACCGGGGCCTGCGCAACGATGACGGCACTGGCGTGCTGGTGGGGGCGACCCGTATCGGCAGTGTGCTGGGCTACTACATGCAGGACGGGGAGCGGGTGCCCATGGAGGGGCGGCTGCTGTACCGGGGCATCTCGGTGGAGGACATCGTGAAGAGCCACTGGGAGGATGGCACCTTCGGCTATGAGGAGGTGGTCTACCTGCTGCTGCTGGGACGGCTGCCCAACTGGCGGCAGCTGGAGATGTTCTCCGCCATGCTCTCAGAGGCCCGGCCTCTGCCCCACGGCTTCTTCGACGACATGATCCTGAAAAACCCCAGCCCGGACGTGATGAACGGCCTGGCCCGGAGCGTGCTGGCCCTGTACGCCTACGACCACGACCCCGACGGCCGGTCCGTGGAGAACCTGATGCGCCAGTCGGTGGGGCTGATCGCCCGGCTGCCGGTGATCGTGGCCCAGACCTACGCCGTCAAGCGGCACGTGTACGAGCAGTCCAGCCTGTACATCCACCACCCCAAGGACGAGCTGAGCCTGGCGGAGAACTTTTTGCGCATGGCCCGCAAGGACAAGAGCTACACCCCTCTGGAGGCCCGTATCCTGGACCTGATGCTCATACTCCACGCCGAGCACGGCGGCGGCAACAACTCCACCTTCGTCTGTCGGGCCATGTCCTCCTCCGGTACCGACACCTACGCCGCCATCGCCGGGGCCATCGGCTCGCTGAAGGGCCCGCTCCACGGCGGCGCCAACGCCAAGGTGCGCCAGATGCTTGCGGCCATCGGTCAGCGGGTGGACGCGGACAGCTCCGACGACGCCATCCGCGCCTGTCTGGAGGATGTGCTGGCCGGGCGGCTGGGCGACGGATCCGGCAAGCTCTACGGCCTGGGCCACGCGGTGTACACCGTGTCCGACCCCCGGGCGGTGGTCATCAAGCGCTACGCCGGGGCCCTGGCCCAGGAGAAGGGCCGCCAGGCGGAGATGGACCTGATGGAGCGCATCGAGCGCATCGGCATCGAGCTGGTGACGGAGAAAAAGGGCACCTGCTGCGCCAACGTAGATTTCTATTCCGGGTTCGTGTACGACATGCTGGGCATCCACCCGGAGCTGTATACCCCTCTGTTCGCGGTGGCTCGCATCGCCGGGTGGTGTGCCCACCGGATGGAGGAGGTGCTCACCGGAAACCGCATCATGCGCCCGGCTTACCGGGCTGTCACCGAGCCGGGGGGCTACGTCCCCATGCCCCAGCGGCAGTGAGGATCGAACAAAACGGAGCACATAATCGGCGTGGGAGATTCATAGGATGTACCAAAATCGGTCGGAGGTATGTCCTGTGAACAAAATAAAGTCCGTACTTACGAGTCACCGCAGGCTGCTGGGGCCTATCGCCCTGGTGCTTGCGGTGGCGGCTATTTTCTGGGTGGTGAACAGCCCGGCCATCGTGGGGGTGTCCGCCTCGGCCAAGGAGCTGCCCATCTACAGCGTGCAGCGCGACAACAAGGCCGTGAGCCTCACCTTCGACGCGGCATGGGGCAACGAGGATACCCAAAAGCTCATCGATATCCTGAACTCCTACGGTGTGAAGGCCACGTTTTTTCTGGTGGGACAGTGGGTGGACAAATATCCGGAGAGCGTGAAGGCGCTGGCCGCCGCGGGCATGGAGATCGGCAACCACTCCGATACCCACCCCCATATGGCGAAGCTGTCCGAGAAGCAGATCATCGACGAGGTGAGTCTGTGCTCCGGCAAGATCGAAGCCATCACAGGCGGCGAGGTGAAGTTGTTCCGCTGCCCCTACGGGGAGTATGACGACGAGGTCATAACCACCATCCGTAACATGGGCGTCCAGCCCATCCAGTGGGATGTGGATTCCATGGATTGGAAGGACCTGCAGGCGGATGAGATATACAAGCGGATCACCTCTAAGGTGTCGCCGGGGAGCATCGTGCTGTTCCACAACGCGGGCAAGCACACCCCGGAGGCGCTGCCGGGGATCATCGAGTATCTGCTGAGCGAGGGATATTCCATCGTGCCAGTGTCGGAGCTTCTGCTCAGCGGCGAATATGACGTGGACAACACCGGGCGCATGGTGGCCAATGTAGGAACGTAAGCGCACCAGCCATAGAAAATATCGATTTTGTCAAAAAGACCCTCCTTTCGTGTAAAATGGGCGAAAGGAGGGTTTTGCTATGCGGATAGACAGAGAAACGATGGTGAGGTTCCGTGGGTACTTAACAGAGCGGGAATGCGCGGGGACGACGGTGGCGAAGTATATGCACGACGTAGGGATGTTGGTATCGTTCTGCGGCGGGGAGATAGCGGACAAGGCCACGCTCATTGCCTTCAAAGAGCATTTGCAGGAGCGGGGATATGCGGCCAGCAGCGTCAACTCCATGCTGGCGGCGGTGAATCGGTTTGTGGCATTCCTGGGCTGCCCGGAGTGGCGCCTGCGGTATCTGAAGATCCCCCGGAGCGCTTTCTGCGGGCAGGAGCGGGAGCTCACCCAGCGGGACTATGAGCGTTTGGTAAACGCGGCCAGGGAGTCAGGCAATGAGCGGCTGGCGCTGCTGGTACAGACGCTGTGCGCCACGGGTATCCGGGTGAGCGAGGTGCGGGCGGTGACGGTGGAGAGCCTGAAAACGGGCCGGGCGGAAATACGCTGCAAGGGTCGCATCCGCACGATTTTGCTGCCGAAGAAGCTGTGCGGGGTGCTGGCGGCGTATTGCAAAAAGCGCACCATCCAGAGCGGGTGTGTGTTTGTGACGCGGACGGGAAAGCCATTGGATCGGAGCAATATCTGGAAGATGATGAAGCACCTGGCAGCCCGGGCCAGGGTGACACGGGAGAAGGTATTCCCGCACAATCTGCGGCACCTGTTCGCCAGGACGTATTACAAGGCGTACAAGGACATCGTTCGGCTGGCGGACATCCTGGGCCATGCCAGCATCGACACCACGCGCATCTATACCATCCGCACAGGAACGGAACAGCAGCGGCAGATCGAACGTCTGCCGCTGCTGATATAGCACTATATAAAAATACCACATAATCTACATTATGTGGTAAACAGATAGCAAACATTACTATCTATATTCTGTAGCATTATAGCTTGTTTCGATGTTATTGTCAACTGCGTAAAGGCTGGTAATTCCAGGCTGGCAGGATGTTTAGACAGTTTCCACAGAAAAAGACAGCAAAATATGGTAATGAGCGCACAAAAGCATAGGGCGCTCATATTTTGTCATGCGAAGAACGCATTCGACCCCGGTATCTAGAAAGATACTGGGGTCCTTCTTTTTGCGGCGCCCCTATGTCGTCACCACATAATGTAGATTATGTGGTGGCCCTTATCGCTACATAATGTAGATTATGTGGTGACGACAGGAGAGAGCGTGAATGGGTGTGGAGCTATACCCACACAACAAAAAGGCATACCGCGCGGTGCGGCGGCTCCTGGAGGAGAAAGGCCGGGCGGCCGTGATCCATCCCACAGGGACAGGGAAGAGCTTCATCGCTTTCAAGCTGGTAGAGGACAACGCCTCTGCCCGCTTTTTGTGGCTTTCTCCCAGCGAGTACATATACAGGACGCAGACAGAGAGCCTTCTGCGCGGTGCCCCCGCGTTCCCGATCTCCGCGATCCGGTTCATGACCTATGCCCGGCTCATGATGCTGGGTGAGGAGGAGATAATCGAACTGTCCCCGGACTACATCATCCTGGATGAGTTCCACCGCTGCGGCGCAGAGATGTGGGGCCAGGGCGTGGAGCGGCTGCTGCGGGCGTATCCCCGGGTGAAGCTGCTGGGGCTGTCCGCCACCAGTGTGCGATATCTGGACAACCAGCGGGACATGGCAGAGGAGCTGTTCGGCGGCGACGTGGCCAGCGAGATGGACCTGGGAGAGGCCATCGTGCGTGGCATCCTTCCGGCGCCGAAGTATGTGACCACGGTGTTCAAGTATCAGCAGGACCTCGACTACTGGCAGCAGAGAGTCAACAGTGCCCGCGCTTTCGGCATCCGTGATGAGGCGCAGAAGCTCCTGGACGCGCTGCGGCGAGCATTAGAGCAGGCGGACGGCCTGGATGTGATATTCCAGCACCATATTACAAATAAGCCCGGCAAATATATCGTGTTCTGTGCCAACGTAGAACATATGCGGGAAATGCGAAGCCATGTGCCTGAGTGGTTTGGGGCTATAGACAGAGAACCCCATTGCTATGAGGTGTACTCTGACGACCCATCTACCAACAAGGAATTTGCAGCGTTCAAGGTGGATGAGAGCGAACACTTGAAACTGCTGTTCTGCGTGGACATGCTCAACGAGGGCATCCATGTGTCGGGCATATCCGGCGTGATCCTATTCCGGCCCACGGTGTCGCCGACGATCTACAAGCAGCAGATCGGGCGAGCGCTGACGGCGGGGGATGCGGCCACGCCGCTGATCCTGGACGTGGTGAACAACGTGGAGAACCTGCTGAGCATAGGGGCCTTGCAGGAGGAGATGGCGACGGCCATCCAGCGGATGTACCTGACCGGCGAGGGCGCTGAGATCGTGACGGAGCGGTTCGAAGTGATCGAGCAGGTGCGGGACTGCCGCAGGCTCTTTGCGGAGTTGGAGAGGGCCCTCACGGGCACTTGGGAGCAGTACTACCAGGCGGCCAGCGCGTTTTATGCCCAGAATGGGCACCTGCGGGTGCCGAAGAAATACGTCTCTAATGGCCTTTGTCTGGGCTCATGGATCACCACCCAGCGGCTGGTGCGGTCCGGACGGCAGGCGGGCAGGCTGACGGAAGAGCAGATTGCGCGGCTGGATAGCATCGGGATGGTGTGGGAGAACCGCTTAGAAACGGCCTGGGAGCGGCATTTTAAGCAGGCGGAGGCCTATTACCAAGAGCATGGGGACCTGCTGGTTCCGGTGAAATATGTGACGGCAGACGGCTTTAAGCTGGGCAAATGGATAAGCAATCTGCGAGATCAATACGCCAACGGCGAGAAGCGGACGGTGCTGACCGAGGAACGGGTCCAGCGGCTGAACGCGATAGGGATGCAGTGGGACGCCCATAGCGTGCGGTGGGAGCAGAACTATCTGGAGGCACTGCGATATTACAAAGAACACGGCGACCTGAATGTCCCGGTGGGGTATAAGACGGACACTGGTTTCTGCCTGGGTGCGTGGGTACGGAATCTCCGGCAGGCCCGACAGGGCAAGAGCAGGAACAGACCGCTGACGGACGAACAAATATCCCGACTGGATGCGATAGGCATGCAATGGGACAGCCGATTTGACAGCCAGTGGGCCCAGGCCTACCGGGAGGCGGAGGCGTATTACCTGCAGCACGGGACGCTGGATGTTCCCGTGGCGTATGTCTCCCCCAGCGGCTTCGCGCTGGGCAAGTGGATATCCAGACAGCAATATGCAAAGAAAAGCCCGGAAAAGAGTAGCTCAGTTTTAACACCAGAGAGAGTAGAACTATTGAATCAGCTTGGGATTAACTGGCTGTGATTGTCTATCTGCTTCCAAAAACTTTTTTAAAAGAGAAGCACAGGACGCCTTATATACACGTTGGGACAGGAAGAATAACCTTGGACATGGCGACAGAGAAAAATCGGATAGGCTGGATAGATACAGCGCGTGCGCTCATGATTTTTTTCATTGTGCTTGGCCACACATTGCGAGGAGCGAGCATCTACAACTGGCTATATAGCTTCCATGTTCCTATGAGCATCATGATCAGCGGAATGGTCTTTTCACCAAAAGGAAACTTTTGGATGTTTGTGAAGAGAAAGTTTCTTCGCTTGATGCTTCCATACTATGTTGTTTCGCTTCTCAGTATAGCAATTTATGCCGTGCTGGGCGGAGCAGCGGAAAATGCCGTGGGGGGGGTTGAAAAACCTTTCGATACAGGATGGGATTATCGGCATGCTCTGGGCCAATGGTGAGACGGGGGCGATGCGATGGAATCTGCCGCTTTGGTATATCCCGATGTCTTTTGCAATGGATGTTGCAGCCTTTTGGCTTATCCGCACTGAAAAATCGGTATACCTGCTACTGGAAACAGCGGTATCTGCCGTGATCGCTTTGGTAGTCTACAACACCCAGGTGTTGACCAATCTGCCATTTAGTATGGAGACGGTGGTATACCTGTTTCCTTTTATGGTGATAGGAAGGCTTCTGCAAAAGGGACTGTATCATGAGCGAGGTGCTTCGAGAGTGTCTCTCTGTATGCTTGGCACGGGGATGCTGGTAGGGGGCACGTTCCTGTATACGCTGAATGGGCCGATCCAATATGTGCACGACCAGTATGGGAATTATCTGCTGTTTTTGGTCGTGGCGTTGTTTATCGGATGCGGATTTCTGGTGCTAGCATCCGTAAGAGAGACAGGGATTAAGACGCTAAATTATATAGGACGGAACACGCTGGAAATTCTGATGCTACATAAGTTCCCGATCATGTTTTTTGTTACATATGTTGCAATAGCGCGAAAATATGTAGAGGAGTATCCTTTGTCAGTATCTGTAATGATTGCTATCGTGACGATAGGGATGTGTCTGATTGCAGGATGGTGCGTCCGATATGCTATGGCGATAGTTATCAATAAGCATAAGGCGAGATAAACGAGAGATAGGCGATAAGTTTGGACATGGCGACAGAGAAAAGAGAAGAGAGACAAAATGTGATACTGCCCTTTGAAAAGCGGGGCGAGTATTACATAGAGTCGCTGGGCGAGATGGTGGACAAGCCCGTGTACAGTTTCTTGAAGCGGACGTTCGACGTCGTGGCGGCCGCTGCGGCGCTGGTGGTACTGCTTGTCCCTATGTTGCTGATCGCTGCCATTGTGAGCGCCACGTCGGAGGGCGGACCGCTGTTCACCCAGGAGCGTCTGGGAAAGGACGGGGTGCCGTTTCGGATGATCAAGTTCCGGACAATGCGCAAGGATGCGGAGCAGAACGGGGCCCAGTGGTCCCGTGGCGACAATGATGCGCGGATAACCCATGTGGGGTCATTCCTGCGAAAGACGCGGCTGGATGAGCTGCCGCAGCTGTGGAGCATCCTGAAGGGGGATATGAGCTTCGTGGGCCCGCGGCCGGAGCGGCAGGTGTTCTA
>CANRIF010000052.1 GCA_947630645.1 uncultured Oscillospiraceae bacterium | reverse complement strand
TGGTCCGTCACGTCGAAGGCCGGGTCCCAGCACTTCACCCCCGCCGGGGCCATGGGCTTGGCGTACCACAGGGAGCGTATCTCCTCCCCGTCCCGCTCCTCGATGGGGATATCCGCTCCGGTGGGGCAGTCCATGTCGATGGTGCTGGAGGGCAGCAGGATGTACACCGGCACGCCGTAGTGCTTCGCCAGCACCGCCGCGCCGCAGGTGCCGATCTTGTTGGCGGCGTCCCCGTTGGCGGCCATGCGGTCGCACCCGGCCAGCACCGCCTGGATGCGCCCTTGCTTCATGGCTAGCGCGGCCATGTTGTCGCAGATAAGGGTGCAGTCCACCCCGGCGTTAGAAAGTTCCCACGCCGTGAGCCGCGCCCCCTGCAAAAGCGGCCGTGTCTCGTCCACATAGGCCCGGATGTCCACGCCCCGCTCCGCCGCCAGCAGCAGCGGCCCCAGGCCGGTGCCGTATTCGCTGGTGGCCAGCGGCCCGGCGTTGCAGTGGGTCAGCACCGTGTCCCCCGGATGCAAAAGGCCCAGGCCCGCCTCGGCGATGGCCCGGCACATGGCGATGTCCTCTTCATGGATGGCCCGGGCCTCCCGGCCCAAAGCGTCCACGATCTCCGCCGCGGGCCGGCCGGCCATGCCGCGGGCCAGCGCCCGCTGCCGCTCCACCTGCCGGGCCAGGTTCACCGCCGTGGGCCGGCAGGAAATGAGCCAGTCGCAGTCCGCGTCCAGCCGGGCGAAGAAGTCGTCCTCCCCATAGCCCCGGGCCAGCACATACACGCAGTACCCGGCGAAGATGCCGATGGCGGGGGCGCCCCGGACCCGGAGGGTCTTGATGGCCTCGTACATCGCCTCCCGGTCCCGCAGCTCGATATACCGCAGTTCCCCGGGCAGCAGTGTCTGGTCCACGATACGCACCGCGCTCCCGTCAGACGAGAGCGCGATGTTTTTTACGGTCTGCCCGCTCATGCCTTGTCGATGGCGGGGATGGCGGCGGTCACCAGGGCGGAGAACCGCTCGGCGATCAGGTCGCCGGAGGCGTTGACCTCCTCATGGCTCAAGGGCTGGCTGCTCAATCCGGCGCCCTTGTTGGTGATGCAGCTGATGCCGCACACCCGCAGGCCCATGTGCCGGGCGGCCACGGCCTCGCAGGCGGTGGACATACCCACCGCGCCGCCGCCGATGGAGCCGTAGTAGCGCACCTCGAAGGGGGTCTCGAAGCTGGGGCCGGTGAGCTGGATGTACACGCCCTCACTAAGCTTCTGGCCCAGCTTGGCGGCGGTGTCGTGCAGCACCTGGCGCAGCGCCGGGTCGTACACCTGGCTCATGTCCGGGAACCGGGTCCCCAGCTGGTCCAGGTTCGGCCCCACCAGGGGGTTGGGGAAGTTGAACATCATGTGGTCCCGGATGACCATCAGCGAGGGGATCTCCATGTCCGGGTCCAGGCCGCCGGCGGCGTTGGTGAGGAACAGGGTCTTGATGCTTAAGAGGCCCATGACCCGGGTGGGCAGCACTACGTCGTGGATGTCGAAGCCCTCGTAATAGTGGACGCGGCCCTGCATACACACCACCGGAACCCCGCCGATGTAGCCGAACAGGTACCGGCCCGCGTGGCCCGGCACGGTGGACACGGGGAAGCCGGGGATATCCTTATAGGGGATGGCGGCCACCACGTCCATGGTCTCGGCGATGGGCCCCAGGCCGGAGCCAAGGATCAGGCCGATGCGGGGCTGAAAGTCGGTCTTGGCCCGGACCGCGTCCCGGCAGCGGATGAGTTTTTCGTAATAGTTCTCCATATCCTGTCTCCTTTCTCGTCAGGCGGCCGCCGCACGGCTCGCCGCGCGTTCCAGCTTCTCCATCTCCCCGATCACGGGCTGGCAGATATCCTCCACCGCGCCCGGCTCGGTGAACAGGCGCATCCCGCACGCCTCCAGCACGGTCATGTACCCGTCATCGTAAGCGCCCCGCTCCAGCACGTCCATGTACATGGCTACGCCCTCGTCGAAGTCCGCCTGGGCCGCGTCCCATATTTGCAGCGCCGCCAGGGCGGACACCGCGTAGCTGATGTAGTACAGCGGGCTCTCGAAGTTGTGGGGCACATACTGCCAGGAGTAGTCCTCCTCGCCCACGCTCACGCCGTACTCCCGGCTCACGTCGGCGTAGGTCCTGTTGATCTCGTCCAGGGTCATATCCGGCTGGGCGTACACCCGGCGCTGGAACTCGTCCTCGATGCAGCCGTTGATGATGGACTCCACCAGGTTGCCCAGCACCAGGAACTTGGCGATGTCGGCGCCCTCGTCGTATATCTCGTCATAGAAGAAGGTGTACAGGGCCTCCAGGCCGGTGGAGTGGATCTCGAACAGGTCATAGCTGCCTATGGAGGCGATGGGGTCGGGAGCCTTATTGAAGTAGTCGTCCGTGAAGTGGCCGAACTCATGGCTCAGATCGTCCAGGTCCTGGCAATCGTTGTACATCCGGTTGTAGATGAACGGGCAGTCATATTCCTCCAGGTTCACGGTGTACCCGGTGTCGGTGGAATCGGGGTCATCGGTCAGGTAGCACAGATCGTACTTCGTCATGAACCGCCAGGCCTCCTCCAGCTTCGGGTCGATCCGCCCGGCGTACCGGCCCAGCGCCGCCAGCTGCTCCTCCGCGGTCAGCACGGGGGTCACGTCCCCGGACCAGGACCACAGGTCGCTGTAATACAGCCCGTCCATGTAATCCACGGAGAACGCCTTCACCGCGTCGCACAGCATCTGGGCGTCCTCCGGGCCGAAATCCCGGCCAAAGGCGTCCGCGTACATCCCCGACGCGTAATCGTCATACTCCCAGATACCGGCCAGCTCCGTGCGGATCTGCACCAGTTCCGTGAAGATGGGGCCGACCCGGTCGTTCAGCGCCTTATCCAGCCCATCGTATATCTCCCAGTAGCCGTCGGGGTCCCGCTCATAGAGGATATCGCCCTTCCGGCCGGACAGGTCCTCCTGGGTCCACTCCGTGCCCTTGTAGGTATAGGTCAGCTCGCCGCTGCCGTTGAGTTCCTCATAGTACTGGTTGATAAGTTCCGACTCCTGGTCCAGCAGGTCCAGTTCCCGCTCCGTGGCCGGTATATATTCCTTGAAGACCTCGGCGGCGTCCGCCCCCACATAGGCCTCGAATGCCTCGGCGCACGGCCCGGCCGTCACCTGGCCGCAGGCGGTGAAGAACGCGTCGTCCATCTCGTTCACCAGGGAGTCGGAATAGAGCATCTCCCCCTGCCAGTACTCGTCCGTTATGTCCATGTCGGTGTGCAGGGAGGCGATGGTGTCGTAGGTGTACGCCAGCACCAGCTCGTCGTACAACTCGTCGTACAGCGCCGTGATCGCGCCCGCGTCCTCGCCGCCGGCCAGTTCCTTCAGCTGGTCCACCTTCTCATAGAACGCCTCGGGGTCATAGTGTTCGTATGTCATGTCCTCCCAGGCCACGCCCTGGCGCGGGGAGGTGCCGTCCGCCAGCGCCGCCGGCGTCAGCGTCAGCGTCATCGCCGCTGCCAGCACCAGCGCCGCCAGCCGTTTTCTCCTGTCTCTCTTCCGCATCTTCATACCTCTCTTTATTATTGTCTGCTCCGGCGGGTCAGTGGCCCCCGGCCGTCTGGCCGAAGCCCGGCTCCTGGCTCAAGCCGTCCCGCTTGAGCATATTCTCGATCACGTTCACGTCCCCGGCGATGTCCATGGCCTCCGCCTTGTAGAGCTTATCCAGCTGCTTTTCGTACCCCTCCACCAGGGTGTCGGCGATGCGCTCGATGTCCGCCTTGGCCTTGGCCATGTTCTGCCCGGACACGCCCTGCTCCTCGATGCGGGCGTAAGAGTCCAGCAGCTTCAAGGTGGTGGGCAGATAATAGGTCATGAACCGGTCGATCTGGGGCCGCTTCTCCGGGTGGGCCTGGACCTCGGCAAAGATGGACGCGGTCAGGTTCTGCATCCGGCGGATCTTCTCGCTCATGGCCTCGTCCTCGATGTCCACGTCCGCCTGGCGGATGCGCTCCACATACCGCTCGTATTCGTTCATCTTCTCCTGGGTCTCGGCGGTCTTCTCCCGGGCGCGGGCCTCGTCCTCCCGGCGGTACACGTCCCGCATATCCTCCACGTCGATGACCAACAGCCCCCGCTCGTGGTCGATGTAGGCCCTCTCGCCGTAATAGCCCCGGTCCACCATTTCGGAGAAGAGTTTGTCGGCCTCGCCCGGGTCGATGCCCAGGGTCTTGGCCAGCTTCTTCATGTCCGCCACGCCCCGGTCGCCGCTGACGGCGAAGCACCGGCGGAACTTGGCCGCCTTGCGCTTGCCCGCGAAGCCGGACAGCACCAGCGACCCGCCGCCCAGGGCGACGCACAGCGCGCTCACCAAGGCCCAGACGCCGGCGGCGGTGGCCGCGGCGCTGGAGGTCATGACGAGCCCCAGGGCCACCAGGATCCAGCCGGCCACGGTCTTGGCGTTGGCGCCCCGGGCCGGGTCGTCTACGTTGTGGAACCGCGCCGACAGCCCCTCGGCCGTGGCGCGCTTTTCCGCCGCCGGCTTTTTGGGCGCGGCGGCGCCGGCCCCCACGGGGGGAGCCTTCTGCTTCCGCCCGCCGAACAGGGCCTGCAAAAAACCGCCCAGGATGTCGTGGCCCGTGGCGTGGGCGAAGGTCAGAAACAGGCCCAGCGGCCCCACGGCCACGGTCAGGATCATGCCCAGCACCCAGCTGACGCCGCCCCAGTCCGTATCCCGGCGGGGCGGACGGGGGCCGGGGGAGCCAGGCCCGGGACCCGGCGACGGAGCGCCGCCATAATTGTAATGATACTCGCTCATAATACTGCTATTTTACCACATAGCGCGGCAAAGTGAAAGTGCCTATCGACGAAACTTTCCCAAATCAGCAAAAGAAGCGGCCGTTTTCAGACCGCTTCTTTCGCTGTACATAGGAGGTTTATCGAAAAGGAGATGCTCACTTTTGTGTGCGGCAGGCGCTGGCACAGTGGGCGCAGTCGCCGCAGCAGCCGCCTTTGCCCGCCTTTTTGTCCCGGCGCATGGAGCGTATCACGCTGACGACGCCCGCCAGGATGAGAACGCTCACCAGGATGTCGCCGCCGTAGAGGGCCAGAAAGCGTCCCATGGCTCACGCCCTCGCGGCCACGCTGCGGGTGTTCTTCGCCGCCGTATGCTCCAGGTCGGGCGCCGGCCGGAACAGCAGCCACAGCATCCCGGCCAGTACCAGGGCCGCCGCCACGGTGCCGACGCCGAAGCCCGCGCCGGAGAAGACCTGTCCCGCCTGGTAGACGATAAGGCTCACAGCGTAGGCGAACCCGCACATCCAGCCGATGGCCGCCCAGGTCCACTTGGCGCTCATCATCTCCCGCCGGATGGCGCCGATGGCCGCGAAGCAGGGGGCGCACAGCAGGTTGAAGATCATAAAGGAGTAGGCGGTGACGCCGGTGTAGGCCGCGCCGATCTGGGCGGTCAGGTTGCCGGGGTACAGCACGCCCAGGGTCCCCACCACCTCTTCCTTGGCGATCAGGCCGGTGATGGTGGCGACGGTGGCCTGCCAGGTGCCGAAGCCCAGGGGCGCGAAGACAAACGCGATGGCGCCGCCGATGGCAGCCAGCAAGGAGGCGTTATTGTCCTCCACCATGCCGAAATGGCCGTCCTCCACGCCGAAGCCCTGGAGGAACCACAGCACGATGGAAGAGAGCAGGATGATGGTCCCGGCCCGCTTGATGAAGCTCCAGCCCCGCTCCCACATGGCCCGCAGCACGTTTTTCGCCTGGGGGGCGTGGTAGGCGGGCAGTTCCATGACGAAGGGGGCGGGCTCCCCGGCGAAGGCCTTGAATTTCTTTAGGATGACGCCGCTGACGACCACGGCCGCCACGCCGATGAAGAAGGCGGAGGTGGCCACCCAGGGGCTGCCGCCGAACAGCGCCCCGGCGAACAGGGCGATGATGGGCATCTTCGCCCCGCAGGGGATGAAGCCGGTGGTCATGATGGTCATCTTCCGGTCACGGTCCTGCTCGATGGTTCGGCTGGCCATGATGCCGGGCACGCCGCAGCCTGTGGCCACCAGCATGGGGATGAAACTCTTGCCGGAAAGGCCGAAGCGGCGGAAGATGCGGTCCATGATGAAGGCCACACGGGCCATGTAGCCCACGTCCTCCAATATGGCCAGCAGCAGGAACAGCACCAGCATCTGGGGCACGAAGCCCAGCACGGCGCCCACGCCGCCCACGATGCCGTCCAGCACCAGAGAGCTTACCACCTCGCCGCAGCCAAGGGCGGAGAGCAGCTGCTCCGCCAGCACCGGGATGCCCGGCACCCACACGCCGTAGTCGGCCGGGTCAGGCTCTTCCACCGCCAGCGCCGCGTCATAGGCGGCCTGATCCACTTCGATGACGGCTGTCTCGCCGGTCTCGTCGTCGTACATATACGCCTCGCTCTCGCCGGCCTCAAAGGCCTCCACGATGGCGCTGGCCTCCTCAAAGGCCCCGGTGTCCTCCTCCCAGGCATCCTTGTCCGCCGTGAAGGGGACGAACCAGCCGTCCCCGAACAGGCCGTCATTGGCCCAGTCGGTGGCAGCGGTGCCGATGGATATCTTCCAGGACCCCATGGCGACGGAGTAGATAAGAAGCATCACGCAGGCGAAGATGGGCAGGGCCAGCCACCGGTTGGTGACCACCCGGTCGATCTTGTCGGAGACGGACATCTTCTCCTTGCTCTTGCGGGCGTAGCAGTTTCGCGTGACGGAGGTGATGTAGTCGTACCGCTGGGCGGTGATGATGGATTCCGCGTCGTCGTCCATCTCCTTCTCGCAGTCGGCGATATCCTGCTCGATGTGGGCGGCCACGTCCGCCGCCAGATGCAGCTGGGCGGCCACCTTCTCGTCCCGCTCGAACAGCTTGATGGCGTACCACCGCTGCTGCTCGGGGGGCAGCTGGTGGACCGTGACCTCCTCGATGTGGGCCAGGGCGTGTTCCACGCACCCGGCGAACCGGTGCTGGGGCACGGTCCTGCGCCCGCTCTGGGCCAGGGAGATGGCCGCCTCCGCCACGGCCTTGACGCCGTCGCCCTTCAAGGCGGATATCTCCATCACCTGACAGTCCAACTCCTTGGCCAGGCGCTTGGTGTCGATGCGGTCGCCGTTTTTCCGCACCACGTCCATCATGTTCACCGCCACCAGCACGGGGATGCCCAACTCCACCAGCTGGGTGGTCAGGTACAGGTTCCGCTCCAGGTTGGTGCCGTCCACGATGTTCAGTATGGCGTCCGGCCGCTCCCGGACCAGGTAGTCCCGGGCCACCACTTCCTCCAAGGTGTAGGGGGACAGGGAGTAGATGCCGGGCAGGTCCGTCACGGTCACGTCCTTATGCTCCCGGAGTTTGCCCTCCTTCTTCTCCACCGTCACCCCCGGCCAGTTGCCCACATACTGGTTGGCCCCGGTCAGGGCGTTGAACAGCGTGGTCTTGCCGCAGTTGGGGTTGCCCGCCAGGGCGATCCTCAAATCCTTTTCCGCCATTTCAGTTCCCTCTCATTCCACGATTATCATTTCGCTGTCCGCCTTACGCAGACTCAATTCATACCCCCGGATGGTGATCTCCACCGGGTCGCCCAGGGGCGCCACCTTCCGCACATAGATGTCCTCGCCCTTGGTGATGCCCATGTCCATGATCCGGCGCTTCACCGCGCCGGAGCCCTCCAGCTTCAGCACCTTCACCGTCTGGCCCACCTTGGCCTGCCGCAATGTCATCGTCCTCTCTCCTTTCCAATATGTGTGACACGATGCGTCAGACGAATATCCTCCGCGCCATCTCCTCGCTGATGGCCACCCGGGTGTCCCGGATGCTGACGATCAGATTGCCGCCGATGTCGCTGACCACCGTCACGGGGCTGCCCACCACGAAGCCCAGGTTCTCCAAAAACAGCTTCGTCTCGGGCTTGCCGCCGATGTGGGTGATCAGGCTGCTCTGTCCCTTTTGCAGCATGGTAAGAGGCATTTTCTCTCTCCTCCCGGCATATATATCTGTCCGTACCGCCGGACCGCGGGCGTTAGTGATCCCTAACACCAGCGGCAATTGTAAGCCATGGCTAACCGAATGTCAAGCAGAAAATTTGTTATAACTAACCGATTCGGCGTCCTGCCCAAATCCCGCCCCGCGGCTTTGGCAAAATTGTTAGTTATTACAAACTATCCCCTTCCCCGCCGTTTTTTGACATTCGGCGGCAACTGTGATAGAATAGGAGCCGCAAGACCCCATACACGACGACAACACACACCGGGCAATACATAGTTTAGGAGAAAATTATGCTGGAATTTCGCTTTGACACGCAGCTTTTGATCGAGGGCCACGATCTGGACGAGGACGCGATCCACGACTACATCACGGCCAACATCCCCGGCGACTGCCTGCTGGCGGTGGGCGACGAGGACCTAATCAAGATCCACTTCCACACCAATGTGCCCTGGAAAGTACTGGAGTACGCCTCCAGTCTGGGGGACATCTTCGACGTGGTGGTGGAGAACATGGAGCGCCAGGAAAACGGCCTGCAAGGCTGAAAGACCGACGCCGCCCCGGCCATGACGGCCGGGGCGCGTTTTTTCGCGGAGGAGAGACGGTATGAAAAGGATGCTCGCCCTGTTGTGCGCGCTGGCGCTGCTGTCGGCGCCGGGGGCCATGGCGGCCCCGGCGGAGGACGCCCCCCTGCCGGACGGCCGCAGCCGGTACGTGATGGACGTGACCCTGGACACCCAGGCCGCCCGGCTCACCGAGACGGTCACGGTCACCTTCATGAACGACAGCGGCGCCGTCTGGCCCGCCGTCTGCTTTGGCGACTTCGTCCCCGCCGTGCAGGAACACGCCGGGGCGGGCGCCTGCTCCACCGCCGTCACCGCCGTGACCGGGGCGGACGGCGGGGCGCTGGACTTTGCGTACAGCCGGGACGAGGGCCTGCTCACCGTCGCGCTGCCCCGGCCGCTGGAGCCGGGCCAGACCGACACGGTGACCATCTGCTATGAGGCGGACGTGCCCCGGGCCACGGGCGAGCGGTTCCAGGCCGCCAGCTTCCCCGGCAGCGGCGGGGTCACCTTCCGGCTGTGCCAGTTCTACCCCATGCTCTGCCCCTGGCGGGACGGCGGCTTCGTCCACCACCCCTACATCTTCGACGGGGAGGCGTTTTTTACCGAATGCTCCGACTACGCCCTCACCCTCCGGCTGCCGGAGGACTTCACCGTGATCGCCTCCGGGGACGAGCGGCTCCTCTCCGCCGGGGACGGCCAGGCCATCTGGCAGATCACCGGGGAGAAGATGCGGGACCTGGTGATCACCGCCACCACGGAATTCGCCGCCCCCTGCACCGGCCAGGTGAACGGCGTCACGGTCAACAGCTGGGGCACCCCGGACCAGGCGGCGCAGGCGGAGGCGTCCTTGCAGGCGGCGCTGGACAGCATCGCCCTCTTCGAGGAGAAGATCGGCAAGTACCCCTACGACGAGCTGGACATCTGCGTGGCCTATATGCCGGCGGCGGCGGGCGGGATCGAATACCCCGGCCTTGTGGAGATCATCCAGGCGGATATGACCGCCCCGGAGGCCCTGGGCATCATCGTGACCCATGAGGTAGCCCACCAGTGGTTCTACGCCTCGGTGGGCAACGACCAGTACGACGAGCCGTTTCTGGACGAGAGTTTCGCCAGCTTCTGTGAGACGCTGTACCGGCAGTATGTGCTGGGCGACAGCCCGGAGGACATCGCCGCGGACCAGTTTAGCCGGGAGTGGCTAAGCGACGATATATTCGATATCGACCTGGGCTACGGCGACTATTATGCCGTCGGGGACGGGAACGGCGGCTGGAATTACTACGCCGCCATCTACGCGCTGGGCCGCTCTTTCCTCTGGGAGGTACGGCAGGCCATGGGCGACGAGGCGTTTTTCGCCATGCTGGGCTCCTGGTATGAGCAGGAGCAGTTCCAGGTGGCCACCATCGACGGTTTTTTGGACCACCTGGCCGCCTGCTCCGGCAATGACCCGGCCGTCGCCGCCCTGGTCGGCGAATACATGGCCCGTTGAAAAGCAAAATGAAGGTCCGGCGGGGACCGTGCCACTGGCCGCATGATGACGGGAGGATCCCGCCGGTGCGGACGGTGGTATAGTCTCTGCCGGACCGTTCAAACGCCAAGGCCGGCGGGACCGTGCCACTGGCCGCATGATGACGGGAGAATCTCGCCGGTGCGGACAGGGGTACGGCCTCTGCCGGCCTGTTATTACCCTTATCTTTGATTAAAACAGCACCTCGCCGCTGGCCGGGGCGGACCGGGCCAGCAGCCGCCCGGCCTTATAGGAGGCCAGCACGGGGGCGTCCTGGATCAGGGCGTTATAATAGTTGTCCGCGTCCAGCACGATGAAGTCGGCGCTCTTGCCCGCGCCGATGCCGTAGCCCTCCCCCAGGTGCAGGGTGCGGGCGGCGTTGTGGGTGATGAAGCGGTAGGCGTTCATGATGTCCTCGTAGCCCATCATCTGGGTCACGTGCAGGCCCA
>CANRIF010000051.1 GCA_947630645.1 uncultured Oscillospiraceae bacterium | reverse complement strand
ATCTTTTTGCCCATAATAATGCTCCCTCCATGGATGCAGTGTCTTTTTTCACTGTCTTCCATTGAGGGAGCATATCAGTCCTCCGCCGGGCGGCGCTTTCTATATCCGTCAGGGGGCGAGGCTCGCAATCAGCGCCTCGGCGCAGCGAAGGCCGTCCACCGCGGCGCTCATGATGCCGCCGGCCCAGCCCGCGCCCTCCCCGCAGGGGAACAGGCCCGCCAGGCCGGGGGACTGGAGCGTGTCTGTCCGCGGCATCCGCACCGGGGAGGAAGAGCGGGTCTCCGGCGCGGTCAGCACCCCGTCCGGGTCTGCGAAGAGGCGCAGCTTCCTTGCGAAGAGAGGCAGCGCCCCGGCGAGGGTGTCCGTGATGACGGGAGGGAGAATATTATGTAAATCTATCGCCGTCACGCCGGGACGGTAGGAGGGCGACACACGGTCGAAATGGGAGGCCCCGCCATGGAGGAAACTGGCCACGGTCTGCACCGGGGCGCGGTAGCCTCCCCCGGCGGCCTCGTAGGCCCGCCGCTCCAGCTCCCGCTGCCAGGCCACGCCGCCCAGCGCCCCGGGATAGGGGAAATCCTCGGGGGAGAGAGCGGCCAGGAGGGCGGCGTTAGAGTTAACATAATTTCGATGATAGGGGCTGGCGCCATTGGTGCATACCATGCCCGGTTCGCTGGCGGCGGGGACCACCTCGCCCCCGGGACACATACAGAAGGTATAGCACCGGCGGCCGCTGGGCAGTTCCACCGCCAGGGAATAATCGGCGGGGGGCAGGGAGGGATGTCCGGCGGAGGGGCCGTACTGCACCCGGTCCAGGTCCGCCTGCAAATGCTCTATCCGCACCCCCATGGCGAAGGGCTTCGGCTCTATGGGTATAAGTTTACATAACATTTCAAACGTGTCCCGGGCGCTGTGGCCGACAGCCAGGATCAGACGGGAACAGGGGATGCGCGACCCGTCCGCTGTGATCGCGGCGGTGAGGCGGCCGTGGGCCGTCTCCAGCGCCTCCAGCCGGGCGGAAAAGCGCACCTCGCCGCCCAGTTCGATGATGCGACTGCGGATGCCGGCGCACACGCCGGGGAGCAGGTCCGTGCCGATGTGGGGTTTGGCGTCAATCATTATGTCAACTGGAGCGCCTGCCTGCACCAGCTGTTCCAGTATCCAGGGGATGCGCTTATCCTTCACCCCGGTGGAGAGCTTGCCGTCGGAGAAGGCTCCCGCGCCGCCCTCGCCGAACTGGATGTTGCTGTCCGGGTCCAACACGCCCTCCCGGCGCAGGTGTGCCACGGCCTTGGCCCGGTCCTCTCCGCTCTGGCCCCGCTCCAGCACCAGGGGCCGCAGCCCAGCCAGGGCCAATGCCAGCGCCGCGAACATCCCCGCCGGGCCGAAGCCCACCACCACCGGGCGCTCCGCCGGGACAGCGGCGGCGGCCGGGGGCGCGTAGCGGTCCGTGGGGGCGGGGGCGGCGTCCCAGCACCGGGCCAGGGCGGCCGCCTCATCGTCGGCGGTCAGGTCCAGGGTGTAGATAAAATGCACGTCCATCTTTCGCCGGGCGTCCACCGCCCGCCGGACCACCCGCAGCTCCCCCACAGGGCAGCCCAGCGCCTGTTCCGCCCGGTCCCGGAGCCGCGCCTCCGGCTCGTCCAGGCCTAGGGCCACGTTCCGCAGGCGGATCATGTCAGCAGCCCTCCCGCGGCGAGGCCCGCCAGCCGGCCGCTGGACCAGGCCCATTGCAGGTTGTAGCCCCCGCAGTCGCCATCCACGTCCAGCACCTCGCCGCAGGCGTACAGCCCCGGCACCAGGCGGCTGGCCATGGTCCCGGGGTCGAACCCGGCGGTGTCGACGCCCCCGGCGGTCACCTGGGCGTCCTCGAAGCCCAGGGTGCCGATGAGGGGCAGCTCGTACCGGCCCAGGACCTCCGCGATCTCGTCCAGCGCCCCGTCGGACAGCGCCCACAGCCGGGCGTCCAGGGGGATCTGCGCCCGGCGCAGCACCGTGCGGGCGATAGAATTATGTAAAGCCCCGCTTAGGATGTTTTCCGCTTTATAATCGGGGAAATCATTTCGCTTTTCGGTAAGATAATCAATTATGTCAACTTTATCAAGCTCCGGCAGCAGCCGCAGGCACACGGAGCAGCCCCCGGGCGCACAGGACGCGGCGCGGCTCAAGTCGTACACCGCCGGGCCGGTGAGGCCGTAGTCGGTGAACTGGACCTCCCCGGCGGCGGAGGAGAGCGTCTCGCCGTTCCGCTCCAGGGTGAGCCGGGCCTGGGTGCGAACGCCCTTTAGGGGGCGGACCCAGGTGTTTTCGGTCTTCAGCTGGACCAGGGAGGGGCGCAGGTCGGTGAGGGCGTGGCCGAAGGAGGCCAGCAGCCCGTAGCCGTCCTTCACGCCGCCCACCCTGGCCCCGGCCGCCCCGCCGCAGGCGATGATAAGACGGTCGGCGGTGAAAGTCTCCCCCAGCGGGCCGGTGAGCAAAAAACGCTCCCCCTGCCGCTCCGCCCGGGCGATGGGCAGGGCGCACTGGACCTCGCCGCCCCGGGCCGTCAGCGCCAGGCGCAGCACGTCCACCACGCTGGCCGCCGTGTCCGAGAGGGGGTAGACCCGGCCGCTTGGCTCCGTGCGGGTGACCAGGCCCAGGGAGGCGAACCAGCGCAGGGTGTCCTCCGGCCCGAACCGGCGCAGCGCGGGCAGCGCGAACAGGGGATACCGGCCGTGGTAGTGTTCCGGGCCGGCGTCCCGGTTGGTCAGGTTGCAGCGGCCGTTGCCGGTGGCCAGCAGCTTCCGGCCCACCCGGTTCTGCCGCTCGAAGACGGTGACGTGGTTGTCCAGGCTCTCCCGGGCCGCCAGGGCCGCGGCCAGGCCCGACGCGCCGCCGCCGATGATGGCGATGTTCATAGGCGCCTCCTTTTCAGGCTTTGAGCAGGCGAAAAACGGACGAGGGGGAACCTCGTCCGTGCCGCTTTATTTTATGTAATAATCGTCGATCTGCATCTGCTCGTCGTTGATGAGCCAGCGGGAGGCGAGCAGATAGCGGTCGTGGTAATACCCCACCCGCAGCCGGTGGAAGAACTGTTTGGGGTCGTTGAGGAAGTCCGCGACCTTCTCGCTGCGGACGATGCGCCTGGCGTCCTTGAGGATGCGCTGTTCGGTCACCTGCGACACGCCTGTCCACCTCCTTTGACGAAAACATGATAACACAGCGCGGGCGGGTTTGTCAATCGGCATCGGCCCGCCGGGAGCCGCCCGCCGCGGCGGCCGGGAGGTCATTCATACCCACCACATGGGGGTGAGTTCACCCAAAGTGACGACCTGGCCCGTTTCAAAGTCCATCATCACTTCGATCCCCCGATAGCTGTCCGGCATGAGCTGGACCATCAATTCCCGGCAGGCGCCGCATGGAGCGCCCGTCTTTCCCTCCGGCATGATCGCAAGCACTTTTTCGATCCTATGCTCTCCGCTCGTGATCATGTGAAAGATCGCGTTTCTCTCGGCGCATATCCCCAAGGTGGAGCAGGTGTCTATGCAGACGCCCGTATAGATCCGCCCCGAAGAGGACAGTATCGCGGCCGCGACCCCGCCCGCCTCCACATAGTCGGATATCTTTCTGTCGTTTTGGACCGCTTTCGCGGCTTGGTACATCTCTCTCCATATCTTGTCCATTTGGCCATATTCCTTTCTGTGGCTATCCTGTCGGCTATTATATCCCGGCGCCCGCCAAAGCGCAAGGAGGCGTGCGGCTTGACAATATGCCGCGAAAAGAGTTAGTATAAGGGTGCTACGCTGTGGGCAGCCGGGCGCCGGGCGCGCCGGGCTGTGAGGATAACGATCATCATCCCGTGACGAAAAAGGAGACGAGCGGCAATGAGAAAATGGCTTGGCATGATATTGGCCCTGGCGCTGACGGCGGCCCTGCTGTCCGGTGCGGCCCTGGCGGACGAGCCGGCGGCCGAAGAGACGGCCGGCGCGGAGAGCGCCGTGGAGGAGCCTGCGAAGGACTTCGAGGGGCTGGACCGTCTGGGCGAGGAGACGGAGGGCTGCGTCATGATGCGGCTCACCAACCTGACCGGCGCGGACATCCGGGGCATGAACATCAAGCGCAGCGACGACTGGCAGTGGTCCGCGGAGATGGTCGCCAAGGGCGACGTGTTCGTGACGGACGAGGTCTGCGCGCTGTGCTATGGGCCGGAGGCGGACGCCGGGGAGGCGGACACAGTAGAGGAGGCCCCGGAGGAGACGGACCCCGCCAACGCCCAGCCCGCGCCGGAGGAGACAGACCCCGCCAATGCCCAGCCCGCCCCGGAGGCGGGCGAGATGGACGAGGCCGGCGAGGCGGACCAGCCTGTGCTTTACGATCTGCAGATCGTGTTCTCCGACCGTTCCCTGGGGATATGCCACGGCCTTGACCTGAACGAGGTGAAGGACGCGAAGATCATGCGCGCTTGGAACGGCGTGGTCTATCTCGTCTATACCAGCGCCTCCACCGGGGAGGAGATGGATATGTCCGAGGCGGAACAGGCCATCGCCGCCGGCGAGATGCCCGCGCCTGGCTCTGACACGGACGGCGCCAACACCGAGGGCTGCGTGGGCGACAGCGGCCTGTTCTATTGATGGACGGCCCGTCGGAACGGCAAGGACAAGCGCGCAGCGCGGCGTTCCAGTGCCTGCGGGCGGTGGCCTGCGTCTTCATCGTGCTGCTGCACACCGTCGACTCCACCACCCAGGCGTTCCCAGGCAAGGCCAACCTGACCCTCTGGCGGGCCGTGGGCGGCCGGATCGCCATCAATGAACTATACTGGGCGGTGCCCTGCTTCATCATGGTGACCGGGGCGCTGCTGCTCCAGCCGGCGCGGGAGGTGGGCTATAAAAAGCTGTTCACCAAGTACGTCGCCCGGGTGCTGAAGGCCATCGTGGTGTTCGGCGTGCTGTTCGCGGTGCTGGAGGCCGTCTTCGACCCCGCCATGCGTACCTGGCCCGCGTTTTTGGGCGGCGTGGCGGAGGTGTTCACCGGCCGGACCTGGGCGCATATGTGGTATCTCTACTGTCTGGTGGGGCTGTACCTGCTGCTGCCCGCCTACCGGAAGGTGGCGGCGGCGTCCAGCGAGCGGGACACGCTGTATCTGCTGGCTGTGTACGGAACATTCCAGTCCCTGCTGCCCCTGCTGGGCATATGGGACATCCCCTGCGGGTTTTACATCCATGTGGGGACCATCTACCCCTTCTGGCTGTTTTTGGGCTGGTATCTCTGGCGCTGGGGCGGGCGGCTGTCCCGGCGGACCTACGGGGCCATGGCCCTGGCGGGGACCGTGCTGCTGGCGGCGCTGACCTATGTGCGCGTGAGCCGGAACGCGGCGGCGCTGGATGCGCTCTTTTCCTATTCCTCCCCGCTGGTGATCCTGCAGGCGGCGGGGATCGCCGGGTGGTCCTTCCGCTGCTCCCAGGAGGGGTTCCCCCGGGTGAAGAAAGTGCTGGCCAACATCGACCGCCACTCCTTCGGCATCTACCTCATCCACATGGCCTATGTGCGGCTGCTGTATAAGCATCTGCACTTCGACCCCTACTCGCTGGGGCTGGGCGGTGCGCCCGGCATCCTGGTGACGGCGGCGTTCGCCTTCGTGCTGGCGTATATCACCGATATGGCGATGAAAAAGCTGCCCGTATTCAAGTCCATCGTGTGAGGAGAATAAAAAAGACCCTCCGCAATGCAAACGCATTGCGGAGGGATTTTTTTCTGCCTTACAGTCGCAAGATGCTCACGGCGAAGCGGAAGTAGATCAGCAGGGAGAGGGCGTCCACGATGGTGGTGATGAACGGGGAACTCATCACCGCTGGGTCGAAGCCCAGCTTTTCCGCCAGCATGGGCAGCGTGCAGCCCACCACCTTGGCGCACAGCACCGTACACACCAGCGTGGCGCACACCACGGCCGCCACGGTGACGGTGACCGCCGGGTTGTGGAACAGCATCCGGTCCACCAGCATCAGCTTGACGAAGTTGGCCGCCGCCAGGGCCGCGCCGCACAGCACCGCCACCCGTATCTCCTTCCAGAGGACCTTGAAGTAGTCCTTGAACTCGATGTCGTTCAGACTGATGCCGCGGATGACGGTGACGCTGGCCTGGGAGCCGGAGTTGCCGCCGGTGTCCATGAGCATGGGGATGTAGGCGGTCAGCACCGCCGCGGCGGCCAGGGCGTTCTCAAAGCCGGCGATGATCTGCCCGGTGAAGGTGGCGGAGATCATCAAGAGCAGCAGCCAGGGGAACCGGGCCTTGAAGGTCTCCCACACGGAGGTCTTGAGGTACGGCTTGTCAGTGGGGGTCATGCCGCCCATGATCTCGATGTCCTCGGTCGTCTCCGTCTCCAGCACGTCCAGCGCGTCGTCCACGGTGATGATGCCCACCAGACGGTCCTCGTTGTCCACCACGGGCAGCACGGTCAGGTCGTACTTGGAGAACAGCGCCGCCACGTCCTCCTGGTCGGTGAGGGTGCCGACGCGCACCACGTTCTCCGTCATGATCTGGTCCACGGCCTCGTCGTCTTCGGACAGGATCAGGGTGCGGATGGACACGGTGCCTAAGAGGTGCCGGCCGTCGTCGATGACGTAGCAGATGTTGATGGTCTCCTTGTCGGTGCCGGTGCGCTTGATGCGCTTGACGGCGTCCGCCACGGTCATGGTGGGCAGCAGGTCCACGAACTCCGTGGTCATCAGCGACCCGGCGCAGTCGTCCGGGTACTGGAGGATGTTGTTGATAAGTTTGCGGGTCTCCGGGTCCGCCTGCTTGAGGATGCGCCGGACCACGTTGGCGGGCATCTCCTCCACCAGGTCCACCGCGTCGTCCACATACAGCTCGTCCACGACTTCCTTCAGTTCGCTGTCGGAAAAGCCCCGGATAAGCAGCTCCTGGAACTCCGGCTCCATCTCCACGAAGGTCTCCGCCGCGGCGTCCTTGGGCAGCAGCCTGAACAGCAGCGGCAGGGTCCGCTCGTCGTCCAGTTCCTCGAAGAGGGCCGCGATGTCCGCCGGGATCATGGTCACCAGGATGTCCCGCAGGGTGGCGTATTTTTTCTGCTGGACCAGCGTCAGCACGGTCTGGTCCATGGATATGGTGCGTTCAGCCATCGTCCTTCCTCCTTTTTCGGGTATTCGGAAGGCACAAAAAGGCCGTCAGGATATCAGCGGGCGATGGGCGCCCGCCGTGTTCGGCCTCGTTTTGTGCCGGTACTGTCACTAACGTCCATCGCTTCACCTTCTTTCGCAGCGGGTCTGTTTTTGCGATGCCGCGTCACGCGGCTTGGCAATACACAAAGTATTCCCTGCGCCGCCTTCCTTGCCTCGCGAAAACATCCCTCGCTGCGGTTTATCAGCGGGTCTGTTTCCGTGATGCCGTGTTGTGCGGCTTGAATTATCAGGCCAGCAGGTACGCCGCCAGATCGGCGGGGCTGTCGGCCACATATATGGCCCCGGCGGAGAGTAACTCTTCCCGGCTGCCGTAGCCGTAACTCACTCCCACGCAGGGGATGGCGCACTGGGCCGCGCCCAGGGCGTCGAAGCTGCGGTCGCCCACCATCACAGCCCGGGCCATGTCGACGCCGAACGCATCCCGCGCGGCGCGGATCACGTCCGCCTTGGTGCTGTCGGCGCGGGTGGGGTCGCTGCCGGACACAGTCTCGAAGTACTGTGCCAGGCCGAACTTCTCCACGATCGCAACGGACATGAACGTGGGCTTGGAGGTGGCCACATAGAGCTTGCAGCCCGCCGCCCGCAGGGCCTCCAGCGCCTGGGGGATGCCGGGGTAGACGCTGTTTTCAAAGATGCCCTTGGGCGTATAGTATTCCCGGTAATCGGCCAGGATGGCCTTGGCCTCGTCCAGGCTCACGCCCCAGTACTCCACGAAGCTCTGGGGCATGGGCGGGCCGATGAATTTATAATAATCCTCATTCCGGCCGGGGTCAAGCCCCCGTTTTTTCCGGGCGTAGATGATGGCGTTGGTGATGCCCTGGCCCGGGTCCGTCAGGGTCCCGTCCAGGTCGAAAAAGATGTGGTCGAAGCGCATCTATCTCTCCTCGCGGAAGTAGCTAAGGCCCAGGCTCTTGGGCGGTTGGGCCTCCTTGGAGCGGCGCATACTCACCGCCACCAGCACCACGATGGTAACGATATAGGGCAGCATCTTGAACAGTTCCACGCTGGAGCGGTTCAGCCCGCCGATGTAGTTGTAGACCCAGTACAGCACGCCGAACAGGTACGCCGACCAGACCGCCCGGGCGGGCCGCCAGGTGGCGAAGATCACCAGCGCCACGGCGAGCCACCCCAGGGACTCGATGGCGCTGCCGGTGGTCCAGGCGCCCTTGATGTAGTCCAGGGTGTAGTATAGCCCGCCCAGGCCGGAGATGCCCGCGCCGATGCAGGTGGCGAGATACTTATACCGGGTGACGTTGATGCCCGCGGCGTCGGCGGTGGCCGGGTCCTCGCCCACGGCCCGCAGGTTCAGGCCCACCCGGGAGTAGTTCAAAAACCAGCTGGCGACTAGGGCGATGGCGATGGCCAGATACACCATGAACCCGAAGGAGAAGAACATCTTCCCCAGCGCCCCCAGCCCGCCCAGTTCGGGGATATAGGCCCGGAAGGCCCGGCTGGTGGCGGCCACGCTGATCTGGCCCACGCCGCCGGCCAGGGTAGTGAGGCTGCTGCCGAAGAAATTGGCAAGGCCCGCGCCGAAGATGGTCAGGGTCAGGCCGGTGACGTTCTGGTTGGCCCGCAGGGTGATGGTGAGGAAGGCGTAGATAAGCCCGCCCAGCATGGACGCGGCCACCGCCGCGAGAAAACTCAACACCAGGCTGAGCGCGGGGATGGGCTCCGGGGTGTACATCTCGTAAAAGAACGCCGTGGCCAGGCCCGCGATGCCGCCGAGGTACATGATGCCGGGCATGCCCAGATTGAGGTTGCCGGACTTCTCCGTGATGATCTCGCCCACGGCGCCGTAGAGGATGACCGTGCCGAAGATGACGGCGCTGGTGAACAGGGAGATGAGTTGCGTCATGCCTCCGCCTCCTTTTTGTGACTGTGACGGAACCGGACAGAGTACTGGATGAAGAACTCGCTTCCCAGCAGGAAGAACAGGATGATGCCCTTGACCACGTCGGAGGCGTAGTCGGTGAGTTTGAACGTAGAGGCGATCTCGATGGCGCCTTTCTCCAGGAACACTAGCAGCAGAGCGATCAGGATCATCACGAAGGTGTTGAATTTCGCCATCCACGCCACGATGATGGCGGTGAAGCCCCGGCCGCCGGCGGCGCCGGTGGAGATGGTGTGGCCGGAGCCGGCCACGGCCATGAAGCCGGAGATGCCGCATATCGCGCCGGAGATGGCCATGGTGCGGATGATCACCCGCCGCACGGAGATGCCCGCGTACCGGGCGGTGTTCTCGCTCTCGCCCACCACGCGGATCTCATAGCCCTGCTTGGTGTATTTGAGGTACAGGAACATGACCACCGTAAGGGTCAGGACCAGGATCACGTTGAGCATATACTGCTGGCCGAACAGGGAAGGGAACCAGCCGGCCTGGGTCCTCTGGTTGATCACACCCACGGAGTTGGAGCCGACCGGGTTCTCCCACTTGGGGATCAAGAAGCAGGTGATCTGGATGGCGATGTAGTTCATCATCAGGGTGAACAGAGTCTCGTTGGTGTTCCACCGGGCCTTGAACAGGGCGGGGATCAGGCCCCACACCGCCCCGGCCACGATGCTGACGGCGGCGCTCAACGCCAGCAGCGCCCAGGTGGGGAGGGTGGCGCCGCCGTAGATCATCACCGCGGCGGTGGCGCAGCCGCCCACCAATATCTGCCCCTCGGCGCCGATGTTCCAGAAGCGCATCATGAACGCCGGGGCCAGGCCCACGCCGATGCACAGCAGCATCATGGTGTCCCGCAGGGTGATCCAGATGCGGCGCTTGGTGCCGAAGGCGCCGTCCCACATGGAGGCGTATACGCTGACGGGGTTCATGCGGGTGATGCTGTAAATGAACAGCGCGCACACCACCAGCGCCAGCACCAGCGAGGCCAGCCGGATCAGCCATGCCTGCCACCAGGCCATGCCGTCCCGCTTGGCGATGTGGATGAGCGGTTCGCGGTGATTCATACGGCTGCCTCCTCTCCCTTCATGGTGGTCATCAGATAGCCCACCTGTTCTTTCGTGGCGGTGCGGCCGTCCAGCACGCCGCTAAGTTTGCCGCCGCACAGCACCGCGATCCTATCGCACAGCTGCAACAGCACGTCCAGGTCCTCGCCCACATAGATCACCGCCACGCCCGCCTTCTTCTGCTCGCCCAGCAGCCGATAGATGGTGTAGGAGGTGTTGATATCCAGGCCCCGGACGGCGTAGGCGCTCATGAGGACGGTGGGGCGCATGGCGATCTCCCGGCCCACCAGCACCTTCTGCACGTTGCCGCCGGACAGCTGGCGCACCGGGGTGTCGATGCTGGGGGTGGACACCTCCAGCTCCCGGACCACCTGCTCCGCCAGTTCGTGGGGGTGCCGGCGGTCCACCAGGGGGCTCCAGCCGGCGCGGTATTCCTTGAGCATCATGTTGCCCACCAATGTCATGCTGGCCACCAGGCCCATGCCCAGCCGGTCCTCCGGCACGAAGGCCAGGCGCACGCCCCTCTCCGCGATGGAGCGGGGCGTCTGGCCCACCAGCTCGTCGGCGGGGCCGTCGGGACCGGTGGGGCGGTA
>CANRIF010000050.1 GCA_947630645.1 uncultured Oscillospiraceae bacterium | reverse complement strand
TTTCACGATCTCGTTGAGGCTCTCCTCCTCCTGGAGGATGGCCATGGCCTTGTCGCGCAGGGCCATGAAGCCGGGGAACTGCTCGTCGTACCAGTCCTTGAGGGTGTCCACATACAGGCTGTAAGAGGTCAGCCAGTTGATAGCCGGGAAGTGGCGGGCGTAGGCAAGGGAACTGTCCAGGCCCCAGAACACCTTGACGATACGCATGGTGGACTGGCTGACAGGCTCGGAGGTATCGCCGCCCGGAGGCGACACGGCGCCGATGGCGGTGATGGACCCCTGGCGGCTGTCGGAGCCAAGGCACTCCACCACGCCGGCCCGCTCGTAGTACTGGGCCAAGCGGCTGGCGAGGTAGGCGGGGTAGCCCTCCTCGCCGGGCATCTCCTCCAGACGGCCGCTCATCTCGCGCAGGGCCTCGGCCCAGCGGGAGGTGGAGTCGGCCAGGACGGCCACGTCGTAGCCCATATCCCGGAAGTACTCGGCGATGGTGATGCCGGTGTAGATGCTGGCCTCACGGGCGGCCACGGGCATATCGGAGGTGTTGGCGATCAGCACGGTGCGCTGCATCAGGCTCTCGCCGGAGCGGGGGTCCTTCAGCTCGGGGAACTCCATCAGCACGTCGGTCATCTCGTTGCCGCGCTCGCCGCAGCCGATGTAGACCACGATGTCCACGTCGGACCACTTGGCCAGCTGGTGCTGGACCACGGTCTTGCCGCTGCCGAAGGGGCCGGGCACGGCGGCCGTGCCGCCCTTGGCGATGGGGAACAGGGTGTCGATGACCCGCTGGCCGCTGTTCATGGGCCGGCTGGGCATATACTTGTGCTTGTAGGGCCGGGCCACGCGCACAGGCCACTTCTGCATCATGGTGACCTTATGCTCCTTGCCCTTGTCGTCCTTCACCACGGCCACAGTCTCGTCCACGGTGTACTTGCCGCTCTTGACGGACTGGACCACGCCGGCCACGCCCACGGGGACCATGATTTTGTGGAGGATGGCGGTGGTCTCCTGGACCGTGCCCAGCACGTCGCCGGGCTTGACGATGTCGCCGGCCTTGGCGGTGGCGGTGAAGTCCCACTGTTTCTTCCGGTTCAGGCTGGCCACCTCCACGCCGCGGGCGATGGTGTCGCCGGTAACGTCGCGGATCTCGGTGAGGGGCCGCTGGATGCCGTCGTATATATTGGTGAGCAGGCCGGGACCCAGCTCCACGCTCAAGGGGGTGCCGGTGGTCTCCACCTGCGCCCCAGGCCCCAGGCCGGAGGTCTCCTCATAGACCTGGATGGAGGCGCTGTCGCCTTTCATCTGGAGGATCTCGCCGATCAGCCGCTGGTTTCCCACGCGGACCACGTCGGACACGTTGGCGTCCGCCAGGCCGGTGGCCACCACCAGCGGGCCGGAGACTTTTGTGATCGTTCCGCTCATGCTTTGACCTTCTTTCGGTAGAATTGTGCTTCCCCAAAAAGAGGAAATCAGAACCTGTTTTCACAGGCGGGATACGCTGGATGAACGAGAAGTTTTTTCGACGGGCAAGGCGCGACGACGCAGGAATACTTTGTGTATTTCAAGGAGGAACAACGCAGCACGGCGGAAAAACAGCCGTTCAGGCAGCGGTGTTCTGCCTGGGAATACAGGTTCAAAGGATGTTCACGCCCACGGCCCGCTCCACCGCGGCCTGGAGGGCCGACTGGCCCAGGCCGAGGGAGCCGTCCTTGCCGGGGATGAGGATGACGGCGGGGCTGGGGCTGTCCTTGAAGCGGGCGATGTCCGCCTTCAGTGGCTCCGCCAGATTCTCCTCCAGGTAGATGACGGCGTACTGGTCGGGACGGTCCGGCCGGGTCAGGTCCCGGAAGATCTTGTGGGCCTCCTCCGCCTCCCGGACGGGGAAGGTGTCCAGCCCCAGGGCCTTGAAGCCGATGACCGTATCCGGTCCGCCGATGACAGCGATCTTAAACATAGCAAGCACGCAACCTTTCCCGCAGCGCGTCAGGGCCGAGGCCGCCCCGCTTGCCCTGCAATACCATCCGGGCGGCGGTGATCTCCGCCTCCAGCCCGGCCACATAGGCCACGGCCACCTCCGGGCCGAAGCTGACCCGCTTGGCGGCGGTGAGGTACTCCGTCAGGGCGTTGTCGCAGGCCAACTCGAAGCCGGCCAGGGGCGCGCCCGCCGCGGCCTGGGCGCCCAGCTCGGCGCACTTGGCCAGGGCGTGATCGTGGAACACCTCCGCCACGCCGTCGGTATAGGTCCGCAGCACGCTCTGCTCCGACACGTTCCCGCCCGGCACAACGGCCGCCCGCAGGATGCCCTCGTCCATGTGTCCCCGCAGGCACCGCACGGCGCTGCGTAGATTGGCGATGTCGATGGCCAGCCGGGCATAGCCGGTGTAGAAATCCGTGGACAGGCTCCCGGCGATGGCCAGCAGCTCGGCAAAGTAGGCCCGGTCCAGGCCCATGTCCGCCAGCTGGGGGTTGGAGGTGCGGGCCATGGTCAGCCGCGCCTCCCGGATGGCCTGGGCCAGCGGCTCCGGCACGTCCTGCCAGCTGTCCTCGGCGTAGGCGGCGGACAGCTTCTGGGGCGACACCCGCCCGCAGGCGGACAGCAGCCGCTCCCGGCTGTCGGGCGTGGCCTCGCCCTTCACCAGGACCTTGGCGTTGTGGTAGTCGTATTTCAGGCGGAACGCCGTCACGATCTGCTTCTCCGGGCAGAGTTTCTCCATCTCGTCCAGATAGGCCGCCCGCCGGGCGGAGAAGGCCTCCTCCAGCTGGGCATCGGACGCCCCGGCCAGATCGGGGAAGCCGCACTCCACCAGGACCTTGGCAGCCTCGTCGCAGTCCGGCGCCTCCACCATCTGCTCCAGCCGCTTCTCCCCCAGCAGGGCGTTCTCCCTGGCCCGGATGTAGGTGGACAGGAACAGATATTCGGTACTCTTCACTTTTGACAAAGCTCGTTCCTCCTCTCCCTGTGCGCTCCGCGGCGCGGCGGCACAGGGGCCTTTCTGCCGGGCGTCAGCCGAACAGCGCCGCCGCCACGTCGGAGGCCATGTTCTCCCGCGCCTGGGCCATCAGGGCCTCCACGGTGCAGTTGACGGACACGCTCCCCTGGCGGGCCACCAGGCCCTTGCCGAAGTCGCCCTCCTTGTCGGAGAGGGTCAGCCCGGCGGGCCGGCCGGCGGCCTTGAGGGAGGCGTTGGCCTCTTCCACCACGGCCTTGCCAACGGCGGCCCGGTCGGCGGCGTTCAGCACGATCTGCTCCTGGCCGGTGACGGATGCACGCACGGCCAGCGCGGCCAGGAAGGAGACGTACTCCTCCCCGTCCAGGGCGTTCAGCTTGGCCTCTGCCTTGTCGAAGGCCTCCGCCACCAGTCCCTGCTTGAAGCTGAGGACGCTCTTGCGGGCCTCCATATCGGCGGTCTTGGCCAGACGCTGGACCCGGTCCTCCGCGGCCTTGACGCCCTGGCGGACCTTCTCCCAATAGCCCTCCTGGGCCTTCTTGTCGCCCTCCGCCTTGATGGCGTCGCACTGGGCTTTCGTCTCCTGGTCGATACGGGCGGCGTCCGCCACGGCGTCCGTCTCGATGCGGGCCGTGATCTTGTCGATGCCGTTCATGTTCGCTCCCTCTCCGGCGTCAGCCGCTGATGTTGATGATCATCAGCATGGAGGCCAGCAGGGACAGGATGGCATAGAACTCGACGGTGATGCACAGCACCATGCCCTTGGACCAGTCGTCGGGCTTCTTGGCCAGGATGTTGATGGAGCCGGCGGCCACACGGCCCTGGGCGATGGCGGAGAACAGGCCGCCCAGCGCCATAGGCAGGCAGGCGGCGAAGTACTGCAAGCCCTGCTGCACGGTCAGCGCGGGCAGGGAGCCGGACAGAAGGCCCATGCGGAACACCGCAAAGAACCAGACGACCAGGCCGTACAGGCCCTGGGTGCCGGGGATGACCTGCAAGATCAGGACCTTACCGAACTTGCTGGGGTCCTCGCACAGCAGGCCGGTGCCCGCCTCGCCGGCGCAGCCGGTGCCCTTGGCCGAGCCGATGCCACTCAACACAGCCGCCAGACCCGCGCCCAGCAGAGCCAGCGCCAGGCCGCCAAAAGATTCCAAGAAACTCATGTGATTGTCCTCCTTATTCTTTGACGATGTCTACGAATTTTGTTTTTATGTCCAGGGGACGGAAGGGCTTGCCGCCGTCCTCATAGAACTTGTTGAAGAACTCCAGGCACTGCAGGCGCAGGTCGTGGACGTAGCAGCCCAGCAGGTTCAGCGCGAAGTTCAAGGCGTTGCCCACCAGGGAGATGACCACGAAGACCACCACGTTGCCGGGGATGGCCCCCAGGGTGTTGAACACCTGGGCGATGACGCTGCCGGCCAGCATCAGGGCCATGAGCCGGGAGTAGGACAGGATGTCGCCGAAAAATCCGGTCACGTGGTTGTACACGGAGCCGAAGATGCCGGTGATCTTGCCCATGCCCTTGCCGGTGACGATGGGGCCGACGACCACCATGGCCAGCCCCACATACAGCACGATGTTGGTGCCCAGCAGGAACATACAGCCCAGGCCTGCGAACACCACCCACCAGGTGACCTCCTCGAACACCGCGTCCAGCACCGCGCCGGCCTTGATCTTCCGGACGAAGCTGACGGCCATGCCCGTGACGATGTGGACAAAGCCCAGGGCCATGGAGCCGATCAGGATGGCCAGCGTGTCGTCCAAGGGGGTGAAGAGGCTGGGCAGGGCGAAGTCCTTGCCGCTGGTGAGTTTGACCACCTGGGTGAGGAAGTCGCCGAAGAAGCCGCCGGTGACGGCGCCGAAGATAAAGGTGCTTACGCCGCCCATCACGAGCAGCCCGGACATATAGCCCATCATGCCCCGGGCGCGGGATTTTTTCAGCAGCAGCCCGCCGATGATCATCAAAATGCCGTAGCCCATATCCGCCATCATCATGCCGTAGAACAGGATGAAGAAGGGGAACATCAACGGGTTGGGGTCCACGCCGGTGTAGGCGGGCAGGGAGTACATCTCCGTGACCATGTTGAGGGGCTTGGTGACGGCGTTGTTCTTCAGCTTCACCGGCACCTCGGGGTACTCCTCCGGGGCCGGGTCGGAAAACTCCCAGGCGCAGTCCAGGCTCTCAAAGCTGTCGGTGAGCGCCTTTTCCGCCTCGGCGGGACACCAGCCCTCCAGCACCACCACGCTGTCGGTGCCGCACAGCCGCTCGGCGGCCTCGGCCTGGGCGGCCTCGGTGGCCAGCCGGTCGGCGGAGAGCCGCAGCTCCCCGGCACGGGCCTTCTCCTGGGTGATGTTGGCCTCCACGGTCTTGCGCTCCACGTCCAGGGCGGTGAGCTGGCGCTTGCGGGCCAGGATGTTGTCCCGGGCCGTGCCGGTGACGCCGGGGAAGCTGACGGGGGTGCATCCCACGTTCCGCATGGCGTCCAGCACCCCGGCCATCTCCTCTTTCATGGCGATGGTCACGAAGCACTTTTGCTGCTCGTCCTGATAGACCAGCAGCAGCTGCACCAGTTCCGTGGCGCTCTCGGCGGCGTCGGCCACCGATTCCATATCCACCTGGGCGGGGACGTTGCACAGCGCCACGGCGCAGGTCCGGGTGCCGTCGGTCTCCAGGGGCATATCCAGCCCCTCCCAGGGGCGGAGGGATTCGATCTCGTCCCGGATGCGAAGCTCGTCCGCCGCGATGCGGCGCAGCCGCCCGTCCCAGACGTTCAGCTGCCGGGCCAGAGCCATATCCTCCTCCAGGGGGGCGTCGTCCAAAAACAACTCCTCGTCCACCTCCGGCCGGGGGGCGAGCAGCTTTTTCTTCTGGGGGGCGTAGCGGTCCATGACGCGCAGGGCGGATTCCATCTCCGCCTGACGGCTCCGCGCCTCGGCCAGGCCCGCCCGCTCGGGGCGAAGCCTTTCGGCGGCGCCGGGGTCGGAGAGGGTGTCCTCCGGCTCATGCACCTCCACGCAGCCCAGCCGCAGCAGCCGGCGCATCAGCTCGTCCCGCTGGTCCCGCATGGCGACGACGCGCAGCTTTTTCATCCTGACGATGGCCATCAGCCGTTCACGATCCTTTCCACGATCTTATCCACGACCTCGTCCATTTTCCGCTCGGCCCGGGCCTTCATGGCGGCCTGCCGGTTGCGGGTATTGGACGCCAGCACGCCCGCGTCCTCCTTGGCCTTCTCGTCGGCCTTGCGGATCAGGTCGCGGATCTCGCTGTCGGCCTTTCCGTCGGCGGCGGCGGCAGCGGCCTTGACCGCCTCTTCCGCCTGCTGGAGCGTCTTCTTCGCCTCCGCCTGGGCGGCGGCGCGGATCTGGCGCGCCTTTTCCTCCGCCAGGGCGATGGTATCCAGCGCCTCCAGTGACATATGCAACACCTCCAAACCTGTCGGAACCAGTTGTTCTCTTATATACAAAATATTGTATTCTGACTTTCCTATAATACACGGAATCGGGCCGATATGCAACAGTTATTTTCTGCGATCTGCCCAAATTTCCGCCGTCCGGCCCTCACCCGTTTTGCAGCACCTCCCGGGCCTCGTGGCCGGCGCTGCGGGCCAGCAGCTTCAGCGCCTCCACCGCGGCGCCCCGGGTCTTCTCGTCCATGTCCGCCACGGACCGGACGAAGCTGACCGCCGTGGAGAACCAGTTCTGCCGCATCTCGTGCATGGTCTGCACGTTGGGGCTGGTGAGGACGGTGTACACCGCGTCCACGAACACCTCCCACTGGGCGGGGGTCATGTCGGCGGTCCAGTCCTTGATGGTGGAGTCCACGAAATGACTGCCCCCAGTCACGTCCTCCACCGGCACGAACCGGGGCCCCAGCATCTCCCAGGAGTACAGATCGTGCTGGCCCAGGCCGGACTGGGTGCTGTGGACCACGGCGCAGTCCTCGTGCCGGCCCAGGAGCATCCCCACCACGGAGAACTGGGGCACGAAGGTGTGGATGCGGCCGCTGATGCGCCGGTATCCCTCCGTCTCCAGCACGTTATCGTAAAAGCCGGGGCCGTCGTAGTTGTACACGGCGTCGATGCGCGCCTGCACCGCCTCCCCGCAGAAGGCCCCGGCGTATACCGCCAGGTTCCCGCCCTTGGAGTGGCCGCACAGGACGAGCCGCCCGCCCACCTTCTCCGACACCCGCTGGACGTATTCCACCGCCATCTTCTGGCCGGGAACCGGGCAGAGGTAGGACATATTGAGGTCCTCCTTCCAACCGATCACGGTGTTGTCGGTGCCCCGGAAGAGCATGGCGTACCGGTCCGCGTCCAGGCGCAGGGTGAGGGCGGAGAACTGGGTCTGGCGCTCGTCGTCCAAAACGCTGCCGTGAAAACCCACCTCCAGCGGGCCGAACCGCTCCGTCTCCGCCAGGGCCGCCAACAGCCGCTCGTCCTGGAGCCGCCAGCGTTCCCCGGCGCGCAGCGTCTCGTCCGCCGCCGCCATGTCCGCCAGCTCCCGGATGGACACGAACCGCTTGGGCAGCGGCTGGGCGAAGTACTCAAAGGGTATGTAGGCGAAGCGGGCCAGGATCATCCCATCCACCTCGCCCAGCGGGACCTGGGAGACGGTCAGGTCTCCCCGCCACGTCAGATAGTCGAACAAGTCCGCCATAAAAATGCCCTCCTACAAGCAGTTTTCGCAGTACGCCGCCGCGTCGAACGGGTCCAGCGCGCTGTCCTTTTTCAGATAGAGCGGGTGGTGGGGGTGGCCCTTTTTCGACCTGGCCCCGGCGGTGTACCACACCGCGCCGTACCGCCGCCCGACGCCGATCATGTCCGCCAGGCACCCCTTCAAGTAGTCCCGGCTCTCGATGATGTTCCCCCAGGCCGCCCACACCGCCGGCCCCGGCCCGCCATGGGCCAGCACATACTCGAACGCCGCCATGTTCTCCCGGTGCAGCAGGGGATTGCACGACCGATCCATGTCCTGGGGCCGGGTGGCCCGCTGGGCGTAGACGTTGAACATGATGAAGCTGTCGAAGCCGTTGCCCAGGGCGATGCGCTCCACGCTCTTCAGGGTGGGGTCCAGGTTCCCCGGCTCGGCGGTGGAGGGGTTGATGCCGATGCAGATAAGGGGCCGGTCCCCCCGGGTGCCCAGTATGTACCGATAGTCCGTGTAGAAATCCGGCACGTACAGCCACTTTTCGGCGTCGTATCCGCCGCCGGCGCCGGACTGGGCCAGGGCCTCGTCGAAGCGCAGCAGCGCAAGCGTTGCCGTAGGCGCGGACGGTATATGCACGGTATCACCCCCTTTGGTTTCCATTATAATTGACATGGATGGAAAATGGAAGTAAAATCAACAAAAATGCTCTTTCGCGGGGAGGTGCGGGCATGGCGACGCCAGAGATACTGGCTCCCGCCGGCGGGCCGGAACAGCTGACCGCCGCGGTGCGCTGCGGGGCGGACGCGGTATACCTGGGCGCGGGCGGCTTCAACGCCCGGATGGGCGCCGCCAACTTCGGCCCCGACGCCCTGGCCGAGGCCGCCCGGACCTGCCGCACCCACGGGGTGAAGCTGTATGTGACGGTGAACACCCTGGCCACGGACCGGGAACTGCCCGCGCTGGATGAACTGGCGGGCCAGATCGCCGCCGCCGGGGCGGACGGGGTGATCTTGCAGGACATGGCCGCCCTGGCGCTGTTCGCCGGGAAGTACCCCTCCCTGCTGCGCGTCGCCTCCACCCAGACCGCCGTCCACAACGCGGACGGGGCCAAATTCCTGCAAGACGCGGGTTTTGATAGCTTCGTCCTGGCCCGGGAGTTGACCCTGGGCGAGATGGAGAGGATATGCGCCGCCGTGTCCATCCCGGCGGAGGCCTTCGTCCACGGCGCCCACTGCATGAGCCTGTCCGGGGCCTGCTATCTGTCCGCCATGCTGGGCGGGCGCAGCGGCAACAGGGGCCAGTGCGCCCAGCCCTGCCGCCTGGACTGGCGGTGCGGCGGGGCGGACCACGCCTTGAGCCTGAAGGATATGTCCCTTATCCGGCACATCGCCGCCCTCCGGGACGCGGGGGTGGCGAGCCTGAAGATCGAGGGGCGGATGAAGCGGCCGGAGTATGTGGCCGCGGCGGTGACCGCCTGTAAAAACGCCCGGGCGGGCCTGCCCTACGACGAGAAGGCCCTGGCGGCGGTGTTCTCCCGCAGCGGCTTCACCGACGGCTACCTCACCGGAAAGCGGGACCGGACCATGTTCGGCACCCGCACCAGGGAGGACGTGGCCGGGGCGGAGAAGGTGCTGGGCGATCTGGCGGCGCTGTACCGGAGGGAGGACCCCACCGTGCCTGTGGACATGGCCTTTTCCGCGGACGGGGCGGGCTGCCGCCTCGCCGTCTCCGACGGGACCCACACCGCCACCGCGTCCGGACCCGTTCCCGCCCCCGCCGTCAGCCGCCCCCTGGACCCGGACCGGGCCAGAGAGAGCCTGTCCAAAACAGGCGGGACGCAATATTATGTAAACTTATTCGCCGCGGACATCGCACCCGACCTGGCGCTGCCCGTGTCGGCGCTCAACGGCCTGCGCCGGGACGCCCTGGCGGCGCTGGACGCCCTCCGGGGCCAGGCCCCGGCCGTCCCCCGGCGGGACTTCGCTTTCGCCCCCGTCCCACGGCGGCCCCACCCGGACCCCGCCCCGCTGTGGGCGCGGTTCGCGGACCCGGAGCAGGTGGTCTTTCCGGAAACGTTTGAGCGCATCATCCTGCCCCTGGAGCGGCTCACCCCCGCCCTGCTGGCCCGGTACGGCCCAAAACTCACGGCGGCGCTGCCGGCGGTGTGCTTTCCCCAGGACGAGCCGTCGCTTACGGCCCTGGTGCGGGACCTGGCAGGCCAGGGGCTGGGGGAGCTTTGGACGGAGAACGTGTACGGCATAGAGCTTGGCCGGCGCCTGGGCCTGGCGGTCCGGGGCGGCTTCGGGCTCAACATCACCAACGCCCAGGCGATGGCCTTTTACCGGGACCTGGCCAGCCTGACCGTGTCCTTCGAGCTGCCCATGGCGGCCATCCGGGAACTGGACGGGCCGGCCCCCTGGGGCCTGGCCGTGTACGGGCGGCTGCCGCTGATGCGGTTTCGGAACTGCCCGGTCCGGGCCCATCTGGGCTGCGAAAAATGCGCCGGGCGGGGTTCGCTCACGGACCGGCGGGGAGTGGCCTTTCCGGTGGAGTGCGGCGAGAGGCGGTATTCCACCCTGCTCAACAGCGTGCCGCTGCACATCGCCGGGCGGGAGACGCCCGGGGACTTCCGCCTTCTCTGGTTCACCCGCGAGACGGCGGCCCAGGCCGCGGCGGTGACGGAGGACTTTTTGCTGGACCGGCCGTCGGAGGGTCCCCGCACCGGAGGACTTTACTACCGCAAGCTTCTGTAACGCGGCGCGGGCGCATAGCCTTATCTATAAAAGTATTGAAGGAGGTGTCCCATGGGTCTTTGGGAACTGTTCGTCCTGGCGCTGGGCCTGTCCATGGACGCCTTTGCAGTGAGCGTGTGCAAGGGCCTGGGCCTGGGGTCCATCCGGCCGAAGCACATGGCCCTGGCGGGGGCCTGGTTCGGCGGGTTCCAGGCGCTGATGCCCCTGGTGGGCTTTTTCCTGGGGCGGTTCTTCGCCCAGGTCATCACCGCCTACGATCACTGGGTGGCCTTCGTGCTGCTCGCCATCATCGGCGGGAAGATGGTGTGGGAGGCGCTGGAAAACAAGGAGGAGGACGTGGACGCGGCCATGGACGCCAAGACCATGCTCCTTCTGGCGGTGGCCACCAGCATCGACGCGCTGGCGGTGGGCGTCACCTTCGCCTTCCTGGAGGTGGACATCCTGCCGGCGGTGCTGTTCATCGGCGCCACCACCTTCGTCTGCTCGGCGGTGGG
>CANRIF010000049.1 GCA_947630645.1 uncultured Oscillospiraceae bacterium | reverse complement strand
GCTGGCGCCATGAAAAGACCCTCTTATCTCAAATGATCGGCTTGAAGCATACCACACCCGGTCCGCGCCGTCAATCCTAAATCCGGCGGGGCGAAAAGACGCCAAGGAGAGGCAAAAAAACGCCGCGGACAGATGCCCGCGGCGCACGGTATATAGGGGGAGAAAACTCAGTAGCACTTGCGGTAGATGGCCTCTTCGCTGGCCAGATCGAAGGGGTAGTAGGCGTTGGTCATGAGCCGCTGCTGGTTGGCCTCCACCGACAGGGGGAACTTCTTGAAATCCTCCTCGGTGAAGCCGCAGTCCCGCAGGGGCCGCAGGGGCAGGATGCGCTGGAGCAGGGCGTTGAGGTAGCCGATGGCGTCCTTTGCCTCGCAGCCGGTGATGGAGGCGATCAGCTCCTTGAACTTCATGATCTCGCCGTCGGGGTCATGCTCGTCGTAATAGTCCAGGATGGCGCCGAAGAGCATATAGTTGCTCTCGCCGTGGGGCACGTGGTAGGTGCCGCCTAGGGGGAAGCTCATGCCGTGGACCGGGCCGCAGCCCGCCTTCAAAAAGGCGATGCCCGCATAAAAGCTGGCGGTGACGAACTGGTCCATGTACTCGAAGCGGGCGTCCTGGCCCTTCTCGTCCAGCAGCTGGAAGCCCTTTAAGATCAGCTCCATGGCCTTGACGGAGAACAGTTCGCTTGTCATGGTCTTGCGGTGGGGGGAGAGGAAGGACTCGGTGGCGTGGACCAGCGCGTCGATGGCGGAGCAGGCGAAGGGCTTGTAGGGCAGGGTCCGCAGCAGGTCGGGGATGAGGCACACCTTGTTGGGGATGATGTCGTCGCTCACCAGGCCCAGCTTCGTCTCGCCGCCGGTGAGGACCCCGTCCTTCTCGTCCTTGACGATGGCCACGGAGATGTTGGTACACTCCGAGCCGGTGCCGCAGGTGGTGGGCACGGCGATGACATCCTTCTCATGCACCACGGGATAACGCTTGAAGTACAGCTCATGCACCGAGGTGGGCCGCTGGCAGCCCAGCAGCTTGCACAGGTCCATGATGGCCCCGCCGCCCACGGCGATGACCCGGTCGTAGCTTTCGTAAGGGATGGCGTCGTACATGGTCTGGATCATGGCCTCGCTTGGCTCGCCGGGGCCGAACTTCTCCTGGAACACGAACTGGCAGGGAAGGCCCAGGTCCTTCATGAAGGGGCCGTAGATGAACTCGTTGGTCAGCACCACGTCCCGTTTGCCCAGCTTGAATTCCTCCGCCATCTGCCCGAAGGTCTGGAATTTGTACACCGTGGGGGCGAAGATGATCTCTCTCTTGTCCGCCATCAGGGAGGCGGAAAATGCGTCCATTGCCATTGTGATCTCCTCCTGCATTATGATTTGCGGGCCACGGCCCGTTTCACGGCCGCGGCGATGTCACCGGCCCGCAGGCCGTACTCGTCCATGAGAAAGTCCTGTGGCCCCACCTGGCCGAACCGGTCCTGCACCCCCACGAACTCCTGGGGCACGGGACAATTTTTCGCCAGGCACCGGGCCACCTCGGCGCCCAGGCCGCAGGTCACGTTGTGGTTCTCCGCGGTGACGACGGCGCCAGTCTCCCTGGCCGCCTGAACCAAAAGCGCCTCGTCCAGGGGCTTCCAGGTGAACATATCCACGACGCGCACCGAAATTCCCTCGGCCAGAAGGGCCTCGTAGGCCTTGAGGGCCTCGTCCAGCAGGATGCCGGAGGCAACTACGGTGCAAACGTCATCGGCGCTCTCGTGGAGTACCACACCCTTGCCGATCTCGAACCGGGAGCCGGGGCCGTAGACCTGGATCACGTCCTTGCGGACGAAGCGGGTGAAGGTGACGCCCCCGGTGACGCCGGGCAGCTGGCGGACGATGCTCTCCAGCTGGTCGTAGTCGCAGGGGTCCATCACCGTGGAGCCGGGGATATTGAGGTACATGGCCCCGTCCTCCAGGGGCATATGGGTGCCGCCGTTGAAGGCGGCGGTGACGCCCGCGTCCGAGCCAAGCACGTGAACGGTCAGGCCCGCGTAGGCCGCGGACATATAGATCTGGTCATAGCAGCGCCGGGAGGAGAAGGTGCCGAAGGAGTGGAAAAATACCTTCTTGCCCGTGGCGGCGAGGCCCGCGCAGACGCCCGCGCCGTTTGCCTCGGCGATGCCCGCCTCAAAGGCCCGGTCGGGGTAATTCTGGCGCAGCTGCTTGGTGTTGACGCAGCCCATCAGGTCGCAGTCCACATAGCAGATGGACTTATCCTGGGCCATCATCTCGTTGAGGGAGAGCGCCAGGGCGTCCCGGCTGGCCCGGGGGTCCTTTTCGTGTTTTCCGATCAAGGTCACGCTCATTTTTCCGCCTCCTTTACGCCTTTTCCGCGTCCGCCAGGGCTTTTTCCGCCGCGGCGATGGCCTCGTCCCACTGTTCCGGCTTGGGGGTGGAACTGTGTTCGTGGTTGCCCTCGGCGAAGGTGGCGCCCTTGCCCTTGCAGGTGTCCAGCACGATGCAGCTGGGCACGCCCTTGGCGGCGTAGGCGTTGGCGATGGCGTTGTAGATGGCCGCGAAGTCGTGGCCGTCTATCTCCTGGGTGTACAGGCCGAAGGACGCGGCCTTGGCCGCCAGATCGCCGTGGGGCAGGATGTCGGCGGTGGGGCCGTCCAGCTGGTAGCCGTTGTTGTCGATGAAGTAGATGAGGTTATCCAGCTTGTGGGCGTAGGCGAAGTGAAACGCCTCCCACACCTGGCCCTCGTCCGCCTCGCCGTCGCCCACCACGCAGAACACGTGGCTGTCCCGCCCGTCGATCCGGTTGCCAAGGGCCGCGCCGGCGGCGGTGGAGGCGCCCTGGCCCAGAGAGCCGGTGGTCAGGTCCACGCCGGGGGTCAGCAGGCGGTCGGTGTGGCTGGGGAAGCGGGTGTGGGGCTGGTTGAGGGTGTAGGCCTCCTCCATGGGGTAGAAGCCCATGATGCCGAAGGTGGCGTAGGCCACCGGCCCGGCGTGGCCCTTTGAAAGCACCAGCCAGTCCCGGTCCGGCCAGCGGGGGTCCTTGGGGTCGTAGCGCATCACCGCGCCGTACAGCACCGCCATCAGATCCGCCAGGTCCATGGACCCGCCCACGTGGCCGAAGCCCCGGGAGCGGATGACCTTCAGCGTCTCCAGCCGGATGCGCGCCGCCAGGACGGTGAGCTGCTTTACGTTCAGTTCCTTCAAATCGTGCGCCTCCTCGTCCCGCGCCTCACAGGTACAGCGCGGGCTTTTCCATAGTCTCCACCTTGTAGAACTGGGAGGTGCCCCGGGAGGCGTTGAGCGCGTCGCCCGCCACGCAGGCCACGTAGCCGTCCCAGGCGGAGGGGCCGGTGAGCTTTCCGGCGTGGACGGACTCCACCCACTTGCACATCTCGATGTCGTAGGCTTCGATGAAACGCTCCTTCCAGTCGGTCATGATGGGCATGGACTCGGCGGGCTGGACGCTGTCCCACCCGGCGGGACGGGACCGGCGCACCACGGCGTAGGGGTCCGGCAGCTTCACGGTGCCGTTTTCGCAGACCACCTCGCACTGGATGTCGTAGCCGTAGCCGTCGGCCACCTGGACCTCCACGTCGATGAAGCAGCCCTTCTTGGTCCGCATGAGCATGACCTGGGGGTTGTCGTAGCCCTTGGTGGAGTTGGCGCTCTGGCGCACCTTCACGCACTGCACGTCCTCGTACTCGTCGCCTAAGAGCCACCGGCAGATGTCCAGCTCGTGGATGGCCACGTTGGTGACGCCGTTCTCGGTCTTGAAGCCCGGGCCCTGGGACACGTTGCGGTGGCAGGCCTTGATCAGCAGGGGAGCGCCGATCTCGCCGGAGTCGATGATCCGCTTCATCTCCGCGTAGCCCCGGTCATAGTGGCGCATGAAGCCCACCTGGACCATCCGCTTGCCGATCTCCAGTTCCCGCTTGATGATGTCCTCGCAGTCGGCGGCGTTCTGGCTCAGGGGCTTTTCGCAGAAGCACCACTTCTCCTCGGCCAGGGTCTTCATCACGTAGTCGTGGTGGGTGGGGTCGATGGAGGTGATCATGACGGCCTCCACCTCGGGGTCCTTGATCATGCCGTCGCAGTCGTTGGCGTAGGAGCGCAGGCCGTACTTGGCGGCCAGCTCGTCCGCCGCCGCGGGCACGTAGTCGCTCACCGCCACCACCGTGGCGCCGGGGACGGTGTCGATGATGCGGCGGCAGTGGTCCCTGCCGATGGCGCCGCAGCCGATGATGCCGATCTTCAGAACTTTATCCATTGTCGTTGCCTTCCTTTTATTACAAATTATATTTGAGAGATATCAATACTTGCGGGCGTCCTTCTCGTGGGCCAGATGGTCCTCGTAGGCAGCCACGTTCTCCGGCCGCTGGGACACCTCCGTGTCGCCCACGCGCCACCAGGAGCCGTAGCCGTCGGTCATGGTCTTGGGCAGGACCTTGATGTCGATGAGGACGGGGACGTTCTTCACCTTCTTGGCCGCGTCCACCGCCTGGACCAACTCCTCCATGGTGCGGGCCCGGAAGGACACGCAGCCGTAGGCTGCCGCCACGCCGGCGTAGTCGATGTCCATGAACGGGCCGTTCAGGCCGCCGTCCTTGCTGCGGCTGCGCAGCTCGGTGACCAGGGTGACGTTGCCGTGGCCCACCTGCAGGTTGTTGATGCAGCCGAAGCTGGCGTTGTCGAACAGGCACACCACGATCTTCTTGTGCTCCTGCACGGCGGTGATCAGCTCCCCGTGGAGCATATTGAAGCTGCCGTCGCCGCAGAAGGCGTAGACCTCGTGGTCCTTTCCCACCGCCAGCTTCACGCCCAGGGCGCCGGCGATCTCATAGCCCATGGTGGAGTAACCGTATTCCATGTTGTAGGTGTCCCGGCCCACGGCCCGCCACATACGCTGCATATCCCCGGGCAGGGAGCCGGCCGCGCCCACGGCCACGTCCTCGTCGTCCATCATGGCGTTGATGGCGCCCAGGGCCGCGGTCTGGGTCAGCTCCGTGTGCAGGTCGTGGGCGAAGCGCCGGGCGGAGCCGGCGTTGGCGTCGTTGATCTCCGGACGCCAGGAGTCCTTGTCCTCGAACTTGACGCCGTCCAGCCGCTCCAACTCCTTGAACCACTTAGCCTGGGCCTTCGCCGGCTCGTCGGTGTAGGGGGCCTTATAGCCGCCCAGCTTTGCCAGCAGCCGGGGCAGGGCGTCCTTGGCGTCCGCCACCACGGGGATGGCGTCCAGCTTCAGGGCCTGGAACTCGCTGACGTTGATGTTGACGAACTTGCAGCTGTCCTTGAAAAGCCACTTGGAACTGGTGGTGAAGTCGGTATAGCGGGTGCCGACACCGATGACGAGGTCGGCCTTCTTGGCGATCTCGTTGGCGGCGCTGCCGCCGGTGACGCCGAGGCCCCCCAGGTTCAGCGGGTGGGTCCACGCCACGGCGCTCTTGCCGGCCTGTGTCTCGCCGAAGGGGATGCCCGTGGCCTCGGCAAAGGCGCGGAACTCGTCGTGGGCCTCGGAGTAGCGCACGCCGCCGCCGCACACCAGCATGGGCCGCTTGGCCTTTTTGATGGCCTCCGCTGCCTCGTCCAGGGCGGCCTCGGTGGCCGGGCGGCGCTCCAGCCGCCAGACCCGCTTGGCGAAGAAGCTGGCGGGGTAGTCGTATGCCTCGCCCTCCACGTCCTGGGGCATGGCCAGGCACACCGCGCCGGTGTTGGCCGGGTCGGTGAGGGTGCGGAAGGCGCTGATGGCCGCGCTCATCAGCTGCTCCGGCCGGACGATCCGGTCCCAGTAGCGGCAGACGGCCTTGAACGCGTCGTTGGTGGACACGGACAGGTTGTAGGTGTGCTCCACCTGCTGCAGCACCGGGTCGGGCTGGCGGCAGGCGTAGGTGTCGCCGGGCAGCACCAGCACGGGGATGTTGTTGGCGGTGGCGGTGCCGCAGGCGGTGACCATGTTGGCCGCGCCGGGGCCGATGGAGGAAGTGACGGCGAAGATCTGCTTGCGTTTCATCTGCTTGGCGAAGGCCACGGCCGCCTGGGCCATGCCCTGCTCGTTCTTGCCCTGGTAGATCTCCAGGTGCTTGGCCTCCTGGGTCAGGGCCTGGCCCAGGCCCACCACATTGCCGTGGCCGGGGATCATGAACACGCCCCGGACGAAACGGCTCTGCACGCCGTCCACCTCGATGTATTGGTTCTCCAGAAAGCGCACCAGCGCCTGCGCCATGGTCAAGCGTACTGTCCTCATGGAAACGGTCCCTCCTTGTTATATTTGATGTGTTATCAGCCCTGGAAGATGTGGTCGTTGGCGTCCGGCGCCCAGAGCCAGGCGTTCTCCGGGCAGTCGATGCGGGTCTTGCGCCAGGGGTCGCCATCCAGGTGCCGGATGCCCCAGGCGTAGCACATGGCGTAGCCGGGCGCGGCGGCCTGGGAGTGGAAGCCGTGGTTGATGACCGCCAGGCCGTTGTGGCCGGTCTTGTAGATGTCGCCGTTGGCGAAGCCCGCGCCGAAGCCCTCCGGATGGTCGAAGCGGTAGAAGTACACCTCCGGCTGGGGGTGATGGTGGGGCGGATAGGAGGACCACTTGCCGGGATAGTTGAGGATCTCGCCCAGCACCATATTGGAGAAGGGGGCGTTGTCGTAGTCGAAGAAGGTCTTGATCTCCCGGTGCATACAGCCCATCAGTTCCCCGCTGGCTCCGGCGTGCTGCACCTGCACCGTCTCGGGGGTGTACATCACCGGGGCGTAGTCCCGGTCATTGACCGTCTTCTGGATGTAAAGCTCGCTGTGGGCGCCGGCGGTGAGGACGATCTTCGTCCTCCGGGGGGCCAGCAGGCAGTACGCCTCGTGGCGGAAGCAGTCCGGCCGGTCGGCCTGCACCGTCCGGCCGTTCCAGGCGAAGGCCACGGAGCCGGCGAACAGCAGCACGGCGCACTCCTTCTCCGGCTCGTCGATGGTGTACTCGTCGCCCGGCTCCAGGATGAGCAGGCCCACGTCCATCTGGGTCCCCATGTCGTCCACCGCCGCGTCGATATAGGCGTTGTAGCCACGGCGCAGCTCGGCGTTTTTGTTGATATAACTCATGCGGATGTCCTCCTTAAAGCCCGGTGTGTTCCCGGATGTACTTCCGGCCCTTGATGGCGTACTCCAGCGGGTCGGCCTTGGCCGGGTCCTGCTCGGCCTCCACCAAGAGCCACCCCTTGTATCCCGCGTCGGCCAGGACCTGAAACACCGGGTCGAAGTCCACGTCCCCGTCGCCGGGCACGGTGAAGGCGCCGTTGCGGACGGCCTGGAGGAAACTCCAGTCGTTTTTCTTCACCTGCTCCACCACGGCCAGGCGCATATCCTTCAGATGGACGTGGCCCACCCGGTCCACATACTTTTTCAGCATGGCCAGGGGGTCCTCCCCGGCGAAGGTGAAGTGGCCGGTGTCGTAGCAGAGAAAGACGTACCGCGGGTCGGTGCTGGCCATCATCCGGTCCGTCTCGGCGCTGGTCTGCACCACGGTGCCCATGTGGTGATGGTAGCACAGCTTGAAGCCCCGGTCGGCGGCCACCTTGCCCAGGGCGTTGAGCCCGGCGCAGAACCGGTCCCACTCGCCGTCGTCCATCACGTGCTTGTGTCCGCCGGTGAGGATGGGCACGTCCGTCTTGCCCTGGATGGAATAACTCTGTTCACTGACGTTGATGCGGTCGGCACCCACGGCGGCCAGGAAGTCCAGGTCCGCGGTGAAGTCCGCGATCTCCTCCTCCAGGGGCCGGGTGAGGATAAAGGACGAGTGCCAGCGGCTGGCGATACGCATCCCGCGCATATCCAGCTGGCGCTTCAGCTCCGCCGGGTCCTTGGGGTACTTGTTGCCGATCTCGCAGCCGGTGAAGCCGGCCAGCGCCATCTCGCTGACGGTCTGCTTGAAGGTGTTCTCCGCGCCCAGCTCCGGCATGTCGTCGTTACACCAGCCGATGGGCGCGATGCCCAGGGATACGCTCTTAGGGTCAAACATGGATGCAGCCTCCTTTGTGGTCCGCCCGCGCCGGGCGATGGTCATGATTTTACGGAAACGTTTACGCTCACATAGAAAATAACATTTTTTCAGGAAAAAATCAACGGTTTTCCGCGTCCGCGCCAAATTTTTCTCCCTGGGAGGCAGACTGTGTATCTTGACGGTTTTCGCCGGCGGCAGGGCCCGGCGCTGGACATTTTGTACCAAAGTGGAAAAGGGCGTTGAAATCGGCGCGGCGGCGTGGTATTATCATTAGACAATATCATGCTTATTATAAGAATGATTTGTACAAGCCTGCGCCGCGCTGCGGCGGAAGGGAGTTTGCTATGAGCGAGGTACGACAGCGGCCGGATTGGGCGCGGATGGAGCATGACGCCTGTGGCATCGGCGCGGTGGTGGATATCCAGGGCCGGCCCAGCCGGGCCGTGGTGGACGACGCGCTGAAGATCGTGGAGAAGCTGGAACACCGGGCCGGCCAGGACGCCGCCGGCGAGACTGGCGACGGCGTAGGCATCCTCACCCAGGTGCCCCACCGGTTCTTCACCAAGGCCGCGGCGAAGATCGGCGTGGAGCTGGGCAATGCCCGGGACTACGGCGTGGGGATGTTCTTCTTCCCCCAGGACATAGTCCGGCGCAGCCAGGCCAAGAAGATGTTCGAGATCATCCTGCAAAAGGAGGGCATGGCCCTGCTGGGCTGGCGGGAGGTGCCGGTGTGTCCGGATATCCTGGGAAAGAAGGCGCGGGACTGTATGCCCCACATCACCCAGTGCTTCGTGGCCCGGCCGGAGGACGTGCCGGCGGGGCTGGCCTTCGACAGGCGGCTCTACGTGGCCAGGCGGGTGTTCGAGCAGAGCAACGACAACTCCTATGTGGCCAGCCTCTCCTGCCGGACGGTGGTGTATAAGGGGATGTTCCTGGTCCACCAGCTGCGGCAGTTCTACCCGGACCTGCAAAGCGAGGACTTCCAGTCCGCCATCGCCATGGTCCACTCCCGCTTCTCCACCAACACCACCCCCAGCTGGGAGCGGGCCCACCCAAACCGCCTCATCCTCCACAACGGCGAGATCAACACCATCCGGGGCAACGTGGACCGGATGCTGGCCCGGGAGGAGACCATGTCCAGCGCCGTCATGCGGGAGAACATGGACAAGATATTCCCGGTCATCAACGGCGCCGGGTCCGACTCTGCCATGCTGGACAACACCCTGGAATTTCTGGTGATGAACGGCATGGACCTGCCACTGGCCATGATGATCACCATCCCGGAGCCCTGGAAGAACGATAAGCTGATGGACCGGAAAAAGCGGGACCTTTACCGCTACTATGCCACCATGATGGAGCCATGGGACGGCCCGGCGTCCATCCTCTTCTCCGACGGCGACCTGGTGGGGGCTATCCTGGACCGGAACGGCCTGCGGCCCAGCCGGTACTACCTCACCGACGACGGCCGGCTGATCCTGGCCTCGGAGGTGGGGGTGCTGGATATCCCGGAGGAACACATCACCGCCAAGAGCCGCCTGCAGCCGGGGAAGATGCTCCTGATCGACACCCGCCGGGGCCGGCTGATGCAGGACAGCGACGTGAAGGACTACTATGCCTCCCGCCAGCCCTACGGCGAGTGGCTGGACCAGAACCTGGTGCGGCTGGAGGACCTGCCCATCCCCAACAAGCAGGTCCCCGTCCACAGCCAGGCCATGCGGGATAGGCTCTACCAGGCGTTCAGCTACTCCTACGAGGAGATCAAGGACGTGATCCTCCCCATGGCCCGCACCGCCGCCGAGCCCACCGCCGCCATGGGCAGCGACGTGCCGCTGGCGGTGTTGAGCCGGAACCACCCGCCCCTTTTCAACTACTTCAAGCAGCAGTTCGCCCAGGTGACCAACCCGCCCATCGACGCCATCCGGGAGGAGTGCGTCACGGACACCACGGTGTACGTCGGCTCGGACGGCAACCTCCTGGAGGAGAGCGCGGACAACTGCGGCGTGCTGCAGATCGACAACCCCATCCTCACCGGGGTGGAGCTGCTGAAGATAAAGGCCATGCACCGGGACGGCTTCCATGTGGAGACGGTGAGCCTGCTCTATTATAAAAACACGCCCCTGGAGCGGGCGGTGGAGAGGCTCTTCATCGAGTGCGACAAGGCGTACCGCCACGGGGCCAACATCCTGGTGCTGTCGGACCGGGGGGTGGACGAGAACCATGTGGCCATCCCGTCGCTGCTGGCGGTGTCCGCCATGGAGCAGCACCTCATCCGCACCAAAAAGCGCACCAGCGTGTCCATCATCCTGGAGAGCGCCGAGCCGCGGGACGTACACCACTTCGCGCTCCTGCTGGGTTACGGCGCCCGGGCCATCCAGCCCTATCTCGTCCACGAGTGCATCGCCGAGAGCATCCAGCGGGGCCTGCTGGACAAGGACGAACACACCGCCATCGCCGACTACGACAAGGCGGTGCTGGCGGGCATCGTGAAGATCGCGTCCAAGATGGGCATCTCCACCATCCAGTCCTACCAGTCCTCCCAGATCTTCGAGGCGGTGGGCATCGGCCCGGAGGTCATCGACAAGTACTTCACTAACACCATCAGCCGGGTGGGGGGCATCGGCATCCGGGACATCGGCCAGGCGGTGGAATACCACCACAGCCGGGCCTTCGACCCCCTGGGCCTGGGGGTGGACACCACCCTGGGCAGCATGGGGATGCAGCGGCTGCGCTCCGGCCCGGACGGGGAGAGCCACCTCTTTGACCCGGCCACCATCGTGGCATTGCGGGAAGCGGTGCAGAACGGCGACTACGACCGCTTCCTGGAATACGCCGCCCTGGCCGACCGGGAGAGGGCGCCCCACAATCTGCGGGGGCTGATGGCGTTCAACTGGGATGAGAACGGCGGCATCCCCCTGGACGCGGTGGAGAGCGAGGAGAGCAT
>CANRIF010000048.1 GCA_947630645.1 uncultured Oscillospiraceae bacterium | reverse complement strand
ACCATCGGCGTGCGCTACCCCGGCAAGAAGCACCAGGCCGTCACCGAGGAGAACAAGCCGGACGCGTTCATCACGCATTTTTCCCAGCTGCTGGAGATCTTCCCGCCGCTGGTTTGAGGAGGGGTATATATGAGCGAGAAAACGCTGCACGGCGGCGAGGCGCTGGCCCAGGCGGTCCAGGCCGCCTATGACCGGGGCCAGACCGATTACAGCATGGAGCCTCTGGCGCTGGAGGACGAGAACGGCGCGCCGGTGGGCCGCATCAAGAACGGGGACCATGTGATCTTCTGCTGCCGCCGGGGCGAGCGGGAGGTGGAGCTGACCGAGGCCTTCACCGAGAAGGACTTCCCCCACTTCGCCCGGCCGGATATGGGTGAACTGGAATTCGCCATCATGACCATGTACCACGAGAAACTCAAGGACCTGCCCATCGCCTTTGCGCCGGAGCGGGTGCAGATGCCCCTGGCCCAGGTCATCAGCGAGGCGGGGCTTACCCAGTTCCACTGCTCCGAGTCGGAGAAGTACGCCCATGTGACGTTCTTCTTCAACGGCGGCGTGAACCAGCCTTTCCCCGGGGAGACGGACATGCGGGTGCCGTCGCCCAAGGGCATCCCCTTCGACCAGAAGCCGGAGTTGAGCCTGCCGGCGGTGGCGGAGAAGGTGAAGGGTGCCGTGGACGAGGGGTACGACTTCATCCTCACCAACTTCGCCAACGGCGACGTGATCGGCCACACCTCCAACACCGAGGCCAAGATCAAGGCCGCCGCCATCGTCAGCGAGCAGGTCCGCCGCACGGCGGAGTACGCCAAGGACCACGGCTATGTGGTGGCGGTCACCGCCGACCACGGCAACATCGAGAAACTCTACACCAAGGACGGCAAGCCCGACGTGAGCCACACCACCAACCTGGTGCCGTTCATCGTGCTGGACCCCCAGGGCCGGGCCATGACATTGCGGGACGGCCGGCTGGGGGACGTGGCGCCCACGGTCCTGGCCGTGCTGGGGCTGGATAAACCCGCCCAGATGACCGGGGAGAGTCTGATCGCGGCAGGGGACATCACGGGTAAAAAGATGATGCTCATCATCCTGGACGGCTGGGGCTACGGCACCGGCGACGAGGGCGACGCGCTGTACCTAGCCGACACCCACGACTGGGACGCGCTGCTGGCAGCTTACCCCAACTGCAAGCTGCGGGCCTCCGGCGAGGACGTGGGCCTGAAGGCGGGCAAGGCGGGCAACTCCGAGGCCGGCCACACCAACCTGGGCGCGGGCCGGGTGGTGGCCCAGGACGACGTGCGTATGGACAACGCCATCAAGGACGGCTCCTTCAGCAAAAACCCGGTGTTCCTGCGGTTTATCGAAAGCGCCAAAAAGGGCGGGGCGCTGCATCTGATCGCCCTGCTCACCGAGAAGTCCAGCCACGGCTGCATCGACTATCCCCTGATGCTCACCGAGATGGCCGAGGGGGTCCCGGAGATCTACCTCCACGTCATCTTCGACGGCCGCAGCACCGAGCCGGGCAGCGCCCCCGCGCTGCTGCGGATGGTGGACGAAAAACTCTCCGCCCTGGGCCGGGGCATGATCGTGGACGGCATCGGCCGGGGCATCGCCCTGGACCGGGACGGCAATTACGCCCGCATCCAAAAGACCTTTGAGATGCTGGTGGACGGAAAGGCGGCGCGCTACCGCGCGTGAGGTGTTCCTATGAAGTATGACATGATGATCGTTGGCCCGGCCACCCGGGACGAGAACATCGACTACACCGGCGCGGTGGAGCGCATCGCCGGGGGCGCGGTGACCTACTGCACCCCCGCGGCCCGGGCCACCGGCGCGAAGGTGTTCGCCGCGGTGAAGGCCTCGCCGGCGGACGGGGACATCCTGGCCCTGCTGGGCGGGGACGCGGCGGACGCGGCGCTGCTGCCGTCGGAGAAGACCACCCTCATGCGTAACCGCTACTTCACCGCCGACCGGGAGCGGCGGGAGTGCGGCTGCATGGCCCAGTCCGACCCGGTGCTGCCGGGGGAACTGCCGGCGGTGGAGGCGAAGCTGTGCCACCTGGCGGGGCTGTTGTACGGCGACTTTCCCGACGAGCTGATAGAGTATCTGCACGGGAAGTATCTGCTGTCCGCTGACGCCCAGGGGTTCCTGCGCTGCAACGAGGCCGGCGCGCTCAACTTCCACGACTGGCCGGAGAAGATGCGGTTTCTGCCCTATATGGACTTTCTCAAGACCGACGCGGCGGAGGCGGAGATCCTCACCGGCCTTTCCGACCGGGAGGCGGCGGCCAAGCAGCTGTACGCCTGGGGCGCCAGGGAGGTCATGGTCTCCCACAACACCGAGATGCTGGTCTACGACGGCCGCGAGGTATATACCTGCCCGGTGAAGGCCCGGAACCTCTCCGGCCGCACGGGCCGGGGGGACACCACCTTCGGCTCCTACCTCGCCATGCGGATGCTGGGGGCGGCGGTGCCCGAGGCGCTGCTGTATGCCACCGCCTGCGTCAGCCTCAAGATGGAGACGCCGGGGCCTTTCCGCGGCACCCGCGCCGACGTGGAGGCGTACATCGCGGCGTTCTACCCGGAAGAACGGTAAGGAGACGGAGCCATGTTCAAGATCGAGACACACCTGCACACCAAGCACACCAGCAAGTGCGGCTGGCTGTGGGCGCCGGAGCTGGCGGCGGGCTACCAGGCCGCCGGGTACAGCGCCATCGCCGTCACCGACCACTATAACCGCACCACCTTTGAATATCTGGACGTGGACCTGGCGTCCGGCGCTGACAAGCTGGCCGCCTTCCTCACCGGGTACGACAAGATGCGGGAGGAGTGCGCCAAGCGGGGCATCACCGTCTACCGGGGCGCGGAGCTGCGTTTCGACGAGTGCGAAAACGATTATTTGCTGTACGACTGGCCGGACGACCTGCTGCGGGACCCGGAGGCCATCTTCCGCATGGGCATCGCCGCCTTCGCCCCCCTGGCCAGGGAGGCCGGGGCGCTGCTCGTCCAGGCCCACCCCTACCGCAAGGGCTGCACCCCCGCCATCCCCTGTTATCTGGACGGCATCGAGATCGTGAACCTGAACCCCCGCCACGAAAACCGCAACGAGCGGGCGGTGGAGTTCGCCGACCAGTTCCATCTGACGCTGCGTACCGGCGGGTCCGACTGCCACCGGACCGAGGACATCGCCGCCGGCGGCATCCTGGCCGACGCGGTCCCCGCCGACACCCACGCTTTCGCCCAGCTGCTGCGCTCCGGCGATTTCAACATCATCGGCGCGTAAAAATGAGCATACAAAACGGCCGGGGAGCCACGGGCTCTCCGGCCGTATCATCTTGTTTTCGCTTTAGCCCATGCCCAGCAGCAGGCCGATGACCCGGGTGATGAGGGCGGCGATCCAGGCGATGAGGCACTGGCCGGCCACGATCCCCGCGGCCCACTTGCCGCCCAGCTCCCGGCGCACCGCGGCGATGGCCGCCACGCAGGGGGTGTATAGGAGGCAGAACACCAGCAGGCTCGCCGCCGCCAGGGGGGTCAGCACGCCGGTGATGGGCGTGGCGGCGCCGAACAGCACGGACAGGGTGGACACCACGCTCTCCTTGGCGATGAACCCGGTGATCAGAGCGGTACAGACCCGCCAGTCCCCCAGACCCAGGGGCGCCAGCAGCGGCGCGATGAAGCCCGCCACCGCTGCCAGGATGCTCTGCTGGGAGGTGGCGGCCACGTCCAGGCTGAAGTCGAAGGTCTGCAAAAACCAGATGACGATGGAGGCGGCGAAGATGATGGTGAACGCCCGCTGGAGGAAGTCCCGGGCCTTGTCCCACAGCAGGTGGCCCACGTTTTTCGCCCCCGGCATCCGGTAGTTGGGCAGCTCCATCACGAAAGGCACCGCCTCGCCCTTGAACACCGTGCCCTTCATGAGAAAGGCCAGCAGGATGCCCAGCAGGATGCCCAGGATGTACAGCCCGATCATCACCAGGCCCCGGTGGGCGGGGAAGAAGGCGGCGGTGAAAAAGCCGTAGACGGGCAGCTTGGCGCTGCAGCTCATGAAGGGGGTCAGCAGGATGGTCAGCTTCCGGTCCCGGTCCGAGGGAAGGGTGCGGCTGGCCATGATGGCCGGCACGGTGCAGCCGAAGCCCAGCAGCATAGGCACGATGCTCCGGCCAGAAAGGCCCAGCCGGCGCAAAAGCTTATCCATCACGAAGGCCACCCGGGCGATGTAACCGCTGTCCTCCATGAGGGACAGGAACAGGAAAAGCACCACGATCACCGGCAGGAAGCTCAATACGCTCCCCACGCCGGTGAAGACGCCATCCATCACCAGCGAGCGGACCACAGGCCCCGCGTCCACCGCGGCCAGCAGCCCGTCCACCCGCCCGGCCAGGGCGGTGATGCCCATCTCCAGCCAGTCCTGGAGCCGGGCGCCGATCAGGTCGAAGGTCAGCCAAAACACCAGCGCCATGATGGCGATGAAGCAGGGGATGGCGGTGTACTTGCCCGTGAGGACCCGGTCGATGATCTCGCTGCGGGTCCGCTCCCGGCTCTGGCGGGGCTTGACGACCGTTTCGGCGCACACGTCCTTGATGAACGCAAAGCGCATATCCGCGATGGCGGCGGCCCGGTCCATGCCGCTCTCCGCCTCCATCTGGCGGACGATGTGTTCCAGGGCCTCCTGCTCGTTCTGGTCCAGATGAAGGGCCTGGACGATGGACCCGTCCCCCTCCGCCAGCTTGGACGCGGCGAAGCGCACGGGGATGCCCGCCCGCTGGGCGTGGTCCTCAATGAGGTGCATGATGGCGTGCAGGCACCGGTGTACCGCGCCGCCGTTCTTGTCCTCCCGGCAGAAGTCGATGCGCCGGGGCGGCTCCTGGTATTTGGCAACGTGCAGGGCGTGGCGCACCAGCTCGTCGATGCCCTCGTTCTTCGCCGCGGAGATGGGCACCACCGGGATGCCCAGAAGCTGCTCCATCTCGTTGATCTTCACCGAGCCGCCGTTGCCCCGGACCTCGTCCATCATGTTCAGCGCCAGCACCATAGGTACGTCCAGCTCCATCAGCTGCATGGTGAGGTAGAGGTTGCGCTCGATGTTGGAGGCGTCCACGATGTTGATGATGCCCTTGGGCTTCTCCTCCAGGATGAAGGCGCGGGTGATGATCTCCTCGCTGGTGTAGGGGGACAGGGAGTAGATGCCCGGCAGGTCCGTGATGCGGGTGTCGGCGTGTTCCCGGATGACCCCGTCCTTCCGGTCCACCGTCACGCCGGGGAAGTTGCCCACGTGCTGGCTGGAGCCGGTGAGCTGGTTGAAAAGGGTGGTCTTGCCGCTGTTCTGGTTCCCGGCCAGGGCGAAGGTGAGGAGCGTGCCGTCCGGCAGGGGGTTCTCCGTGGCCTTTTCGTGGTACTTGCCCTCCTCGCCCAGGCCGGGGTGGGCGATGCGCCGGGCGCGGACGGCGGTCCGGCCGGGGACGGCGTCCTGGGCCGGGTCACGGACGTTCTCCACCTCGATCCGGGCCGCGTCCGCCACCCGGAGGGTCAGCTCGTAGCCGTGGATCATGAACTCCATGGGGTCGCCCAGAGGGGCGAATTTCACCAGCGTGATGTCCGAGCCGGGGATCACGCCCATGTCCAGAAAATGCTGCCGCAGCGCCCCGTCCCCGCCCACGGCGGAGATGGTGGCCTTTTTCCCGATGGGAAGCTCCCGTAGCGTCATAGATGCAGCCTCTTTTTATGCAGTCTTCCGCCTGGGCGGAACGGGTCCTATTATATTTCATATACGGCGGGGTTGCAAGAGCGAACGCCCCGTTCTCCACAATAATTATGCGCCGGCTGGGAACTTTTTTCCCCCGGCGGCGTCAAAGGGACAAACGGATACGAAAGGAGAAGTACGATGAAGCGTTTTCTTATATGGTTGGTGTGCCTCGCGATGGCGGCGGGCCTGTGCCTGCCGGCGCTGGCGGCCGGGGAGGAGCCGGTGCCGGAGGCCGAAGAGCCCGTGATCGACGTGGGGATGCTGGAGCCCGGCGAGGGGACCATCTCCTTCCCGGTGCCGGAGGACGGCGAGGGCATGGACGCGGCCCTGGCCGCGGTGACGCTGCAGGTGAAGCAGACCCTGGACGTGGACGACGGGTACACGGAGTTTTACGGCGACTACCGGGACAGCATCGTGCCCCGGTGGGAGTTGAACTGGTCTGACGAGACCCGGCAGCTGACCGTGGAGGCCGCGCCGGACGGCACGGTGACCCACGTCTACCGCTGGACCAGTACCGACGACCGGGACTGGTTCCGGGGCTTTGACCCATCGTTCCCGCCCCTGACCCTGGAAGAGGCCACGGCCCAGGCCGACGGGTGGCTGGATCGGCTCCTCACCGGGGCGGAGAGCGCCCGGGTGGACAGCGTACACACCGGCCTTGGCGCCGAGGGGACGTACACCTTCTACGGGACCGTGCTGAAAAACGGCCTGGAGAGCCCGGTGGAATTCTCCCTGATCCTGGACGCGGCGGGCGTGTCCAGCTTCTACCGGAGCGACAGCTATATGGGCTATGTGGGCCAGCTCCCGCCGGCGGAGGCGGCTGCGGACGAGGCCCGGGCCGCCCAGGCCCTGGCCGGGGCGGTGGAGCTGGAACTGCGCTGGGTGTCCGACGGCGAGGGCGGCGCGCGTCTCATGTATATGCCCGTGGGACCCTACACCGTGGCGGACGCCCAGACCGGCGAGGCGGTGGATATGGACGCGCTGTACGCCTCCTTTGACTCCGAGCGCGGCATGAATGGGTACGGCGCGGCGGAGACGGCGGAAGCGGAAGATATGTCTGCCGCCGGGGGCGTGTCCCTGACCGAGGTGGAACTGGCCTCCATCGCTGATTATGAAGACGTGATGGACGCCGAGGCCATCGACGAGGCGCTGCGCTCCATCGATATGCTGGGGCTGGATGGATTCCAGCAGGACCGCTGCTCCTACGCTGTGGCCAGCGAGACCGGCGCGGTGACCGCCTCGGTGCGGTACACCAAGACCATGACCGCCGACCAACTCTACGGCTATTCCCCGGAGGCGTTCGCCCGGGCGGCGGAGGACGGCCAGGACCTGACCATCTATAAGTACATCGACCTGGACGCCGCCAGCGGCGGCATCCGGAGCGTATACACCAGCTATCCCCTCTGGGAGAAGGCCGAGGGCATGATGGGCCTGGTGAACCAGGCGGGCATCGCCCGGCAGTTCGTGGCGCTGGCCCTGCCGGAACTGGCGGCCCAGGCGGAGCCCTGCACCCTCCACGGCTACGACGAGGGGGAGGACCTTATTTTCGCCCAGGTCCAGGCGGGCTACTTCTTCCCGGATAACTACATCCGGGTCCATGTGGACCCCACCTCCGGCACGGTGGACCAGTTCTACTACGCCTGGGACGAGGAGATTTCCTTTGGCCCGGCGGAGGACCTGATCAGCCCGGAGGAGGCCCTGGCCGCCTATACGGACGCGCTGGACGTGACGCTGGGGTATGTGGCCTGGCCCGTGGACGTGACGCTGGAGGAGAACGCCGTCTACGCCAAGTATCTGGACTGGGGTTACACCTATGTGGAGGAACTGCGTCTGGCGTACTATTACGGCGGTCTGGACCGGGTGCAGGGCGTGGACGCCGTCACTGGCGAGGCCGTGTCCGAGACACAGGACGAGGACGCCTACGCCTATGACGATCTGGACGAGGTGCCCCAGGCGGACATGATCCGGCGGCTGGGCCTGGCCGGGATCGGTTTTCCCGGCGGGGCGTTCGGCCCGGAGCAGGCGCTGACGGTCCGGGACGGGGCGATGCTGCTGCTCCAGGCGGACGGCTACGGCGCCGCGTTCTACCGGGAGGACGACGAGCGGATGCTGGACCAGGCGTCCTACCGGGGGTTCCTGGCCGGGGACGAGGACCTGGACGCCCCGGTGAGCCGGATGGACTTTCTGCGGATGATGCTGGGCGCCAGCCGCTATGGCAGCGCGGCGGCGCTGGAGGGCGTGTGGGCCTGCGGCTTTGACGACGTGGACGGCGCGGACGCCGGATACGCGGCCGTCGCCCGGGCGCTGGGCCTGGCGGAGGGCGACGCCCTGGCGCCGGAGGAGACCCTGACCCGCGCCGATGGGGCGGAACTGCTCTATAAGTTCATGGACCGCTAAAAAAGCATAAGATAAGGGCGCGGTGCCAATGGCGCCGCGCCCGATTTTGCTGTTTTGCTCCTTACACCTCTATGAGTTCATACTCCTTGCTGCCGATGCCCAGGGCCGCGGCGGCGTCCACAGTGAGGCGGCCGTTGCGGGACTCGATGCGCTCGATCATGTGGTCCCGGCCGGGGTCCTTGGAGGCGTACACGATGTCCAGGCAGGCCTGGTCGATGGCCACTGGGTCCAGGCTGGAGAGGATGCCGATGTCCGCCATGCAGGGGTCCTCCGCCGTGCCGCCGCCGCAGCAGTCGCAGTCCACGGACAGGTTCTTCATCACGCTCACATAGGCTATCTTGCCCGGGAACAGCTTCACCACGCTGCTGGCCGCGTCCGCCATGGACATGAGGAAGCTGTCGTGGTCGGAGTGCCAGAAGTTGTTCACGTCGCCCACGCCGTGGATATAGGTCTTGCCGTAGGAGGACGCCACGCCGATAGACAGCTGCTTGAGCGCGCCGCCGAAGCCGCCCATGGGGTGACCCTTGAAGTGGCTCAGGACCAGCATGGAGTCGTAATTTTGGATGTTCTTGCCCACGAAGTTCTTCTTGATCTTCTTGCCATCTGGGATGGCCAGCTCCAGGTCCGGGCCCTCGCCGTCCAGCAGGTCCACGGTGAAGTAACGGCTCCAGCCGTGCAGTTCCATGGTCTTCCAGTGGGCCTCGGTGGTGTTGCGGCCGCCGTCATAGGCGGTGTTGCACTCCACAACCGTGCCGTTCACCCGCTTGATCATGGGGGCGAGGAAGTCCGGGCGCAGGAAGTTCTGGTTGCCCACCTCGCCGGAGTGCAGCTTCACGGCCACCTTGCCGGGCAGCGTCACGCCCAGCTTGTCGTACATACGCACCACCGCCTCGGGGGTGAGTTCCTTGGTGAAATAGACGATCGGTTTTGCCATTGGGATGACCTCCTAGATGTATTCAGTGTCAGTATGTCCAGTTTTTTACGCCAGCCGGCGGCCCATCAGCACGCCCATGACCGAACTCATCATCAGCCCCCGGGTCCAGCCGGAGCTGTCCCCCAGACAGTGCAGCCCCGCCACGTTGGTGTTGAAGTCCTGATCCATGCGGATACGGTTGGAGTAGAACTTCAGTTCCGGGGAGTACAAAAGCGTCTCGTAGGCGGCGAAGCCGGGGACCACCTGGTCCATGGCCTTGATGAAGTTGATGATGTTGATCATGGCCCGGTAGGGCATGGCGGCGGTGATGTCCCCGGCCACCGCGTCGGGCAGGGTGGGGCGGACGTTGGACCGCTCCAGTTCCTTGTCCCAGGTGCGCTTGCCGTCCAGGATGTCCCCGAACCGCTGGACCAGGATCTGGCCGTTGGCCAGCATATTGGTCAACTCGCCCACCTTCTGGGCGTAGGCGATGGGCTGGTTGAAGGGGACGGAGAAGTTGTGGGAGCAGAGGATGGCCAGGTTGGTGTTCTCGCTCTTCAGCTCCTTGTAGGAGTGGCCGTTGACCACCGCCAGGCCGTTATCGTAGTTCTCCTGGGCCACGAACCCGCCCGGGTTCTGGCAGAAGGTGCGGACCTTGTTCTTGAAGGGGGGCGGGTAGCCGATGAGCTTGGACTCGTAAAAGACCTTGTTCACCACTTCCATGACCTCGTTGCGTACCTCCACCCGCACGCCGATGTCCACGGTGCTGGGGACGTGGTCCACGCCGTAGGTGGTACACATCCCCTCCAGCCAGTCGGCGCCACGGCGGCCGGTGGCGATCACCGTCTCGGCGGCGGCCAACTCATGCTCGGCGCGGCCGTCGGAGTAGGTCACGCCCCGGCAGCGGCCATCCTCCACCAGCAGGCCGGTACACTCGGTGTCGAAGAGGATCTCCACGCCCCGGTCCATCAGCCAATGCTCGATGTCGGTGTAAAGCTGCTGGGCCTTCTCCGTGCCCAGGTGGCGGATGGGGCAGGAGACCAGCTTCAGCCCCGCCTGGATGGCCCGGGTGCGGATGCGCTTGACCTCCTCTGTCTCCTCCTGGCCCTCCACGTGTTCGTCCGCGCCGAATTCCAGATAGATCTTATCCGTGTAGTCGATGGTGTCCTGGGCCAGCCGCTCACCGATGAGGGAGGGCAGCTCCCCGCCCACCTCGCAGGAGAGGGACAGCTTCCCGTCGGAGAAGGCCCCCGCGCCGGAAAAGCCCGTGGTGATGGCGCAGTAGGGCTGGCAGTTCATGCACCGGCCCGTCTGGGCCTTGGGGCAGCGGCGCTTTTCCACGCTCTTGCCCTTCTCCAGGATGACGATCTTTTTATGGCTCCCCAGGCGGAGCATCTCGATGGCCGTGAAGATGCCGGCGGGACCGGCGCCCACGATGGCGATGTCTGTTTTCAAAGGTTTTCCCTCCCATGGGGCGAAAAGTGATGCACACAGGGACAAAGTGTGCTATACTTTCCATATAGAGCAACAACTCGTTACTATTAAATCATATAGGGATCGAAACTGTCAAGAGGACGGCCCGGATGGACCTATATTTAGTGGGACACAACTATAAATACGCCGCCGAGCAGATGCTGCTCACCCTGTTCCCCGACCAGCGGCCCGTGTACCCGGCGGGGGAGATGGGGGACGACGGGGCGCGCCTCGCCCTCGCCGGCGGCGAGGCGGTGTGTACCCTGGCCCGGGACGGCGCGGCCTATACCGGCCGGGCGGAGGTGCGGCCCTGGGGGGACCAGCGGGAGCGGATCCGGCGGGAGCAGCAGGCGGTGAAGCTGGCCTTTTACCGGGCGGCCCTGGCCTCCGGGGTGCC
>CANRIF010000047.1 GCA_947630645.1 uncultured Oscillospiraceae bacterium | reverse complement strand
ACAGGCCATACGCCTGACCGGCCACGAAGCCTTGATAAGTTGCCTTATTCTATTCTGTTTTCCATCATCTGTCAAGATGAATCTGGCCCGTCCGCGCTCTTATATCCCGCGCCGCAGACACACCGCTCATGGCACCCTTGTGTACAGGGGGCTGGCTCCGGCGACAGCCGGAGCCAGAGGGATTGTTATTCTGTTTTAACACACGCCACACCCCGTCGGTCACGGCTTTGTCTCGATATCTTCCCTTGCACATGGGGGACTTTGATCTAATAGAGGCCCTGATAGTATCTCATTTGCACGCGCCACAGACACTAAGTGATCTGCCCCTCTCTGACAAAAAGATGATTCGTCCCGCGTGGCGTGAGATAGGAGAAATGTGCCAAACCATTGTTTACTTTTCGTCATCCGAGCATATCTGCCAAACGAGAACTAAACATATAAACTTCTTTATATTCATACAACGATCTCATACTTATGGGGACTTACATTTTCTGTATTTTTCTTTGTTTAGAACACTCCCGCCACCCCATATGGGATAGCGGGAATTCTATGCAAATCTCAATCAGCTCTCAACTTATACACTGCGGACTCTGGGGCATTGGTCGAAAAATGTAGGCTATCATCATCTTTTTGGGGGTAGAGGGTAAAAACAATGTCATAATAACCATCACCATCAATATCGGGTTCGGGATAGCCATCCATAGAAGTAATTATCATCGTTGCTTCTAATGTTTCTCCCACTCTGACACGATTTGTATATTGTTCTATCGCCCACCCATTTTCCTGCAAATCATTCTCGTATTGCCACTTATCTACTCCAGAAAAGGCTGGCCACTGAAATTTTTGAACTGTACCATCTGATTTAACACCAACGACTGATGCGGAAATAACAACCGGCTGCTTGCTGCTATTTGTAATCGCAAATGCTTCTCCATAATCTGCTCTTCCTTGATATAATATCTCAACATCGCTGACAACAATGTAGCTGCCTTCCTCAAAAACCCCGCCTTCCGGTAATAACACCTTCTGTTTCCTATTAACAACACTATTTCCTGATGTCTGGGCTGTGTTCTGAGTTTTATAATTATTCGCCGTTATGCTACTACTTTGACTTGGCACTATCGAAATCTTAACTTTTCCAACATTGTTGAATAGAGAAGCAAGAAAAATAGCTATAACTGGTACACCAATGATCGTACAGATCACTATGGAAAGGCCTCTTGACCTTTTTGTAGCAACAAAACCGTTATTCCTTTCGTGACCCACTCTTCTTAACACACAATCGCTCTCCGAGAAAGCCTCTATCCCTCCTGCAGCAGGCGCTTCAAGTACAATGCTAAGATAGTCTATATCGTCAGGAATATATAATTTATATTTAGCAAGGCATCTCTTTCCCACAAAAAGCCGAAGCAAGTGATCTCCTGTCGGGATGTCCACTTCTAAGTCTTCTCCGTTGTATATAACTGCAACCGAATAACCATCTACAACAACATTAAAACCTCGTGCGCCATAGGACAATTTTCTCTCTCGTTGAAAACGAACCCGAGCCATTGCCACCCCTCCTCATTACGATGATAACACACGCCGCTGTATATGGCAAGGCAAAATCATATATTAAATCACATAGCCTATTATTCAAACAGAATGATTTGACGAAAATCAATTAAGTTCTTTGAATCATATAACCATTTTCACGCTACGCATAACAAAGCGACAATTATACAAAAGCCTATATTGGTTACCACACTAGTTTTTGCAAAGACCCGCTATGCATAGCACAATGGCGAGGATGGTGAACTACCATTCTCGCCATTAATCTCACAATCTATCCTTAATGCGATATACAACCACCGCAGCCGCCAGTACTGTCAAAGGACAGGCTCACTCTCATCTCTTGTCGCTAGCACTCCGTCCCGTTCCCACGCCGCGCTTAGTCCTTCGATCCCTTGGGCGCGGCGTCCAGCTGGAATTTCTGGTAATTCTGGATGATCTGGTTGAGCAGGCCCACGATCCGCGTCTCCTCCTTGGACACGAAGGCAAAGGCGATCATCACGCCGATGGTGGAGAGCGTTTGCAGAAAGACCGAGGTGATGTACATCTGCAGGATGCTGTCCGGCACGTCCACGGGGATGGCCGTGATGGCATCCAGCAGGATGAAGACCACCATGAAGACATACTCCAGGATCAGCAGCACGGAAAAAAGCCCGGCGAACTTCTTCCGCAGTTCCACCTTGTCCCGCTGCTGGTTGGTCAGGTGCCGCTGGGAGACAGTGATGATGTGGTCCGCCACCATCTGATACCCCCTGTTCGACTCAAATTCCGTCTGTATCCGGCTGCGAACGTCGGGGATATCCACGACTTTGAGGGCGGAAAGGTCCAGCTTCTCCCTGGGTATCTGAAAGACCGACCCGGTATTCACAGGCCCTGTCTGGGCCTCTCCGGCCCCGGGCGGCGCGTCCTTCCCCGTCCCGGGGGCCGCGGCGCTCATTTTCTCTTTCTCTGCCATTCTCTACGCTCCGATCATCATTCTTGAGATCACGGCGTCCTCCGTCAGCCCAAAAAAGGCCGCCGCCGAAGGGACGGTCCCCAGTTCCCGCATCTTTTGGAAAAACTGCCCGGTGGGCATCAGCACCCGCAGAGCAAAGATGTTTCCCACCTGCTCCCGCATGAGATAATAGTTGCTGTTCAGCTCCTCCTCTGTGATGGCGGCGAGATCATATCCGATGCGGGTACTCACATGGAAGTTGTCCGGGTCCAGCTGGGCGTCCGGGGGCAGCGTCACCAGATGGCCGATCTGCTGCATCAGGGAAAACCGCTGAAAGGCCGGGGGCATATCGCTGTTGAGGACGATGGCGGCGGACTTGGGCCTGCCGTCGAAGTCGATCTGCATCATGGCGCCGCAGTCGCTCACCGGAACGCCGGGGAACTGTATCTTGGCAAAGGACATGGTATACAGTTCAATGACCGGGCAGTAGTGCCCGCGCGCGTAGTTCAGGATCAGGTTCGTGTCGATCATCTGGTCCGGTCCGTATTGGATGCTCTGGAGGATCTCGTCGGACCGGTCGTAGGCGATCTTCAAATTCTTGTCGCAGATAAAACTCATGCTCACGGCTCCTCGTTCAGATCTTCAGCTCCTGCCCCACGATAATAAGATTCGGGTCCGCGATGGCGTTCTTCTCCGCCAGGGCCTGGACGGTTGTGTTGAAACGCAGCGCGATGGCGCTCAACGTGTCGCCTGGCTGCACCACATAGGTCTGCCCCGACGGGACGGGCGCCGGCTGCGGTGCGGGTACGGCGGTCCCGCCGGTAAAGCTGGAGTACAGATAGTCCGTGTCCACGTTGCCGGAGATGCCCTCGATACGGCCGGAGGCGCTGTTCTGCCACAGGTCATGCTCACCCTTATAATGGTCGGTCCCGGAGCGGACATGGGCGACCCAGGTATAGTTGTTCCTCTTGACCTTTTCCTTGTCCAGGTAGTTGTTGAACCAGAACCACAGGGCATATACGCCCGATGCAAAACCGCCAGCGCGTATCCTGTCGCAGAAGCTGACGGCGATCTGCGTCAGGGTATTGCGGCCCAGCGGTCCGATCTTCGGGTCCTCCATATCCAGGAACACCGGCAGCTCCAGCGTCTTGCCGGACAGGACCTGGAGCGTCCATTCCGCGCCTGCCGCGGCGGCATTTGGGTCCGCGCTGTAACAATAGACGTACACGCCGATGGGGATGCCCAGGCGCTTGCACTCCTCGTAATTGCGCTGGAACTTCGCGTCCTGGTAATGGCTGCCGGGTTTGCCGATCCACCCCAGGCGCAGGATGGCGAATCCGATATGCTTCTTCGCCCTGTCCCAGGATATATTCCCTTGAAATTCGCTCACGTCGATCCCGAACATCTTCGTTCTCCCTCCATTTCTTTCGTTCATCCGGCGGGACGGCCCGAAGCCCGCCCCGCCGGGTCGTGTGGTCTTACTCGATGAGCATGGCGAAGATGGCGGCCTGCCCGGTCTCCTCGCTGCCGGCGTAGTAGTCGATGCCCAGGGCGAACTCGCCGCCGCCCTCCAGGGTCCGCAGGCCCCGGATCAGCACATATTCGCAGGTGATGGAGTCATGCTCCGGGGATGGGCGGTAGTGGATGAAGCGGCCGAACCTGGTGCGGAAGAAGACCTCCGCGTGGCCCACGCCCGCCACCAGGCCGATGGGGCCTGTGGCATGGAGGAACCGCTGTTCGATCTGGGCGCGTATCCGGTCCGTGTCCTCCCTGGTCTTGAAGTCCATGGGCGTATAGACCGCGCCCTTCGACCCCAGTTCAAAGGTCTGGGCCAGGTAGCTGTGGATCTGCTCCTCGTTGGGCGCGGTCTGGTCCAGGCCGCCGTGGAGCCTGTTCCACAGGTCCTCCACCGCGCTGTCGCCGGTGGACAGATAGCCCAGGTTCGCCAGGATCGTATGGATGGAGCAGGGGAAGCAGGACTGCTGGTACTTCATCAGCTTGTAGAAGAAGTACTGGTCAAAGCGATACCATGCGCCCCGGCCGCTGGCGGTAGGCACGCCCGGCAGGGGCACGCCGCCGGCCACGATGGGCGCCAGAGGCACATCCACATCCGCCGGCGCGGCAGGCAGAGCCGCCTGCTCCTTCTCGCTCTCCGCCGCCGCCATCTGCGCCTGGGCGGCGGCGGGACCCGCCTGCTTGGCCGCCTCCATGGCCCGCCTCCGGATGCGTTCCAGCTTCTGCCGCAGCGACACCAGCGAGGCGTCCGGCCCGGCGCTTCGCACCTGGTTGGTCCCCAGGATATCGTCGAAGGTGATCATATCGTCCAGCAATCCGCTGGCGTCGAAGCTAAAGGGCTTCAGCTCGCCATAGGGGTCGCTGCCGGTGTCCTCAAACCGCTGCTGCTCCGGCATCGGGTGTTCCTTCAGCCACTGATCCAGATTGGCCCGCGCCGTTGTCTCCTGGGGCGTGCCGGGCAGGAAGGAGTTGGCGTCCATAGCCGGGTCGCCCGCGGGGCTTCCCAGCAGGGGCAGCGTCCTTGGGTTCGCCTCGTAGTCCTGGGACGGCGTCCGGGGCATGGACGCGCCGTCGTCGAAACCCGGGCCGAAGGAGGCCATGTCGCCCATGTTGTCCGCCGGGGCCATCACATACCACGGCATCAGGGTCCAGCCGTAAACGTTCACCTGCCGCTCCCCCACCGGGGCCAGGATCTTGTCCATCACCACCCACCAGTTGTCCCACACAAGGCCGGTCTCCTCCAGGACCCGCACATGGATGTTACGCACGTTGGCCGGCAGCAGTATCTCCGTCTGGAACAGCACCGCCCGCCAGACGCCGCTGCCGCTCCAGTGCTTCTGGGTCACGACGGTGTTCCCGTTCCCGTCGAAGGTGATCTCCTCCCAGTCCACATAGAAGATGGCTACATACGCGCCGCCGTGGTACAGCTTCAACGTGCTGGAGGAGAACTCCTGGGAGTCGGTGGTGATGTACTCGGTGTTGCCCTGGATGTGGGCGATGGCGTTGTTCTTCAAAAACGCGGTGGTGTACACAAGGGGCATGGCCGGGTTGTCTCCCGTCAACTCCAGGTTCGTCTGGATGATCTGGTTGACCTGGTCGAGGATGTTGTCCTCGTTCAGGTTGCCGTTGATGAACACCGGCTTGCCGCCCACCGTGATGACGGTGCAGTTGATCTGCTTGTTGAGATTTTTGGTCCTCACGTCGTCGCTGGTGGTGACAGTGCCTTTCTGGAATTCCAGCGAGCCGTCCAGATGGGCCTTCAGTTCGGTGGAACTCAAGTTGGATGTGAGCAGCACATAGACCTCCCGGCCGTACTGCACGTTCTGCACATAGGCGGGCGGGTTCTTCGCGTCGATCTTCCCGGCCAGGTCCTGCCAGGCGACGCTCTCGTCGAAGATGTCCGCTGGACTGGCCGGCTGCTCCACGGACACCGTGTAGAAGATCTGCCGGAACATGACGAGATACGCCGAGGTCTCCTGCTTGGAGATAGAATCGAAGTTGATGCCCAGCTTCCCCTTCAGATACGACACATCCACGCCGAATTGCAGGGCCATCTCGCTCTCGTTGTAGAGAATGTTCCGCTTGAATTCCGTGTTGGCGGCGATGGTGAACCGCTGGGACTTGGTCTTGAGCCAGTGATCTATGAGTTTGTTGATGCCTGCACTGACGCCGGCGAAATCCATGGCGGCGGGAACGAGGCTGTTGTCGTCGGTCAGGCCCGGCAGGTCGATGGTGATCCTCCGGGGCGCTTTTTGCACCACCAGCGGATCGGGCACGCCCTCCACCAGCTTCTGATTGGCCAGCAGCAGCGCGCCGGGATAGGTGATGTCCCGCCGGGCGTTCGGCACCGCGATGTCAAAGGAACCGCTGACGGTGTGCTTGGTCTTGGTGACCACCACGAATTTCTGCGGGGTCAACTCGCCGGTGCGGGGGATGAAACTGGTGACGCTGCTGCCGGAGAAGGCCAATATCTCCTCCGGGATGTAGTCCAGGGCGCCTACCTGCCGGTTGATCTCCTGGGCGTTCGGGCCGTTGTTTATCGTTGCCATACGATCACTCCTTTTTTGTTTTAGAATTTTGATTTGGCTTTGACTTTGGATATCATTCGCTCCTGCGGCGGCGGAACAGGATACACACGGCGGCCAGGGCCGCGGCGCAGCCTATGAAAGCGGCGCACCAGAGGCCGGTCCTGGCGCCGTCGCCCGTGGCGGGCGACGTGCCGCCGTCAGGTCCCGGCGTGCTGCCAGGTCCCGGCGTGCTGCCAGGTCCTGCGGTACCGCCAGTTCCCGGGCTGCTGCTCGGCTCCGGCGCGCTGCCCGGCTCCGAAGAGCCCTCGTAATCGGGCACGCCGTCTCCGTCCGCGTCCACGCCCCACACCGCAAATACGGTCACGTCGCCGTCTGTGAATCCCACTTCCCCTGTGATCCGCGCCACGCCCGCCGCCTCATAGCTGGTCACCGGCGCGTCGGTCTTCCTCTCGCTCCAGCCCAGAAAGACGGCGCCATCCCGCTTGAAGTCATCCGCGGGCCGCTGGAGCGGCGCTGTCTCATGCTCTCTATACCTCGCCCCGTCGACGGGCGGCGCCCCCGCCGTGCTGCCGTTGCCGTCATAGGTCAGGGCGTACAGGCCGTACCATGTGTTGCAAAACGCCGCGCTCCCGTCCGGTTCACTGGCTGTGATAGCACCGCTCTGGGGCTCCTGTCCCTCATACCCGTGATCGTCCCGGACAAGCGGGCCTGTCTCCGTGACGGTCCAGACGGTATCGACGGGCAGCGACCCGATCGTGACGGTCTCGCCCTTTTTGAGCGTGACCGTGCCGCCGCTGGCGACGGTGCCGCTGTTCCCGGCGTCAATGGAGGACGTATAGGGGTAGCTTCCGGCCAGGGGCGCGCCGTCAAAGCTGTGGGCCAGCGCCACGGTGAAGGTGAAGGTGTCCTCGTTCTGCTCCGGGCCTCCCTCCACGCTCTTCGTGACGGCAAGGCTCCCGATCTGGAGCGCGGCGGTCACGGAGTTGGACTTCGCTTCATCCGCCCCCGCCATCACGGCGCTGGCCGTATTGACGAAACTCTCCCCGGCCGCCTCCTCCGGCACAAGGGCGGTGAAGGAGACTGTCTCTTCCCCGCCGGGCGCCAGTTCCTGGATCGTCCAGGTGATAACGCCGTCCGCCTGGGTGCCGCCGTCGGAGATCGTTTTCACCGTCAGACCGGCCGGCACCGCGTCCGTGACGGTCACGCCCCGCGCGGGCATGGTCTGGTCGATGTTTTCGACGGTGATGGTATACTGGATGCTGTCCCCGGGGGTGATGGCGGCGAGGGCGGCCGTGTCGCCCGTCCTGGCCACGCGCTGGCTCTTTGTCAGCCTCACGCCCATGGGGGTATTGGTGAAGATGAGCCAGTCGTTCTCCTGGGCGCTGATCGTGCCGCTTGCCTTTCCGCCTTCAATGTCTACTTGGGCGCCTCGGCTCTCTACGCTGGCCCGGTAGCCGTTGATCGGCGCCTCCTCCACGGTGTAGCTCGTCCCCTCCGGAAGCCCGAAGATGGCGATCGCCTGCCCCTCGGCCAGCTTGACGGACGCCGCCCCGTCTTTGAACGAGAGCGACCCGCTTTTCGGCGGCTGGATGCCGGAATCCTCGTATTCCGCCGCCACAAGGCCCACATAGGAATAGGCGTCCTCCAGGCCGGTCCCCGAGAGGGTGATGCGGAACGGGAACGCCGTGTCCCCCGCCGTATACCTGCTCTCCTTCGGGAGGACCTTGCCGATCCGCAGCCAGTTCTTCTCCACGCTGAGCGCCACTTCATTGGTCGTTGTCTCTTCGCCAGGCCCGTCGTCATAGCTGTAAGTGATGTCAGCCGTGTTCCTGTATGTATTCAGATTTTGGACCACCGGCGTCGTCACGGTGAACGAGAAGGTCCTGGAGCTTCCGGGCTGGACCGCCACATTCGCCCATTTCACACAGCCCTCGGCATATTCCCCGCCCTCGCTGATGGAGGACTGGTTCACGATTAGTTTCTTGCGGGTCCCGTCGTCGCCATCGGCGTCGGGGATCCGGTCTCTCACGACCAGTTCGGCGGCGCTGTTTTCATCCCGGTTCGTGACCGTGATGTCGTACCGCACATTCACGCCGCTGCCCACCGTGAGGACCCTCGCGCCGGCCCCGACCTCTTCCGCGCCGCCGATATCCGCCGTCTCCACCTGGGTCTTTCGCACCACGATGCCGGTGGGCGTGTTGACGAACGCGGCCGTGACCGCCTCGGCGGCCGCCTGGATCGTTCCGTCCTCTTCGGTCTTGTCGATGATGTAGAGCCCCGCGTCGACATCCTCCACGATGGAATATTTCGTGCCGCCGGGGAGGATAAAGGTAGCGTTCTGGCCGTCTTTCAAGGTAAACGTGCCAGCATACTTCCCCCCGCCGAGGCTCTTCAGTTCCAGGGTCTGTTCGCCCTCGCCGCCGACGGTATAATAGGCCCTGTATGGCCCCTCCCCGAAATACGCGCTTTCATCGCCCTGGGTGCCGGGGTCGTCTGGGGGAAGGGTGAACGTGACCGTGAAGGGAAAGGGCTTTGTCAACTCGCTCTCCTCGCGGCTGATCACCTCATTCGTGACGTTCAGCGTGCCCAGGTTGGAAATGAGCCAGACATCCACCTCCCCGCCGTTCGGCACCTCACGCCAGAGGAATTGGCCCGGGTACACCTCGCTGTTTTTGGCCGTGTCATACCCGTACCACACGAAAAACGCCTCCATGATGTCCTGCATCTGCGCGTTTTTCGGGTCATACGCCACATTGAGGCCCTTCAGCCTTTCGCCGCCCTCCAGTTGGAAATAATTGTCCCTGCGGAACACATACGATTCTTCGGCGCCGTATGTCTCCCCGGCCTTCGTGCCGGCCGCGATATCGCCCGCGTCAAAATAGACTCCGGTGTCTCCCGCTGGTATGCGGGTCCGCACCGAGCCGTCGCGGTCCACGGCGTTCAGCGTGACGTAGTAGGTATAACTCGGCGCCCTGTTTAGCCAGTTGGCGCTCAAGTACACCACATAAAGCCGCTCCTGCTCGTTGATAAGGCTGCCGCAGGCCATCACGTCGGCTATGGACATGGCGCTGCCGGGCGCGTAGGTCAGATACTGGCCCTCCGCCGCCTCCTGCCCGTTCGCATCCAGCGCCCTCCCATCCGCGTCCGTGACGACCCATCCTTGGAACTGGGCAGGCCGGGTCCCCGCGCTGTCGCTTGGCACCGCGCCATGCACCGTCACCGTGTCGGAGAGATGTGAGCCGAAATAGCCGCCCGTTCTCTCCGCCACGCCGTAATAATTGCCGTGGTTGCAGTCCAGCGCGTCCGTATCCTTTCCGTCCCAGGTCTCCTCCACCAGGCCCCCATCCACGAAGACGGGCATACCCTGCACGCCGTCCGCGCCGAGATACACGTCCGCGTTGATCGCCGCGTCGCCGCCGTCCAGATACTGGATCACATAGCGGGCCGGCACAGCCGTGATGCTCAATCTTCCGATCACCGGGGCCGTCTTATAGGGGTCGTTCCCCAAGCCCAGGCGCAGATAGTACCAGCCGTCATTGCTGTCGGTATATATCTCATTGCCGCCGCTCCCCCAGGTCAGCGGATCGCCCGTCTCGTCCGTGAAAGATATGTTCCCACTCTCCACGTCGCCGCCGCGCCACTCATAGCCGTCTTTGAGCTGAAAGCGCACATTCGTGTAGTGATGGCCCCCGTCGCCGCCGTTATAGTGGATGCCGTAGTCTTTTATGCCCGCCGTCACCGGCACGGACTGTACTGCCTCTTTCCATTCTTTACCATCTCCGTGTTCATCGCAGTAGAGGAACTGCACCTCCACGCCGGTGGAATCCTCCAGCACCAGTTCATGCCCCGCCGTTGCACGCCGCAGGCTCCCGCCGGTGACCACCACGTTCTGGGCCATGCCCGTGATCGTGAGGAAATATGTGCAGGTGTTTGGCTCGTCCTCCAGCCGTGCCGTCACATTGACAAATCCGCCCGTCGGCAGCACGGTGCTTTGGGGGATCACCTTCTCTTTCATGCCGTATTCCACATACGGAATGCGAAGTCCCGCCCCGTTCACCTCCAGGGACTCCAGCACCCAGCCCTGGCCCTCGCTCCCAACCGTGGTCGTGGTGAACTGCCAGACCAGGTCATAGTCCCCGGTATCGCCCTTGATGACATAGGTACCGTTTTTGCTGACCGACTCGCCTTTTTTAAAGGAAAACTCTTCGCTTAGTGTGTTGTCCTCGTCGATGCACCCTCCGCTGCTTTTCTCGACCGCGCCCAGCCAGAACTCCGGGTGGAAGGTATACGTCGTCTTTTCCGTCAGCGCGAGGCGGATCGTCTTCGCCGCCGAAACGGGCGACCCATCGCTGCCGACCTTGTATGTGCCGGTCATAGAGTAATGGCCCGGCCCCTTGTCGGTGTCTATCACCGCGCCCG
>CANRIF010000046.1 GCA_947630645.1 uncultured Oscillospiraceae bacterium | reverse complement strand
GGGCGAAGGGGCCGTCCGGCTGGGCGGCGCCCGGCGGCGTGAGCAGGATGACGGTGGAGCCGCCGAAGGCGAAATGGCCCTTCTCCTGGCCCCGGCGCACCGGCCCGGTCACGGGCAGGTCCTCCATCCGGCCCACCAGCAGCGCCCCCACCTCCATCATGACCAGGCGGCCAAAGGGGGCGTCCAGGGTGCGGTACTGCCGGGCGTTCTCGTGATAGACCGGCCTCTGGCCCCGCTCCAGGGGCTGGACGGTGTGCAGCACGCCCGGGATGCGGACCGCTTGGCCCGGCGTGCCGTCCGCCGGCCAGATATAGCGGTGGTAGTCCCGGGGCGTCAGGCGGAAGAGCCACACCAGCCCGCCGGTGAAGGACGCGGCCAGCGCCCCGTCGCCCAGCAGCCGGGCCAGGGTGTATTCCGTGCCCTTGACGGGAAAGCGCCCGTCCGGTCCTGCTGGCCAGACGGACAGCAGCCCGTCGCAGGGGCTTATGAGCGCCGCCGGGTCCGGGTCCACCGGCCGGGCGCCGGGGACGAGGGCGCGGGTGAAGAAGTCGTTGAAGGAGCGGAAGCGGGTCTTTTCGCACCCGCTCATGTCGATGCCGTGCCGCCGGACGAATGGCCCCACCGCCAGGGCGGACAGCCGGGTGTCCAGCACCGCGCCGCCCAGCCGGGAGAACCAGGGACGGCACAGGCCCCGGAGCAGAAGCCGCCCCGGGGCCGTACCGTATAGAAACTCCGCCGCCGTCATCCCTGGCGCACCAGGCGTAGCACCCAGCGCCAGGGCATCTCGATCCCCAGCACATGGCACAGCAGGATATAGACGATGGCCGCCGCCACCACCGCGATGATGACCGCCAGCTCCTTGTCGGTGGGCTTGCGGAAGGGGAAGCGGATGATGAACAGCGCCCCCGTCACCAGCATGACCAGGTGCAGCAGCACATAGAAGTATTCGGGCATCAGCGTCCCGGCCGCGTAGGCCAGGGGCAGGATCACGGCGATGGACGTGATGGGCAGGCCCTGGTAGTACTTCTTGCCGTCCGCCCGGGGCGGCTGGTCGGCGGTGATGTTGAACCAGGCCAGGCGGATCAGCCCCGCCAGGCAGTAGAAGCACAGGATGGGAGGTCCCGCCGGGGCGAACATACCCAGGTGGTAGCTGATGACCACCGGCAGCGCCCCGAAGCAGACGATGTCGCACAGGGAGTCGATCTGCACGCCAAAGGCCTTCTGGGCGTCGGTGCGGTCCTTTTTCGTCCGGGCCACCTTGCCGTCGAAGGCGTCCAGCAGACCGGACAGCGCCAGGCACGTCAGCGCCCAGCGCACATGGCCCGTGGTGGCGCAGAGCATCCCCGCCACGGCGGACACCAGGCTGGCGTAGGTCATCCAGACGGTGTAGTCGTAAAACCCGATCATCCCGGCGTCATCCCTCCTCTCTCTTTTCCGGGGCCGCGTCCCAGCACGGCGGCGGCCACGGCGGTGAACACCGCCGAAAGCGCCAGCCGGCAGTAAAATTCCACGCCCCGGCTCAACACCATGGCCGGCAGGACCAGCGGCCCGAAGGCCGGGCTGAACACGGTCAGAAACAGGCCCTCCGTGACCCCCATGCCCCCCGGCAGGGGCAGCATATCCGCCGCCACGGCGATCAGGGCCTGGGCCAGGGCGATGTCCGCCCACCCCAGCGCCGTGAGCCCGAAGGCCCGGTACACCAGCCAAGGCACCGTGAACAGGGCGAACCGCTGAACGAAGGTGACGGCCATCACCAGGAGCATCAGCCCCATGTGGGTCTTGAAATAGGCCGCCGTCTCGTGGTATTTGTCCATGGAGTCCAGGAGCCTCTGCCGCCGGGTCTCCTTGGCCCGCAGCAGATGCAGCCGCTCCAGCAGCCGGTGTCCCCCGTCCATGGCGGCCCGGGCCAGGCTGGGATGGAACACCAGCACCAGCAGCACCGCCGTGAATCCCACCGTCAACGCGAGACCTATCCAGAACAGCCACAGCATCCCGCCGAACAGCGCCCCCAGCCGCCCCGGAAAGAACACCGCCGCGCCCAGCCCCACGGCCACCAGCACCATCTTATAGGTGATGGTGACGGCCATGAGGACGACGGCGGCCACCGGGATCGGCACCCGCTCCCGGCGGAGAAAGACCACCTGCATGGGCTGGCCGCCCCCGGCGGAGGGGGTCACCGCGGAGAAGAAAAAGCCCACCGACGCGATGAGAAAGCACCGTCCCGGCCCCAGCCGCTGCCCGCAGGAGGTGAGCAGCAGCCGGTCGATGACCGCCTCGCCGCCGATGAACGCCAGCACGCAGAAAAGGGCGGGGACGAGCCACCGGCCGTCGCAGCCGCGGATGGCCTCGGCGATGGCGGCCAGGTCCTGGCCGTGGAACACGGCGTACAGGGTCAGGGCGAAGATGGCCGCGAACAGGAGCGCGTCGGCCAGGACCCGCTTGCGGTTTTTGTCCATAGGCGCCCTCCTCAACGGTCCCTGCCCCGCCACAGCCGGCCGTACCAGCGGCCAAGCGCCGTGCGGCCCGCCAGCTGCCAGCAGCACTCGGCCAGAGCGAAGCCGGCCAGCACATCCGCCAGGACGTGCTGCCTGGTGGTCAGGGTGGAGACGGCGATGGCCAGGGCGAAGACAAGGGAAAAGGCCTTATACCACGCCGGGACGGCCCGGCGGCCCCGGACGCCCGCCCAGCACATCCAGCTGTTGAAACAGTGGATGGAGGGAAAGAGGTTGTCCGGTGCGTCCAGGGCGTAGATCAGCCCCAGCAGCCAACTCCCCTCCGGCACCTCCGGCCGGACGGCCGCGGTGGGCCAGAGCAGAAACAGGGCGAAGCAGACCAGCTTTCCGACCCCGTCCGCCGCCAAAAATCGCCAGGCCCTCTCCTGGCTCTCCCGGACGGCCAGCACATAGTTGACGGCCCAGAAGAGGTACGCCGCCACATACACGCCCACCGTCCAGGGCAGGAACGGCACCGCGCCGTCCCAGGCGGAGGCCATGGTGTGATGGGGCCAGCTGCCGGCGATCAGCCGGGACAGGAAGTAGACCGAGCAGTTGAGCGCCAGCGCGGCCAGCAGCGGCCGGCGGCCGTAGGACGGGATGCACTTTTCCGCGGTCCTGGCCAGCCCCATAGACGCCTCCTCGGTCGGCCGCGTCCTCATACGGCGGGATGCGGCTCTTGTTTCCATTTTACAGGAAAAGTTCCGCGGACACAATCCGCGGAACTTACAAAACCATTACATTTTTGTCACTTCCGGTCCGGCTCCTCCTGGCCGGCGGGCAGCTGCTCCACGCCCATGGCCACGGTGTGGGTCACGGTCTGCCAGCGGAAGCGGCGGAACAGGGAGGACACGGCGATGGGCAGGTAGGTGATCATGTACACAGGGAAGGTGAAGGTGTAGCGGAGCTTCTGCCGGGTGGTGCCGGGGATGCGGGGCCACTCCTGCAGCACGGTGAGGCCGCCCATGGCCAGCAGGCCCATATACATACCTGCCAGCGGCACGCCCAGGCCCAGCAGCAGGTTGTGTTCGCCCCCGGCCAGCAGGGTCAGCACGCAGGCAAGCGTCCCCAGCACGGCGCACATCCCGTAGCCGCACAGGGTGAGGGTCAGGCACTCGAAGCAGGCCCACCGCTGCCGGATGGTGCCGTGGCAAAGGCCCCGGAGCAGCTGGAAGGTGTACTTGAAGCTCACCTGCAGCCCGCCCTGGACCCACCGGGTCCGCTGGTTCCAGGACTGGCGGAAAGTGACCGGCTGCTCGTCGTAGACCACCGCGTCGGGGCAGTAGCCCATGCGGATCTGGTGGATGGCGCACCAGGTATCGAACTCGATGTCCTCCACCAGGGTGAAGAAGTGCCAGCCGTCGGTCTTCTCCAGCAGATCCCGGTCGAAGCCGAAGCCTGTCCCGGTGCAGGCGCAGGTGACGCCCAGCATCAGCCGGGAGGCGTTCAGATGGGCGCAGTCGTGCAGATACCACATCCCGTACCCGGCGGTGATCCAGTTGGTCATGAAGTTCTTGGAGTTGCGGTAGCCGCACACGCAGGGGTAGCCCTGGCAGAAGGTCCGGTCGATCTGGGTGATGTAGTCGCCCTTGAGAAGGTTGTCCGCGTCAAAGACGAGAAAGGCGTCAAAATCGTCCAGCCGCCCGGCGGCGCGAATGTTGGCCAGCAGGGCGCTGATGGCGTAGCCCTTGCCCACGTGGACGGTGTCGTGCCGCTCAAAGACCGTGGCGCCGTGTTCCCGAGCGATGTCGGCGGTGCGGTCGGTGCAGTTGTCCGCGATGACGAACACGGAGTAGAGGTCCTTGGGGTAGTCCTGGGCCTGGATGCTCTTCAGCAGGTAGGGCAGAACGGCCTGTTCGTTGCGGGCGGCCACCAGCACGGCGTAGCGCCGGGTCCCGGGCCGGGCGGTGAGCGGCGGCAGGGGCCGCTCCTTCTTCCCCCGCCTGCGGCGGAGCCGGTCCAGCAGCGGCAGCACCAGGTACAGCGGCTGGTAGAAGTATAGAAGTCCCAGAAGGGCGCCCAGGGCCAGTACGATGTGCTGGAGGGTCTTGATGATCTGCATGGTGTTTCCTTTCCCGCGGCGGCGCCGCCGCGGTCAGATGATACGGGATAGGATGGTGCGCTCTCACCTCTCCGGCCCCGGCGGGGGCAGGCACACCGTCATGCGGGTGCCCACGCCCTCATAGGACCACAGGCGGATGGACCCGCCGTGGCGCGCCACGATCCACCGGGCGATGGCCAGGCCCAGCCCGGCTCCCTCGGTGGCACGGGCGCTGTCGGCCCGGTAAAAGCGGTCGAAGACATGGGGCGCGTCCGCCGGCGCGATGCCGGAGCCGTTGTCCTGCACCTGGATGCAGGCGGCGCCGTCCTCCGCCATGGCCCGCAGGGTGATGCGGCCGTCGGCGGGGGAGTATTTGCGGGCGTTGTCCGCCAGGATGCGGACCGCCTGCTTCAAAAGCGCGCCGTCGCCCCGGACGGGGACGGGCGCGGGCGCGTCCAAAACATATTCCCGGCCGGGGTCGATGAGGCGGCTCTCCTCCCAGATCTCCCGGGCCAGGGCCGCCAGGTCCATGGGCCGCAGGTCCAGCCGCTGGCGGCCGGCGTCGCCCCGAGCCAGGAACAGCAGCTGCTCCACCAGGGTCTTCATGTGCGCCGCCTCGGTGCGGATGGCCTGGATGGACTCGGTCAGCACCTTCTCGTCGGCGGTCCCCCAGCGGGCGAGCATATCCGCGTAGCCCTGGATGACGGCGATGGGGGTACGCAGCTCGTGGCTGGCGTCGTCCACGAACTGGACCTGCCGGCGGTAGGAGGCGTGCATCCGGGCGATCAGGTTGTTCACCGCCGTCTCCAATCCGGCCAGGTCGCTGTCGCCCACGTGCAGCTGCTCGTCGGGGGAGGCGCCGTTCAAATGGTCGATGGCCTCCTCCAGGGAGTGGAACTTGCTCTCGTCGAAGCCCCGGGAGGAGATGCTCTCCGTGGCCTGGGCGATGTCGTCGATGGGCCGCAGATACCGGCGGATGCGCTCCGTGGCCCGCAGGCAGGAGAGCAGCCACCCGATCAGCCGCAGCACGGTCAGCCCGCCCGTCAGCAGAAACAGCCAGAACAGGAACGGCCCCATGTCCGCGCTGGCGCCGCCCACCTGATAGACGGCCGTGCCCGCGAACCAGTCCTCCTGGCGGAACGCCGCTCCTATCACATGGGACAGGGGCCGCCACGCCTCGCCGAAGCCGTGCAGGACAATGCGCCGGCCCTCCCAGCCGGTCAGACCGCCGCACAGGATCGTCTCCGCCGCGATACACCACACGGCGACGGCCCCGCAAAAGAGGACCGCCGTTTGAAATAGGATGCGCCACAGCTTCCGCCACTGGAACCGCCAGGCGATGCGCCGGGCGATGGAGGTGGTCCTGCCCGCGCCGCTCATGTCCCGCCGCCTTTGATGACGTAGCCCACGCCCCGGACGGTGTGGATGACCTTGACGCCGAAGCGGTCGTCGATCTTCTGGCGCAGGTAGCGGATGTACACGTCCACCACGTTTGTCTCCCCGGCGTAGTCGTAGCCCCAGACCTTCTCCAGCAGCGCGTCCCGGGTCAGGACGATGTCCCGGTTCTCCAGCAGCGTCTGCAACAGGAGAAATTCCTTGAAGGTGAGGGTCAGGTCCTGGCCGCCGAAGGAGGCGGTGTGCCGGGCCGGGTCCAGCTCCAGCGCCCCGCACCGCAGGGGCGCCGCCGGCCGGCGGGCGTCCCGCTGGCGCAGGGCGGCCCGGATACGGGCCAGCAGCTCCTCGATGGAGAAGGGCTTGGTGACGTAGTCGCTGGCGCCCATGTCCAGGCCGCTGACCTTGTCCATCACCGCGTCCCGGGCGGTGAGCAAGATCACCGGCACGTCCGACGCGGCCCGGAGCCGCCGCAGCACCTCCAGTCCGTTCAGGCCGGGGAGCATCACGTCCAACAGCAACAGATTATACTCCCCCGAGAGGGCCTTGTCCAGCCCTTTTCTCCCATCTTCCGCCAGGGAGACGGCGTAGCCCTCGTGGGTCAGCTCCAATTCCAGAAAACGGGCCAGCCGGGCCTCGTCCTCCACCACCAATATGCGCGCGTCCACCGGCTCACCCGTTCCCGCCGCGGCCTTCTCTGAAGGAGTTCTTGATGTCCTCGGCCACGTCGCTGGCCTTGCCCATGGCGCGGTTCACGCCGTCCCGCCCCAGCTGCCGGCCCTCGAACCGGTACCGGCACTCGCAGAACAGCCCCACCACCAGCGCCACCAGCATCAGCCCGAAGCTGGCAAAGAACAGAACGATCAGCACCAGCACCGGCGCGGAGAGGATCTCCCGGCCCCGGCGGGTGACGATGAAGTAGTTGTCCAGCGTCAGGCGCAGCAGCTTTTTCACATACCGCCACAAGACGGCCAGCCCGTTGGACACGGCGCCCGCCGCCTTCTGGCCGCTGACGGTCTTCACCGGGCGGACGGCGCTCTCCCCTCCGCCGGCCTCCGCCCGGGCGGAGGCCGCGCCGGGGGCGCGGTTGGCCCGGTCCAGGGCGATCATGGCGTCCAGCAGGTCCCAGCCGTTGGCCTCCAGCGCCGCCCGGGCCTCGTCCAGGCTGACGCCCGCCTTCCGGCTGAGCAGTTCGGTCATCTCGTTGTGTTCCATAGCGATACCTCCTTTTTTGCTTGCGGGGCAAGCATACCACCCGTTTTTTAAAACGGCATGGAGAGGAGATTAAGATCGGATTAAAATCGTCAGATGTACACCGGCCGGGGGGTGGCGGTGGGCAGCGGCGAGGGCGAGGGGGTGGGCTCCGGCGGGCCGAATGGCTCCGGGCAGACCGGGTACTGGCTGGTGTCCCACCAGTAGGCGCCCCACAGCTGGCCGTCCCCGGCCAAAAACACCGCCGGCGCGCCGTCCTCCCGCACGGAGGCGTCGATGTGGTAGCAGGCGCCGTCCAGGGTCACGATGTCCCAGTAATGGGCCTCGCCGTCCATGCGCCCGGACACCACCTGGCACGGAAAGCCCAGGCTCTGGCACCCGGCCTCCAGGGCCAGGGCGATCCCCTGGCTGTCCGCCGCGCCGCCCGCCAGGGCGTCCCAGGCGGTGGGCCCGGCGGCGCTGTCCGCCTGGCAGCGGTCCGCCAGCGCCTGGCAAAGGCCGTACAGCGCCTCGGCCCGGGCGGGGCCGTCCGCCGTCTCCGGCAGGCTCACCTCCCCGGCCAGCGCCTCCAGCGCCCCGGTCAGGTCCGCCCGCCGCTGGGCCAGGTCCTGGGCCGTCAGGCCGTAGTCCAGCGTCACCTCCGCGATGCGGCTGACCCCGGTCTCCGGGAACAGCGCCACCTCCACCGCCGGCAGCACCGGGGCGGCCAGGGGGTCGGCGTAGTAGGCGCTCTCGATGCAGGCGCGGATGGTGTCGGCGGAGGCGGAGGCGTCGGCGATCTGGAGGACGAGGTAGGTCTCGTCCTGGCGCAGCGCCCGGTCCAGCCGCTCCTCCAGGGCGGAGACGGTGGCGGTCTGCTCCACGGCGGCCGCCTGGGCGGCGGAACGCTTGTAGGTGATGTGGATCTCCGCCTGGTAATAGCTGACGATCCGGCTCAGGTCATAGCTGATGTAGTCCACCGCGAAGGCGCCGATGGCCGTGGAGGACTTCACCTCCCAGCAGGCGGCGGAGATGTCGTCGCTGATGACGCCGTCGTACCCGGTGAATTGCAGCTGGGCCGACTCCACATGGTCCGTCACCAGCTGCAATACCGCCCGGCGGAGGGCGGCGTAATCGGAGATGCCGTCGTAGGCCGCGGCGGGGGCTGGCTCCTCCTGGGCGGCCGGGGCCTGGTATGGCTCACTGGAGGCATACTCGGTGTCGAACAGCACCCCGCACCCGGCCAGCGCCAGCAGCGCCAGCGCGGCGGCGAGCGCCCGGCGAAAACGCCCCATGGTCAGTATCCCAGAGGCTCGTGGACGAGCAGGACCTCCATCCGGCCGCAGCCGGAGGTCTTCTTCCACAGCACCACCAGCGCGTTGCAGATGCGCTCCGGGCTGGCGCAGTCGAAGCATTTCGCCCCCTCGGCGGCGCAGGGGGTCTTCCGGTGCAGCCGCTGGGCGTTCTTGGGGCTGGCAGTGTTCCTGGCCCGCTCCAGGGCCTGGGGGAAGGGGCCGGCCAGCTTGTTTTCCCCCACCACGAAGATCACCCGCTCCTTGGCCATGAGCGTGCCGGCCACCCGGTTGCCCCGGCCGTCGATGTTGAGGATGTAGCCCTCCTCCGACACGGCGTTGGCGCTGGCGATGTAGACCTGGGCGTTGCTGGCGCCGGCGATGGTGTCCGGGCCGGGGACGACCTGGTGCCAGTACACCGTGTTGTCCGCGGCCAGGCGGTCGTACACGTCCAGCTGGGCCAGGGTGACGCTGCCGCCCATGCCGATGGTCTTGCCGTGCAGGCTGTCCGCCAGATAGTCCGCCGCGGCCTCTTTGGTATCGAATTCCGTGACCTCAAAGCCGTTCTTCCGCAGGTTCTCCACTGTGCTTTTCATGCTCTTGCCCTCCTTGGCGCGTCAGTCGTTTTTCTGGATGTTCTGGAAGTTCTTGCCGAATACCTCATGGGATTGGGTGACGATGACGAAGGCGTGTTCGTCGATGCCAGAGACGATCTTTTTCAGCGCGGGGATCTGCTGGCGCTTGACGGCGCACAGCACCACGTCCCGCTCCTCGCCGCTGTAAGCGCCCTCCCCCTTCAGGAGCGTGGCGCCCCGGAGCAGCTTGTCGCCGATGGCCCGGGCGATGGTGTGGGGGTGGACGGTGATGATGTAGCACACGCTGGAATTGAAGGTGCCGTACAGCACCAGGTTCACCATCCGGGAGGAGACGAACATGGTGATGATGGTGTACATGGCCGCGTCCGCCCGCTTGAAGATGATGGCAAAGGCCGTCACCACCACCGCGTCCAGGCACAGGCTGATGTTGCCCAGCTGGATGTAGGCGTACTTGCGCCGGAGCATCCGGGAGAGGATGTCCGTGCCGCCGCTGGTGCCGCCGGTGTAAAAGATGAGCCCGTAGCCCAGGCCCTTCAGCAGGCCGCCGTACACCGCCGCCAGCAGGATGTCCCGGGTCAGGGCGACGTGGAACAGGGCGAAGAAGTCGATGGCCAGGCTGGAACACACCATGCCGATCAGGGAGTAGATGATGAACCGCAGCCCGAACTGCCGCCAGGCCACCAGAAACAGCGGCACGTTCATCACGATCACCATCACGCCCACCGGCAGGCCGGTGAGCAGGTTCAGGATCTGGGCGATGCCGGTCAGGCCGCCGGAGGCGATGTTGTTGGGGAACGTGATCCAGGAAAAACTCATGCCCACGATCATACAGCCGATCAGATTGATGCCAACGGCCTTCCCGTCGGTCTTGAGAAAACGCATTACCTTTTCCATGATAGACCCTCTCGATCCGTGCGCGCCCTTGGCGCACGATTTGGAGCCTCCCCTGTGCAAGGGGAGGGGGACCGCGCGAAGCGCGGTGGAGGGGTTGTCCGTTATCCGCCGTTACAATCCCTCAGTCTCGTCGTCGCGGCGTCCGCTAAGCTGCGCCGGCGCAAGCGCCGGCATCCGCCCGCTCCCGCGCTCCTCCTCTCCCCAAAAGGCAGGCGTGCCTTTTGGGGACCCCTGCGCTGCCAGCCCCCTTTGCACAAGGGGGCCTTTATAAGGCGCAAGCGCCTTTCAAATGAACGAGAGTTGTTCTTCGCCGCGGTCCGCGTCGGTGAGTTTCGCGCCGGCGGCGGGGATGGTGCGGACCCGGTAGCGGGCCTGGTTCTGGATGGCCGTCTCGGCCAGGGGCTGGACCCGGACCACCGGGTGCTTTTTCACGGTCATGACCTGCACGCCCTGGGTGGTGCGGCTGGTCTTGGGGGCCAGCAGCGCCGAGGAGAACACCACGCACCGGCCCTCCGCCGACGTGACGGCGATCTCCTGCTCCCCCTCCAGAGGCAGCAGGGCGGCCAGGGGGCTTTTGTCGGAATAGGCGCCGGTGAGTTTTTTCCGGTTGGTCTTGGTGGCGTAGGCGGCCAGGGGCAGCCGGGCGCACTTGCCGTTTTGGAAGAACAGAAGGATGGTGCCGGAATAGTCCCCGGCCAGCACCGCGGCGGCCAGGCTCTCCCCGTCGTCGAAGCCCAGGGTGCCCGGCAGGTAGTCGCCCAGCACGCTGGCCTTGGTGTCGGCCAGGTCCGCCAGGCGCAGCTTATAGGCCTGCTGCCTGTCGGTGAACAGCAGCAGTTCCGCGCTGTTGGATGTCTCCCAGTACCAGCCCAGGCCGTCGTCCTCCTTGTACTTCTGCTCCCCGCTCATCCGCAGGCTCTGGGGGGTGATCTTCTTGCAGTAGCCGTGGCGGGACAGGAACAGATGCACCGGGTAGTCCTCCACGGCGGACTCGGCCTCGTCGTAAGTCTCCAGTTCCCGGGCGTAGACCATGCCCGTGCGCCGGGGGGAGGGGTATTTCTTGATGACGGCGCGCAGTTCGTCGGTGATGATGGCCCGCAGGCGGCGCTTGGAGGCCAGGGTGTCCTCCAGGTCCTTAATCTCGCCGGCCAGGGCCGAGGTCTCCTCGGTCCTTTTGAGGATGTACTCCCGGTTGATGTTACGCAGCTTGATCTCCGCCACGTACTCGGCCTGGACCTGGTCGATGCCGAAGCCGATCATCAGGTTCGGCACCACCTCCGCCTCCGTCTCCGTCTCCCGGATGATGGCGATGGCCCGGTCGATGTCCAGAAGGATGGCCTTCAAGCCCTCTAAGAGGTGCAGCTTCTCCTTCTTCTTCATCATGTCGAAATACACCCGCCGCCGGACGCACTCGGTACGCCAGGCGATCCATTCGGTGAGTATCTCACCCACCCCCAGCACCTGGGGGGAGCCGGCGATGAGGATGTTGAAGTTGCAGGGGTAGTTGTCCTGCAGGGGGGTGAGTTTGAAAAGTTTTGCCATCAGCTTTTCCGGGTCCGTGCCCCGCTTCACGTCGATGGCCAGCTTCAGCCCGCCCAGGTCCGTCTCGTCCCGCATATCGGCGATCTCTTTCACCTTGCCGTCCTTGATAAGCTCCCGGCACTTGTCGATGACCGCCTCGGCGGTGGTGGTATAGGGCAGCTCGTATATCTCGATGATGTGTTCCCGCTCGTCGTAGCGCCACCTGGCCCGGACCGGGAAGGAGCCGCGGCCGGTGCGGTAGATCTCCGCCATCTGGCCGGCGTCGTAGACGATCTCTCCCCCGGTGGGGAAGTCCGGGGCGGGCAGGGTGGTGAGGATGTTGTGGTCCGGGTCCCGGATGAGGTCGATGGCGGTCTGGCACACCTCCGCCAGGTTGAAGCCGCAGATCTGGCTGGCCATGCCCACGGCGATGCCCAGGTTGGCGCTGA
>CANRIF010000045.1 GCA_947630645.1 uncultured Oscillospiraceae bacterium | reverse complement strand
CGCGTTCAGCGCCTCCGGCCGGTTGATCGTCAGGATGCCGATGTTATCTTTCTTCTCATAAATAATGGTGCTGTACACCTCTTGATGCCTCCTGATAAATAAAATGGATATGACTTCGCCCATTTACGGCCTCCGGCCCCCGGGATGGGGGCCTTGGCCGCAGTTGATACAGTTTGCAAAGTCATATCCTTGTTGGGTCCTGTCAGCCCATCATGATGCTGGGCAGCCAGGTGACGATCTGCGGGAAGAACGCGCACAGCGCGGTCACGATGCAGATGATGATGATGAACGGGATGACGCCCTTGTACACCTCGCCGATCTTCACTTCCGCCGGCAGGATGCCCTTTATGTAGAACAGGGCGAAGCCGAAAGGCGGCGTCATGAAGCAGGTCTGCAACAGCGTGGCCATGACAGCCACCAGCCACAGCCGGTCGAAACCGAACTGGTCCATGATGGGCAGGAAGATGGGCAGCACGATCATCACGATGCCGAGCCAGTCGATGAAGCAGCCCAGGATGAAGGTGATGATCATCATGATGGCGAAGGCGCCCCACTTGCTGATACCGGCGTTGATGACCCAGTTGTAGATGATCTCGTCGCCGTCCAGGCTCATGAAGATGCCGGTGAAGGCCGCCGCGCCGAACAGGATGATGAACACCATGGCGGTGGTCTTGGCCGTGTCGATCAGGGACTCATAGAGCATCTTCAGGCTGAACTGCTTGTAGCAGATGGCCAGGATCAGGGCGAAGAACGCGCCCATGCCGGAGGCCTCCGTGGGGGTGGCGATGCCGCCGAAGATGGAGCCCAGCACGGCAAAGATAAGGATCAGGGGCGGGACCAGGTTGATAAGGGAACCGGTGATGCGCTTTTTCAGCGGCATCTCGGCCAGCTCCTCCGGCGTCATGGCGGGGCCCCAATCCGGGTGGATGTGGCAGACGATCATCAGATAGATGATGTAGCCCAGGGACAGGGTCAGGCCGGGGACGATGGCGGCGAAGAAGATCTTGCCGACGGACACCTCGGCGTAAGAACCCATGGACACCAGCATGATGGACGGCGGGATCAGGATACCCAGCGATCCGCCGGCGCACACCAGGCCGCAGGCCAGGCTGGGCTTATAGCCGTTACGCAGCAGGATGGGCATGGACAGCATACCCATGGTGACCACAGAGGCGCCAACGATGCCGGTGGTGGCCGCGAAGACCGTGGACACCAGGATCACCGCCAGGCCCAGGCCGCCCTTCAGCGGCCCCAGCAGGTAGCGGATGGACTCGAATAGTCCGTCCGCCACCTTTGAGTGGGTCAAGAAGTTTGCCATGAGTACGAACATGGGGATGGCCACCATGCCGTAGTTTTGCATCTGGTCGTAGACCTTCGTCATGGCGATGGTCACGCCGGAGTCGCCCAGGGCGATGGTGCCCACGATGGCGGCCGCGCCGCCCAGAACGAACGCCAGCTCCTGGCCCATGACCAGGCCCACCACCATGATGCCGAACAGGATGCCGATCAGCAGCACACGGATGTCGATGTTGCCGCTCTGGGAGATGGAGACGACAAGATTGGTCAGATATTCGATCATTCTGCGGCCTCCTCTCCGCCGGCAGGCAGGGCCTTGGCGGCTTTTTTCTCATACAGGTGGTCCACCAGGCCCGTCACCTGCTTGAGCATCTCGCTGACAGCCTGGACGGCCAGCAGCGCGAAGCCCATGAAGAAGCACAGCTTCACCGGCCAAGTGGGCACCTGCCAGACGCTGTAACGCATCTCGTTGGTCTGATAGGCGCGCATGAAGTAGTCCCAGCACCGGGGGGTGATCCAGAACACGAACGGCACCAGGAACACCCCGTAGGTGATCAGATGGATGATGTATTGCAGGGACTTGGGGAACTTTGCGAAGACCACGTCCACCGCCACGAACGCCTTTTTCTGGAAGCCGTAGGCGCAGATGAGGATGGTGTAGCACGCGAAGAGCATCACAGTCAGTTCCTGGGTCCAGATCTGGGGCCGGTTGAAGATGCGGCGCATGACGACCTCGCACATGATGACGCCCAGCACGCCCAGCACCAGCACGGAAAAGATCTTGCCCAGTCCGTCGTTGACCTCGTCGATGGTCCGACAGACGAACTTCACGGCGTCGTTGATCTGGGCGATGACGCCTTTTTTCTTTTTCATTCGCGCTCTCCTTTCACGTTTTTACTGCGCGGGGAAAGGAGGGTCTATTACTTGTTGAAGCCGAAGCCGTAGTCGCCGGTCCACTCGCGGTAGTTGTTGGCGGTCTCACGGTAGGCCTGCATGGAGTCATAGACCATCTTGAAGTCGGGGTTGATCTCGCACTCTTCCTCATAGGTCTCGATGCAGGTCTCGCGGATGGTCTGCATATCCTCCTCGGGCAGGTGGGTGACGATGATGCCCTCGTCCTCGATCATCTGGTTGGTGACGGTCATGTCGTTCCAGATGTAGGTGGCCAGCTTCTCGCCGCAGCACAGACGGGCGGCCATCTCAAAGGCGGTCTGGTACTCCTCGGGCAGCGCGTTCCAGGCGTCCAGGTTCACCATGACGCCGTTGACGCCGGCGGACTGATACCAGGCAGGAGCGCACCAGTACTTAGCGACCTCTTGCAGGTGCAGGGAATCGTCGGCCTTGGGGCCGGAGAACTCGCCGCCGTCGATGACGCCGCGCTGCAAGGACTCATAGATCTCGGCCGCGGCCACGGTGGTGATGTTGATGCCCAGCTTCTGGGCGGCCTTGCCGGCCATCACGCCGCCAAGACGGATCTTCATGGACTTCATGTCCTCGATGGACTCGATGGGGGTGACGGAGCGGATACCGGACTCGGAGGGGTTGGTGACCAGGGGGAAGTACTCCATGTTGTACTTGCCGTACAGCTCCTTGTAGCAATCCATGCCGCCGGCCTCGTAGATCCAGGTGTAGTAGTCCAGAGCGGTGAAGTCGTCCATGATGGTGCTGAGCAGCTCGAAAGCCGTGTTCCGGCCGGCCCAGTAGCCGCCCCAGTCGCCGCCGCACTCGATGGTGCCCTGGCTGACATAGTCAAACAGTTCGTTGGCGGAGCAAAGCTCGCCCTCGGCGTAGTTGGTGACGGTGAACTTGCCGTTGGTCAGCTCGCTGAGGATCTCGCCGAAGCGAACGTCAACGGTGAAGTGGACGTTGCCGGCGCCCCAGGTGGAGCCCATGCGCCAGTTGATGGTGGGCAGATCGCTGCCGTCGCCTTCCTCGGAGGCGTCGTTGCTGCCGGCCATGGCCAGAGCGCCCGAAGCGAACGCGCTGGTAATGCCCAGGGACAGCACCAGGGTCAGACAAAGAAGCATCGCGATGAGTTTTTTCATTGTGGTATCTTCCTTTCAAAAAAATGATTTTTGTTTCCACGCCGCCCCGCCACAGGGCAGAAAACGGCCTTTGGTTCGATAAATATAGCATCAACTGTGCCAAAAAGCAAAAACATCTTTTAATTTGAAAAATTTTTATCACTTTGCGACAAATCGTCAAATTGTGATTTGTGGAAATAGCATTGATTGTTTAGGGGCGGTTTTCATAATTTTCTCCGCCGCCCGGAAAAACCGCGAAAAATTCCCGAAAATCGTTCCAAATGTGGGACATTTTCCCGCCCACTCGTTCCAAAAATGAAACTTGCGGGCGGGAGCGATCTGTGGTATAGTGGGGACAAGAAAAAGGCCGGTCCCGGCGCGGGGCCCTCTCTTTCCCGGCACAGCGGGCATTTTTGCCGCCCCGGCGGGAGAGACGGGCACGGCGGGGTCCGGCGGAAAAAGGTGTTTCAGATATGGCACAACATCCTGACCGTGACCCCCGCGCCGAGGAGACGGCGGAGCAGCTCCGCCGCCAGGTGCAGAGCCTGGAGGAGCGCAATCATATGCTGGAGGCGTTTTTGGAACACTCCGCCGACGCCATCCAGATCTCTGACCGGAATATGTCCACGGTGTTCGTCAACCGGGCCTACGAGGTGCTTACGGGCATCCGCCGGGACGAGCAGAAGGGCGCGCCGGTGGCAGACCTGGTGGAGGCGGGGCTGATCACGCCCAGCAGCGCCTGCTCCATCGTGGCCAAGACGAGCCAGCCCTGCACCATCGTGCAGACCTTCCCCCGCACCGGCCGCAGCGCCCATGTGTCCTGCAACCCGGTGTTCGACAAAGACGGCCGGATCGAGTACTACCTGTGCAACGACCGGGACCTGGACGAGATACGAAACCTCCGCTCCGAACTGCGCCAGGTGACGGACCTGAAGGACCGCTATTTGAGCGAGTTGCAGACGGTGAAGGCCCAGCTGCCCAACCGGGGCGGCCTGATCGCCGAGGACGAGGCCATGCTCAGCGTCCTCGGCACCGCCGCCCGGGTGGCCCGGGTGGACGCCACGGTGCTGGTGCTGGGCGAGACGGGGGTAGGCAAGGACGAGATCGCCCGCTTCATCCACCGCAGCAGCGCCCGGGCAAGCCAGCCCTTCGTGGACGTGAACTGCGGCGCCATCCCGGAGAACCTTTTCGAGAGCGAGCTGTTCGGCTACGAGGGCCACGCCTTCACCGGCGCGGGCAGCAGGCCCAAGGCGGGCCTGTTCGAGGCCGCCGACCACGGCACCATCTTCCTGGACGAGGTGGGCGAGCTGAGCCTCAATATGCAGACAAAGCTGCTGCACGTGCTGCAAAGCCGCTCCTTCCTGCGGGTGGGCGGCAACCGGCCCATCCAGCTGGACGTGCGTATCATCGCCGCCACCAACCGGGACCTGGAGAAGATGGTCCGGGAAAAGCGCTTCCGGGAGGACCTCTACTACCGGCTGAACGTCATCTCCATCCACATCCCGCCCCTGCGGGGCCGGAAGAACGACATCATCCCCCTAGCCCAGCACTTTTTGGAACACTATAATAACAAATACGGCCTGGCCAAGACCTTCTCCCCGGCGGCCCGGTTCGTGCTGCTGCACCACCCCTGGGAGGGGAACGTGCGCCAGCTGCGAAACGTGATCGAGCAGACGGTCATCCTCACGGACGGGGACGTGATCCGGCCGGACAACCTGCCGGTGAACGCCGGGGACAGCGTGGAGATGTACGAGGCCGGTTCCGGGAACGTGAGCCTGGACGAACTGCTGGAGCGGATGGAGCTGCGGTATCTGGACCTCTATTACGAGACATACGGCAACATCCGGGCCGCGGCCCGGCATTTGCAGATGTCGCCCACCACCTTTCTGCGCCACAGGACGGCGCTGCGGCAAAAGTACGGCGGCACGGACTTGGCCGTGCCGGAGCCGGACTGACCCCGGGGAGGCACAGCCATGGAACTGACACAAAACCTATCCCAACAGCTCTCCCAGCAGCAGATACAGAGCCTGAAGCTGCTGCAAATGAGCGCCCTGGAACTGGACGCCTACATCCAGGAGCTGGCCATGAGCAACCCGCTGGTGGAGCCGGAGGAACTGCCCCCCGCCCAGGAGGCCGGGCCGGACGACGCCTTACTGGGGCGGCTGCGGTGGCTGGAGGAGAACGACCGCCAGAACGGCTTTTACCAGACCATCGCCGAGGAGGACCTGGACCCGCTGGCCCGGGCCAGCACCGACGGCGGCCTGGAGGAGACGCTGTTCCGCTTCATCTCCCGGCAGCTTGGCCCCCTGGGGCTGGACGAGGCGGACAGCCGGACCGTGTGCTATCTGGCCGCCTGCCTGGACGACAACGGCTACTTCACCATCCCCCTGGCGGAACTGGCCCAAAGCTCCGGCGTGGGACGGGAACAGCTGGCCAAATGCCTCGCCATCCTCCAGTCCCTGGAGCCAGCGGGGGTGGGCGCGGCGGACCTGGGCCAGTGCCTGGCGCTGCAACTGGAGCGCATCGGCGAGACGGGGCCGGCCCTGGCCATCGTCCGGGACCACCTGGAACTGCTGGCCCGGGGCCGGTATAAGGCCATCGCCGCCGCCCTCTGCATCTCCGTGGCCCAGGTGCAGCGGGCCGCCAGCCTTATCCGGGAGCTGGACCCCCGGCCCGGGAGCCTGTTCCAGCGCACCGAGCAAACACCCTACATCCTGCCCGACGTGTTCGTGGAGGAGCGGGACGGCCGCTTTGAGGTATTCACCCGCCGGGGCGACCGCCCAGCCTTCCGGATCAGCGGCTATTACCGGGACCTGCTGGCCCGGTCGGAGGACCGGGAGGTGAAGGAGTATTTGACGGGCAAGCTGCGCCAGGCGGAGGCGGCCCTGCGGGACATCGGCCAGCGGGAGCAGACCCTGCTGCGCTGCGCCCAGGCCATCGCCGAGCGGCAGAGCGCCTTTTTCCGGGACGGCGCCCTGGTCCCCTTGAGCATGGGGGCCGTGGCCGCGGCCCTGGGGGTCCACGAGTCCACCGTCAGCCGGGCCGTCCGGGGCAAGTACCTGCAATGCTATCGGGGCGTGTACCCCCTGGGGTACTTCTTCTCCCGCGCGGCGGCGGACGCCGGCGGCGCCCGGGCGGCGCTCCGGCGGCTGGTGGACGGGGAGGACCGGACCCGGCCCCTGTCCGACCAGAAATTGAGCGAACGGCTGGTGGCCGAGGGTTTCCCCCTCTCCCGCCGGGCCGTGGCAAAGTACCGGGAGCAGATGCACATCCCCGACGCCGCCGGCCGGAAGACGCTCCCATAGGAGAATAAAAAGACTCTGCCGCAAGACGTTCGTCTTGCGGCAGGGCTTTTTATGGAGTCCGGCTATGTCAGCTGCCCGCCTTTCCGGCGGCCAGGCGCTTGCGGAAGGTCTGGTAGAGGAAGATACCCGCGATCACGGCCAGGCCCGCCACGTCGCTGATGGTCTCTGGGTAAATGAGAAAGATGCCCGCGGCCAGGGCCACGATCCGCAGCGGCCAGGGGACCTGGCCCCGGAAGTAGCCCTCCAGGCCGATGCCCAGCGCCAGGATGCCCAGCACGGAGGTGATGACCACCTGGATGACCTGGGGCCCCATCAGGATCGTGTTGGCGAAGTTGGGGGCGTCCACGGCCGACACGTCCACCAGGAGCATGGCCGGGTTCAGCGCGAAGATATAGGGGACCACGAAGGCGGCGATGGCCAGCTTTGTGGCGTTGAGGGCGGTCTTCATGGGCGGGGCCTTGGCGATGGCGGAGCCGGCGTAGGCCGCCAGGGCCACCGGCGGGGTGATGTCCGCCACGATGCCGAAGTAGAACACGAAGAAGTGGGCGGAGATCATGTTGATGCCGATGGAACTGCTCATGAGGATGGGGGCGCAGGTGGAGGCCATGATGCAGTAGTTGGCGGTGGTGGGCACGCCCATGCCAAGGATGATGCAGCAGACCATGGTCAGCATCAGGGCGATCATGGCGTGGCCGCCGGACAGCCGCACCACCATGCTGATCAGCTTGGGACCCAGCCCCGTGGAGGTGACGCACCCGGCCACCAGCCCCGCCATGGCGCAGGCCACGGCCACGGTGATGGTGCTTTTTGCGCCGGCCTCCAGGGCGTCGACGAACTTGCGGAAGGTCAGCTCGTCGGACTTATCCGGGTTCTTGGTGAGGCGGTTGACAAAGTTGTTCAAGATCCCCACGCCGACGGTGATCACGATGGCGATGGCCGCCGCCCCCTGCATGGAACTGCTGCCGGTGGACACCAGATATACCAGCACCACCAGCGGCAGCAGCAGGTATATCTTGGGCAGCATCTTCAGGAACTTGGGCAGCTCGCTGCGGGGGATGCCCCGCAGGCCCAGCTTTTTCGCCTCCAGATGCACCACGATGTAGATGCCCGTGAAGTACAGCACCGCCGGTAGGATGGCCCGGGCAATGACGGTGGAGTAGTCGGCGCCGGTCATCTCGGCCATGAGGAACGCCGCCGCGCCCATGATGGGAGGCATGATCTGCCCGCCGGTGGAGGCGGCCGCCTCCACGGCCCCGGCGAACTCGCCCTTGTATCCGGTCTCCTTCATCATGGGGATGGTGACCGATCCGGTGGTGACCGTGTTGCCCACGGAGGAGCCGGACACCATGCCGCACAGGGCCGAGGAGATCACCGCCACCTTGGCCGGGCCGCCGGCGGAGGAACCCGCCGCGCAGTTGGCCAGATTGATGAAGAAGTTGGAGATGCCCGTCCGCTCCAAAAACGCGCCGAAGATGATGAACACCACAATGTACTTGGAGCAGACGCTGATGGGGGTGTTCATCAGCCCGTCGGTGGAGTAAAAGAGGTCCTTGATGACCTTGCCAAAGCGCACGGTGGAGAAGGTGTATAAGGCCAGCACCCCCACCACGCACAGGATCGGCAGGCCCACGCACCGGCGGCATAGTTCCACGAACGACAGGATGGCGGCGATGGCCATGATCACCATCTTGGGGTCGTCCGTCACCTTGCTGGACAGCTCGATGATGGCCCTGGCGTTGACCGCGTAATAGAAACAGGGGATGGCCCCGGCCAGCATGAAGACCACGTCGTACCAGGGCATGGCGTTGACCTTCACATGGCCTTTCTTGATGGGATAGTTCAGATAGCCGATGATCAGGATCAGCCCCAGGAAGATCATCATCTTCTGCCGGTCCACCAGGCTGCGGAACAGGTCCAGATGCACCGCGGCCAGCGTCTTATCCGGCAGGGTGACCCAGATGAAATAGAAGGACACCAGCGCCTCGAATACGCGCAGCGCCTTCTGGGGCGTGCCCTCCCAGACCCGGACGTTGGATTCCCGGTCATATTTTTTCATGACCGCCTCCACGTCGGCGGCGGTCCCGGCGGCGGTGCCTGCCGGGTCCGGGACAGGTCCCGGCGCGCTCTTTTTCTTCAGCCTGAACGCCATGGGGCGCCTCCTTTCACGGGTGTGCCGCGGCGGGGGTATCCCCGCCGCGGCTGTTGCTTACGGTTATATCGCCCGTTCCGCTCACTTGGCGGGAACGTCGATGCCCTTCTCCGTGAAGTACTTCACCGCGCCGGCGTGATAGGGCACAGAGGTGACGGAGGCGGCAAAGTCCAGGCTCAACTCCTTGGCCTTATCGTGGGCCAGATCGTCCAGGTTCTCAAACACCGTGGACACGAAGTTGTACACGTCGTCCTCGGACACGTCGTCCCGGGCGATGACGACCGCGCCGATGGCCACAGTGGTCACGTCCTCGTCGGTGTCATACACGTCCTTGGCGATGATGTTCTTGCTGTAATAGGGGGAGCTGGCGGTCAGCGCGTCGATATGCTCGTCGTCCAGGCTCACCAGATACACCTTGTTGGTGGCGGCCAGGGAGGTGACGGCGCTGGTGGGCGCGCCGGCCACCACGAAGGCGGCGTCGATGGAGCCGTCCTGCAAGGCCTCGGTGGACTCGTCGAAGGACTTGAACTCCGCCTTGATGTCATCCTCGGCCAGGCCGTAGGCGCCCAGGATGTCGATGGCGTTGAAGTACACGCCGGAGCCGGCCGCGCCGATGGACACGCTCTTGCCCGCCAGGTCGGCCACGGACTGGATATCAGGGTCCAGGGTGATGATCTGCACCTGCTCCATATACATGGCGGCCACGGTGGAGAAGCCGGTGTAGGCGTTTTCAAAAAGGCGCTCTCCGTTGTAGCCGTAGGCCATCACGTCGGACTGGACAAAGGCCATCTGGGCGTCGCCGGCCTCCAGGGCCTCGATGTTGGCCTTGGAGCCGTCGGAGGTGATGGCGGTCACCTTGGTGTCGGTGACCTCGCCCACCTTCTGGGCCAGGACCTGGCCGAAGGCGTAATAGGTGCCGGCAGGGCCGCCGGTGGTGAAGGTCAGGTCCTTGGCCTTGCCGCCGCCGCAGGCAGCCAGGCTCATGACCATCAGTACCGCCAGGAAAAGCGCAATGATCTTTTTCATTTTTGTTTCCTCCTCGAAGATGTGTTTGCAGTTTTTTGCTTTCAGTATTTCGTGATGGGCCAATTATATCCGCTTTGTCCGGGAATTTCAAGACAAAAATGAAATTTTTTATTTTAAAACTTTCAAAACCATCACATTTCACCGATGGAGCTCCCCGGCCCGTGCCGTTTTTCGTCATTGTAGACAAAGCGGCGGGCGTCCCAAGCCCGGCGGCGGGCGCGGATTGACATTTTCCGCGGACACGATATAATGAGGATACATTAAAATATTATGGGAGGACGCGACCATGACCTACGATGAAATACTTACCGCCGCCCGCGGCCAGGTGGGACCGGTGTGCAAGGCGTGTCCGGTGTGCAACGGCGTCGCCTGCGGCAATACCATCCCCGGCCCCGGCTGCAAGGGACCCAATAACGTGGCGGCCCGGAACTGGGCCAAGTGGCAGGATATCTGCGTCAACATGGACACGCTGTATGAGACGAGGCCCGTGGACGTGTCCTTCCGGCTGTTCGGCTGGGACTTCAAGGCCCCGATATTCATCGCGCCGCTGGGGGCGCTGAAGCTGCACTACGGCGAGAAGTACGACGACTTCGCCTACAACAGCCTCCTGGTCCCCGCCTGCGCCGAGTACGGCGTGGCCGCCTTCACCGGCGACGGCATGGACCCGGAGATCATGAAAAGTTCCGTCCGGGACATGGTCAAGGTCCAGGGCGTGGGCATCCCCACCATCAAGCCCTGGAACCTGGAGGCGGTATTTGAGAAACTGGACATCCTCAACGCCAACGGCATCTTCGCCGCCGCCATGGACGTGGACGGCGCGGGCCTGCCGTTTTTGAAAGCCTACAACCCCAACGCCGGCAGCAAATCCGTCGCCGAGCTGCGCCAGATCACCTCCTACGCCAAGATGCCCTTCATCGTCAAGGGCATCATGACCCCCAAGGGCGCGGAGAAGGCCATCGAGGGCGGCGCGGCGGCCATCGTGGTGTCCAACCACGGCGGCCGGGTCCAGGGCGGCGTGCCCTCCACGGCGGAGGTGCTGCCCGCCATCGCCAAGGCGGTGAACGGCCAGGTCCCCGTGCTGGTGGACGGCGGCATCCGCTCCGGCGTGGACGTGTTCCGGGCGCTGGCCCTGGGCGCGGACGCGGTGCTGTTGGGCCGGCCGGTGGTGCCGTTCGTGTACGCCGCCGGCGCCGAGGGCCTGCGGGTGTACCTGGACAAGATCGTGGCGGAGCTGCGGGACACCATGACCATGTGCGGCACGCCCACCCTGGCCGACATCGGCCCGGACAACGTGATCAAGTTCTGATCCATCGCCCCATCCAGCCGCCGCGCCCCGTCCGGGACCGCGGCGGCTTTTCCTTGCGAAACGGCCCGCCGTGTGTTACAATATACCATCACCCGGACAGGAAGGAGGGACCGCGATGGACGAGCTGAAGCTGGTGGTGGCCAGCAACCTCATCCGGCTGCGCCAGAAGGCGGGCATGACCCAGGCGGAGCTGGGCGAGAAGCTCAATTATTCCGACAAGACCGTCTCCAAGTGGGAGCGGGGCGAGTCCGTGCCGGATGTCTTCGTCCTGTCCCGTCTGGCCGAGATCTATGGGCTGACGGTGAACGACCTGATCCGGGACGAGAACGGCTGGCAGGACCCGGCGGAAAAGGCCCGGGCCGAGGAAAAGGCCAACGCCCCCACCTTCAGCAGCGGTATGGTGACCCTGGTGGCCATCGTGGGGCTGTGGACCATGGCGGTGATCCTGTTCGTGGTGTTCTGGCTGGTGCTGGACCAGCTGGTGTGGCTGATCTTCGCCTGCGCCGTGCCGGTGTCCCTGGTCACGCTGCTGGTACTCAACTCCATCTGGAACCGGGGCCGGCACAATATGCTGATCGTGATGGTGCTGGTGGCGGCCGCCGTGACGCTGGTGTTCCTGTTTTTCATCCGCAGCAATCCCTGGCAGCTGTTTTTGATCCTGATCCCGGCGGAACTGCTGGTTTTTCTGTGCTTCCACATCCGCCGGCCCCGCCGGAAGGACTGAACGGCGCGGGATTCTCTGAATCGTAGAATGGACCGGACCGGGTCGTAGAGCGTTTCTACGGCCCGGCCCGTTTTATGAGAGGGATTTCCAGCACGCCGCCCTTGCGCGGGCCTGCCGACGCTGTTAAAATAAGTCGGAACGAAAAGCTGCCTTTGCGAAGGAGGACAAAATATGAGCGACTATATCTTGAGCTGCTGCTCCACCGCGGACCTGAGCCGGGAACACCTGGCCAGCCGCGACATCCCTTGCGTGTTCTTCCACTACTTCCTGGACGACAAGGAGTACCAGGACGACCTGGGCCAGTCCATGCCCCTGGACAAGTTCTACCAGGCAATGACCGATGGGGCCATGACCAAGACCGCCCAGGTGAACATCTCCGAGTACCTGGACTTCTTCACCCCGTTCCTGGAGCAGGGCAAGGACATCCTGCACCTGACCCTCTCCTCCGGCATCTCCGGCACCGTCAACTCCGCCCGGAACGCCGCCGCCATCGCCAAGGAGCGGTTCCCGGAGCGGAAGATCTACATCGTGGACTCCCTGGCCGCCTCCTCCGGCTACGGCCTGCTGATGGACGCGCTGGCCGACAAGCGGGACGCGGGCATGGGCATCGACGAGCTGCGGGACTGGGCCGAGGAGAACAAGCTGCGGCTGCACCACTGGTTCTTCTCCACGGACCTGACGTTCTTCGTCCG
>CANRIF010000044.1 GCA_947630645.1 uncultured Oscillospiraceae bacterium | reverse complement strand
AGCATGACTGGGGGAGAGAATTTAAACTCTCTCCCTCCGTCTCGGCCTCGCGGCCGAGCCACCTCCCTCGTCAGAGGGAGGCATATTTCCCGGTCCTGCCTCAATCGAGCCAGCCGTCGCCGCCGCAGTAGCTGCAATCCACCTGGCCGTTATGGCAGTTGAAATTGGGGCAGTCATGGTGTTCCCAGCCGCCCGAAGGACCAAGGGTACTGCCGGAATAGTTGGGCACGGAGACGTATTCCTCGATATATCCCTTGCCGCCGCATGTCAAGCAGTCCCTGGTGCCGTCGCCGCCGCAGTGGTTGCACTTCTTGCGCTCACTGCCGTGGCTGTAAGTATCGTCATCGTCGTCATCATCCGCGCTGTCGGAAGAGGATGGCCCGGAGGAGCCGCCGTTCGCTCCGGCGGACGGATCGCTGCCGCCGCTCACGGTGGGATCCCCGCTATTGTCCTCAAAGGACATACCGTGGGAAATGGCGGTCCAGCTGCCCATGGTGGCGGCGGCGCCGTGTTCGGCGTCCAACCTGTCCGTAAAGCCCGTGAAGGTACACCGGTCCCCGGTGTCCATCACGGTCAGTGCGTCGGAGAAGCTGATGTTAATATCGTTCCATCCCATGTAACTCATGTCGTCGATCCGCACGATCACATCCGCGGGCACATTCTCTTCTCCCAGGCGATCTTCCTTGATCGCGTTGGCCTCTCCGATGCTGGGGTGGTCGAACATAAAAACGGTCGAATAGCCATCGCCGTAGTCGCGCTCCTCGGTGGATATCAGCGTGAAGCCAAAACGGTCGCTTTGCAGCAGCTCCGCGTATTCAAAGGCCGCCGCCAGCTGTTCCGGGTCCGGGTCGAACTCGAAGAACACGTCCTTTCCGTTGTCGATGATATCATCCTCGTGGGTCAGTTCCCTGTTGAAGAAGGTCCAGGCGTCCGGCAGCACAACGGCCCCGCAGCCCATAGGGCCGGAGATATATCGATTCGCGGAGAGAAGACTGCCGGAAGAATTCACCAGTCTGGCGTCGGTACACCGATCCCCGGTGTCCGCCACGGTCAGCGCGTCGGAAAAGTAGATATCGACATCATAGTATGTAAACATATACTGCAGATTCAATATCACATCCGCAGGCCGACGCTCGTGGCCGGCCGTGGCCATGATCTCGCTCTCCTCCCCCGCACCGGGATAGTCGAACGTATAATAAGCAGAGGTACCGTAGCCGGTGCTGTGACCGGACTCTTTCAGCGTCAGACCAAAGCGGTCGCTCTGCAGCAGCGCCGCGTACTCCTCCAGCGCCGCTAAAAGGTCATCGTCGTCAAGGTTGGATATCCCGATCATAAAATTCGACCGTCTTCCGTTTATGATGGCCGTATCCTGATGGGGTATCTCCTGCCCGAAGAAAGCCCAGGCGTCCGGCAAGATGTTGTCCGCCTCCGAAGTCGCCCCGGCGCCGGTATCCGTGCCGGAGGACTTCATGGAGATGCCGTCGCCCATCATGATCACCACAGCGAGCCCGTCCACGAGATCCACATCATCCGACAGGTCAACATAGACGTTGCCCTCTATTCCCCCGTAGTCCTGCACCGTACCCACACTGGCGCTGCCGGTATAGGCGTACAGATACTCTCTCCGACGGCTCGGCCCCCAGGGCCTCTCTGTCTATCTTCTCAAAGCCGCTCAATCGGAACATCATGTCCAACCCGTCCCGCGTCATATCGCGCACCGTCTGCATATCCTGCATGTTCTCGATGCCGATCATCGTGCCGAACCCGTCCTGCTTGACCAGTTCCACCGTCACGCCGTAATCCTCCAGCCACACGGATAGAAATTGCGTCACGTCGGGCAGCTCCACCTCGCCGGCCGCCAGGGCCGGCGCGCCCAGGCCCAGGCATACCGCCAGGGCCAGAAGCACACAGATCCGTCTCTTCATACGGCGCTCCTCCTTTATCCTTGCAATGAACTGTTTTCCGTCAGATCGTACCCTCCCCATGGCAGATGGGGCACGTCATCTCGCCGGTCCCGCTGCACTTGGAACACCTCTGCCACGTTCTAGTGGTGGTGTAGCCCTCTCCGCTGTAATTGGGCACGCTGCCATATATCCACTTGCCCCCGGCTCCGTTGCACTGGGAACACTCCACATCGCCGTCGCCGTGGCACTTATAGCACTTCTGCTCCGTCTTCTGCATCGGCTCCGACTTATGAGGGGTATAGTCGTCGTCGTCATCGTCGTCATCGTCGTCATCGTGGGAGCCGCCCCCCGCAGAAGAGGAACTGTCGGACTCGGAGGCCCCGCTGCCCATAGGACCGTCGACATGGCCGCTAATGCCTATGTAAAAATCCCTCAGCTCGGTATCGGTACACCGGTCGCCGGTGTCCACAACGGCCAGGGCGTCGGAAAAACTTATACGCAGATCACACCACAGATCATTGCCCCAGTCCTTGAACTCCACGATCAAGTCCCCGGAAACGTTCCTGTCGTCAACCTCTCTCGTTACCTCCTGGTCCGGGCCGGCGCCGGGGTAGTCAAAAACACAATAGACCGTCTTATGCCGGTCGCTTCCCTCCCAGGTATCTGTCAGCGTGAACCCGAAGCGGCCGCTCTGCAGCAGGTCTATATACTCATAGCACGCCTGCCTGTCCTCCCATTCAAGGCCGAAGTACGCCAACCTTCCATTCGTTATGAGTTTGTCCTCATGGTTCACTTCCCCGTGGAAGAAGGCCCAGGCGTCCGGCAGGATGTTGTCCGCCCCGGAGGCCGGCACATCGGCCGCAGCGGCCGTCCCGGCGTCGGTATCCGTGCCGGAGGACTTCATGGAGATGCCGTCGCCCATTACGATCCTCACCTCGATGCCATCCACGTGTTCGCCGCCAGTCATCAGCACGACAAAGACGTTGCCCTCCGTGCCCTCGCTGTCCTCCAGTGTGCCCAGGCTGGCGCTGCCGGTATAGGCGTACAGATACTCTCCTATATCCGACACCTCAGACCACTGATCCTCTCCGGATATCCGCTGAAAGTCGTTCATTTGGAACAGCAGATCCAAACCGCTCAGCGTCTTTTCATATATCGTCTGCATATCCTGCACGTTCTCGATGGCGATCGCCACCGTGCCGAACCTATCCTGTCCGATCATCTCCACCGTCGCGCTGTGATCCTCCAGCCACGCGGAGAGAAATTGCGCCGCATCGGGCAGCTCCACCTCGCCGTCCGCCAGAGCCGCCGCGCCCAGGCCCAGGCACAGGGCCAGCGCCAAGAAAAGAGAGACTAGCTTTTTCATGGAAAGATCCTCCTGTAAAATGATCGCTTGCACCACGTTTTCTTGCGTCAATTATAGCCGCGATCATAAAATATGTCAATGTCCCCGGTACGCCAGCCGCGGGCATCCCAGCCCCAATAAAGCGGCCTGCCGCATGATGATGCGGCAGGCCATTTTCTTTATTCACGCGCTGCGGCGGTGGGGCCGGGCGGCGGTCAGGCGGCGGTCCCGGTGGCGGTGCAGCTGCACCGGGTCGGCGTACCAGCGGGCGCGGCTGTGGACGTGTACCGGCTCCCGGGCGGTGAGGCTCTCGGTGCGCCTAAACTGTGCCTGCTGCCGGCGCAGCCGCCGGATGCAGTATAGGCAGCCGGGGATCAAAAACCCGTCCGCGCATATCCACGCCGCCGGGGAGGCGAAGCACACCGCGCCGAACCCCAGGGCCGGCACCAGCAGCCAGCCGAACAGCCCCCGGGCCGCCATCTCCAGCACGCCGCCGAAGATGGCCAGCGTGCCGTAGCCCATGCCCTGAATGGACAGGCGCAGCACATAGATCACCGCCAGGGGGAAGAAGAACGCCGTGGCCACGCGCACATACTGGCTCACCAGCCCCACCAGCTCCGCCGTCTGGCCCTCCCCCGGGTCCATGAACCACACGGCGCAGTCCGGCGCGAAGGCTAGCATGGCGGCCAGCGCCCCGACGGCGTATACCACGCTCACCGCGAGGCTGGCGCGGATGCCCCGGCCGATGCGGTCCAGCTTGCCCGCGCCCACGTTCTGCCCGCAGTAGGTGGCCATGGCCGAGCCAAGGGCGTCATAAGGGCAGGCCAGGAAGTTCACCAGCTTGGACCCGGCGGCGGTGGCGGCCACATAGAGGCTGCCCAGGCCGTTGACAGCGGTCTGCAGGATGATGGAACCCACGGCGGTGACGGAAAATTGCAGGCCCATGGGCACCCCCATGGCGCACAGGTCCCGGCAGAGCCGGCGGTCGGCCCGCCGCTCCTCCCGGCCGAGGCGCAGGATGGGGAACCGGCGATGCACATACCAAAGGCACGCCAGGCCCGACACGGCCTGGGACGCCACCGTGGCCAGGGCCGCCCCGGCCACCCCCAGGCCGCCCCAGAGGATCAGCGTCACGTCCAGCACGATGTTCAGCGCCGACGACAGCGCCAGGAAGTATACCGGGGTCTTGCTGTCGCCCAGGGAGCGGATGATGCCCGCCAGCAGGTTATAAAGGAACGTGGCGGGGATGCCCATGAAGATGATGAAGATATACCGCCAGGAGTCCTCAAAGATGTCCGCCGGGGTGTGCATGGCGGTGAGGATGCCCTGGCAGGCGAGGCCGGTGGCGGCGGTCATCACCAGGGCGAACCCGGCGGCGAGATAGACGCTGTTGGCCACATAGCGGCGCATCTTCCCGTGTTCCCCCGCGCCCATCTGGCGGGCCACGGGGATGGCGAAGCCGCTGCATACGCCCATGCAGAAGCCGATGATAAGAAAGCTGATGGACCCGGTGGCGCCCACGGCAGCCAAGGCCCGGGAGCCAAGCAGCTTTCCCACGATCATGGTGTCCACCATATTGTACATCTGCTGGAACAGCATCCCGAACAGCGTGGGGATGGCGAAGCCCAGGATCAGCTTCACAGGGCTGCCGACAGTCAGATCCTTTGTCATAACGGTCCCTCCTTGGGAAAAGGGCCTCCCGGCCCAGGGTCACGGCACATTATAGACACCCAATTTGCGGATTTCCAGCCCAAAAATAGATGATTTTCCGTTGACAGCCGCCGCGCAGTTCGTGTATATTCACAGTAGTACAGGAAAGGATGGAAACTTATGGAACGCGCTGCGGGCATCTTGCTCTCTGTCTCCTCTCTCCCCTCCCCCTACGGCATCGGCACGCTGGGGAAGGCGGCTTATGACTTCGTGGATTTTTTGGCGGCGGCCGGCCAGAAGTACTGGCAGATGCTGCCTGTGGGGCCCATCAGCTACGGCGACTCGCCCTATCAGGCCTTCTCCGCCTTCGCGGGCAACCCCTATTACATAGACCCGGACCTGCTCATCGCCGACGGGCTGCTCACCGCTGACGAGGCCGCCGCGCCGGACTGGGGCGCCGACCCGGCCCGGGTGGACTACGGCGCGGTGTACGCCGGCCGCTTCGCCCTGCTGGAAAAGGCATTCGACCGGGGCTGGGACCGGGACCAGGCCGACGTGACCCGCTTTCTGGTGCAGAACCGCGCCTGGCTGCCGGACTACGCCCTGTTCATGGCCCTCAAGCGCCACTTCAACATGGCGGCCTGGACCCAGTGGCCGGACGAGGACATCCGCCTGCGCCGGCCGGACGCGGTGGCGGCGTGGGCCACGAAGTTAGACCGGGACGTGCGGTTCTTCACATACCTGCAATACCTCTTCCAGAAACAGTGGGACGCGCTGAAGGCCTATTGCGCCAACAAGGGCATAAAGACCATCGGGGATCTGCCCATCTACGTGGCCATGGACTCCGCCGACGTGTGGTCCTGCCCGAAGAACTACCAGCTGGACGAGAAGAACGTCCCCACCGCCGTGGCGGGCGTGCCGCCCGACGCCTTCACCGCCGACGGGCAGCTGTGGGGCAACCCGCTGTACGACTGGGAGCGGATGGCCGCCGACGGCTTTTCCTGGTGGGAGGCCCGGATGCGCCGCACCCTGGCCCTGTTCGACGTGGCCCGGCTGGACCACTTCCGTGGCCTGGAGAGTTACTGGGCCGTGCCCTACGGCGACCCCACCGCCGCCACCGGCCGTTGGGTCACCGGGCCTGGCATGGCCTTCGTCGGGATGCTGCGGGAGAGGTTCCCCCACAGCCTGATCATCGCCGAGGACCTGGGCTTCATCACCCCGGAGGTCCGGGCCTTGCTGGACGCCTCCGGCTGCCCGGGGATGAAGGTGCTGGAGTTCGCCTTCGACCACCGGGAGCCAAGCGAGCATCTGCCCCACCTGTTCACCCCCAACACCGTCTGCTACACCGCCACCCACGACAACGAGACGCTGGCGGGCTGGATGCAGGGCGTGGACCCCGCCGACCTGCGCTTCGCCAAGGAGTACCTGGGCCTGAACGAGGACGAGGGCTTTGCCTGGGGCATACTGCGGGGCGGCATGGGCTCCGTGGCGCGGCTGTTCATCGCCCAGATGCAGGACTACCTGGGCCTGGGGCCGGAGGCCCGGATGAACACCCCCGGCGTCGCCGCCGGCAACTGGCAGTGGCGCCTGCTCCCCGGGGCCGCCTCCCCCGCCCTGGCGGAGAAACTCCGCCGCTTCACCGCCCGCTACGGCCGGTGAGAGGCCGGAGGAACTGAAAAGAGATACAACGAACGCGCCCCCGGCGGACATCCGCCGGGGGCGCGCTTTAAGTTAAGTTGATCTCAGCGGGTACCTCTCCTGCGGCGCAGGACAGGCACACTGGCCGCGAGACCGCCCAGGCACAGGGCCAGCAGTCCCAGCCACAGCCCGGGATGGCGATCGTCCCCGGTGTCGGGCGCGCCGCTGCTGCCGCTGCCGGAGCCGCCCACGGTGCCCTTGGTGTTGGTGAACGCCGCCGTGTCCTTGGTCAGCAGGCCGACCTCGCCCTTGTCTCCGGACTTGGTGACGGTGTAGCCATCGGCGTCCAGCTCCTCCACGACGTACTTGGTCTTCTCCGGGATCCCGGTGATGGACACGCTCTGGCCGTGGCGCAGGGTGAACTCGCCCACGCCGTCCGTGAACTCCACGTCGCCGTACTTCACGGTCTCCGGCTCGTTATCGCCGCCCTCCTCCGCCGCGGCGGCGGGTGCGGTCAGCGTCACGCGGAACTTGAAGTCCTTGCTCTTGTCGCCCTGGCTGCCCGCGACGGTCTTGGTGACCACCAGATCGCCCGTAGGAGCCTCCACCGTCACATGGATGGTCTTGGTGATGGTGATCGTCTCGTTCGGGTGCAGCGTCGTGTCCGGATGTTTCAGCGTCACCTGCAGCTGGATATGAGAGTGGCCCCAGCTCAGACTCTCGATGACAGCTGCCAGTTCCGTATCCGTCGTGTCTTTGAGCCTGATGCTCTCGCCCTGGCCGTTATTTACCGTGATCTCGACGCTCTCGATGAGATCGGCATCGCCGCCCACCAGCTCCGCCAGCAGGTCCTGGTCGTGGCCCACATAGGTGGTGAGCGTCTCCGCCGTCTTCACGTCCAGCTCCGCCGGGCTGTCGATCTTGTTTCCGTTGTGCTTCAGGCTGCTGCTGATCTTCGCGGTCAGCGTGGAGGCGGTGTCGCCCAGCGCGTCCGCGTCCAGCTCGACGTAGAGATATTTGTTCGTCAAATCGTCCGCCGTGACCTTGACCTCGCCCACCGGGCTGCCGCCGGCGTCATAGAGAGTGACTATATCGCCCACCTTCAGCGGGTCATCCTTATCCCAGTAAACCAGCGCGTAGTCGACGGACCCCTCTTTGTCGGGCAGGTTGAAGACATTCGCCGTCAGCTTCCGCGTATCCGGCGCCAGCACGATCGTGGCCTCGCCATGGATGCTCTCATAGTTTTTGCTGCTGGCGGCGTCCGGGGTGAACGTCCAGTGATATACCGCCCCGTCCTTCTCTGCCGTCTCGCTCTCCACCCAGGCAAGCGTGCCCGTCACTTCCTCGCCGTTCTCGCCATGGATGGCCAGGGCCTTCTCCAGCATCTCCAGCACTTCAGCCGTATTCAGCGCTGTGCCCTGGCGCACCGTCAGCGTCGGGTTCACTGCGGCAGTGGGCGTGGCCTTCTTGATGGTCAGCGTGGCCGTGATGGTGTTGTCCGCCCGGGTATCGCTGTACGGTCCCGCCGCCGCGGTGATCTGTACGTCATAGATGCCCGCGTCTGTGGGCGCCTCTGTCGTCCACGTCTCGAACGAGGCCAGCGCGATCCCCGCCAGCTCTCTGTGGAGCTGATACTGATACGTCAGAAGGACCTTCTCCGGGTCCACTGTCCCCTTCTTTGGCTCGGTCGGGTCGACATCGTCTTTCTCGATCTCCACATTGGCCGGGTCAAAACTCCAGGCTTCGCCGCTATATGTCTCGGTCTGATCCTGTACGCTCTTAAAAACGATGGGCTTCTTATCCAGCAGGGTGATATCCGCGGTGTCCTTTACAGTGCCCGTGTAGTTCTTCTTATCTTCCGGCGTGAACGTCCACTTAGCTTCTTTATGTATATTGTCACCGCTGCCGCCGTCAGTGAGCTTCGTCTCTCCCTCGTCCCAGGTCAGACTACCCGCCACCACCATCTCGTGCCGGTTGGGGTTGACGAAGATGCCGTTCAGGGTCACCGTACTCAGTTCGTTGCCCTCGAAACCATAGCTGGTGTTCACCGCGCTGCCCGGCTGCAGGATAGGTGTGACCGGTGTCACCGTCAGCGCATCCTTTATCGTGGAGTTCTCCAGCATGTAGTTGCCGTTCCCTATCTCCACGATGACGTCATACGTTCCAGCTTCCGCGTCATAGGGCGAACCCTGACTCAGGAATGTGGCGTTGAGATCGTCGTCTTCCTTGGCCAGTTTGGTGAAGGTAAAGCTGTCCCCGCTGAGCGTCAGCTCCTGGCCGTATCCTTTGGTCAGCTTGACGCCCGGTTTCACCGCTGCCGTGATGAGCTTGGGGGTGATGTCCGCCTTGGCGGTGTACGGCCCCGGCGTCAGCAGGTAGTTGCCCGCCTTGTCGCCGGTCAGGGTCACATTGTTGATGGTGACGCTCTTGTCCTTCCCCACGTTGGGGTCGTTGAATGCGGCGGTGTATCCCCCGGCGAGCGACACGCCGCCCTTATCCCGTTCATAGATCCCGCCGGTGAGCTCCATCGTCACCGTCGCAGCGGTATTACCGTCGTAGCGCTTGGAGCCTACCGAATAACTGATAGAGCTGATAGAGATCTGGTGGGGCTTGATGGTGAGCGTGCCCGTTCCGATGCCCTCGGCGTATTCCTCGGTCGCCGACACCGTGGCCCGCACGTCATAGACGCCCGCGTCGATGGGCGGCGTCTCCGTCCAGCCCTCGGTCCTCTCCTGCAGCTTGTACTCGACTTTGATCTCTGCGCCGCCCGGCCGGTCGGTAATGAATGACAGCTTGTGCGGCTCGGCGTTATAGAAGTACAGGCTCGTCCCGGAGGTCCTCACTTCTGTGGCCGTCTTATCGCTCACCACCACCGTGGCGATGCCGGTCGCCTCTTCGTAGTTTTCCACATCATTGCCGGTGGGTGTGAACTTCCAGTGATACTCCTTGTCGCCAGGCTCGTTCAGGACCGGGTCTCCTTCATTTTCGACCTCGTCCCATGTAAGCGTTCCGGTGACGGCGGTGCCCTCCATATGCTTATTGTAGAACATGCCGCTCAGCTGGGAATCGGAAAGCTTGCTCCCCACCTTCACACCGGTAGCGTCGACCGTGCCCTGCGGCGTGGCCTGGTTCACGGTGACATTGGTGGTCTTATCCAGTACTACCTTGTAGTTAGGGTCGTTGCCGGTCCCGGACAGATCATACTCATATGTGCCCGCATTCGCCTGGGCGTTGAAGCCGGCGCTGGTCAGCGTTACGCCAAGGCTGTCAAGCGTCACTCCAGGCTCACTCACATCGACATTTACATCCCCGGACCTGATGATCTCGCCGTACTCCTTCGTTTTCGCCTCCGGCGTGACCTTGATCGTCTTGGGCGTCACCGTAAAGGACACGTTCAGGCCGGACCGATACGATCCGATAAGAAGGTAAAAGCCGAGCGTATGGGTCCCTACCCCAAGTCCCGCCTTCGGCGTGATGGTCAGTGTGGTGCTGTCGCCCTGTTCCAGCTCATACTTACCAAAAGCCACCGTGAACGTGCTGTTGCTGCCAGCGCTCGAGCCCAGAGAGAGCTTCTGGTTGCCTGTGTTCGTTATGGTGAGTTCTTTCGCACTGGCTGTGTAGCCGTACTCCGCGGAGTCGAACACCACGGTCCCGTTGTTTTCGACCGTCTCGCTTTCGTCCTTGAGTTCATAGCTGCTGACAGCGCGCGTGCCGTAGATGGCGTAGGCGTCATGGCCTTCACCCAGGTCGCTGACTCTGGTCACTCTGTCGCTGTAGCTGTTCTTGTTAGCCTCCTTGGCCCAGCCGATGAAGCCGTAAAAATCGCCGTCGCCCGACGCAGTGATCTTCAGCTCCGGCACATTAAAGCTGGTGAGGGTGCTGTCGTCCATGCCGTAGCCGACCCACTCAGCCGCGTCGCCAATCGTTCCGTTCGATCCCGCGTGGAAGGTGACCTTGACGATATTGAAGGAGAACTCACGTGTTTCGTCAACGGTCGTGCTGTTCAGCTTCAGCGAACACGCGCCGTCGCTGGTGAGCTCGACATCAGTCCAATAGATGGCCCGCACTGTCGTACCGCTGTAGCAGAACGTTTTGGGATCTCCTAAAGTGGGACTACCGGCCCCTGTCATCGCAGCGGTGACTTGGTGATCTTTAAAAAACTGCTCAAAAGCAGTCACACTCATACTGCTGCTATAGTCGATCACCATGAGGACGCCCGTCGCGTCACGCTCGATATAGGGCGGCTGTGCGCCGTAGTATACCACCTTGGCGCTGCTGCTGAAGGGGAATTCCACGTTCTCGATGGGCGCGATCCCGTTTTCCAGGCCCAGCGACATCGCCATCGGCCCGTCGGCGGGCTCCTCTTCAGCGTCTACCCCCCCGTCTTCCACAGGCTCCTCCGTGGCGGCAGGTCCCTCCGACGCCTCGGACTCCTCCGTGGTCCCGGGTCCTTCCGACGCTTCTGGCTCCTCCGTGACAACAGGCTCTTCCGACGCGGCAAGTTCGTCCGTCGCTTCTGGCTCCTCCGACGGCTCCGGCTCACCTGTGGCCTCCGGCTCTGCCGACGGGGTAGGCTCCTCCGACGGGGCCGCGGTCTGGACCGCATCGTCCGCCGCCTCCCGCGTCATCATGCCCGTCCCCAGGGACATGAGCATGATCATCGCCAGCACCAGCGAAAGAACTCTCTTTTTCATGGATATGTACTCCTCTCTCGGCCGGGACCCCGGCCCGTCGGGTCATTCGCGCAAGGAAAATGGTCTGGCATCCCAGACTGTCACCATAATACCATAAGCGATGCTAATTTACAATGGTTTTCTCTGACAAATTTATGGCAATTCTTGCCGCGCGTCCCACTGTTCTTTTTTCGATTTTACCACTGCCATCGGAATAAGTCAATATTTCATTGACTATAATATACGATACATAAACCATCCTTGCCATATAATGTCCTTAAAGGCGGTGAGGCAATGGATTACGATGACTTCGGAGAAAACCTCAAACGGCTGCGTAAAGGACAGAACCTCACGCAAAAGGAACTGGGGGCAAAGGTAGGGCTGTCTAAAGCGGTAGTAAGCAAGTACGAAAACGGGCTTGGTTTCCCGTCTTTTGACGTGCTGGTGCAGCTGGCCCGGTACTTTGGCGTGACCACAGACTATCTGCTGGGCGTGGCCCGTGGCAAGACCGTGGATGTGTCCGGCCTCACCGATACCCAGATCGACGCCATCCACCGCCTGATCGCCGAATTCCACCGCGCGAACAGCCAATGACATAATGACCGCAAAAAAGCCGACGGAGGACCGTCGGCTTTTTTTGCGTTTTATGGGTCTTATCTCTTAGTACATGCCGCCCATGTCGGGGTTGGGAGCGGCCGCGGGGGCGGGGGGCTCCTTGATGTCGGTGACCAGGCTCTCGGTGGTCAGGACCATGCTGGCCACGGAGGCGGCGTTCTCCAGGGCGCTGCGGCAGACCTTGGTCGGGTCCACGATGCCCTCGGCGATCATGTCGCAGAAGACCTCCTTGGCGGCGTCGAAGCCGTAGGTGGGCACGTCGCTGGCCATGATCTTGTCCAGGATGACCGCGCCCTGCAGCCCGGCGTTGGCCGCGATCTGCATCACAGGGGCCTCCAGGGCCTTGGCAACGGCGCGGGCGCCGGTCTTCTCGTCGCCGTCCAGTTCGTCGGCGATCTTGGCCGCGGCCTTGGCGCCCAGCAGGTACGCGCTGCCGCCGCCGGCCACGATGCCCTCCTCCACCGCCGCGCGGGTGGCGTTCAGGGCGTCCTCGATACGCAGCTTCTTCTCCTTCATCTCGGTCTCGGTGGCCGCGCCGACCTTGATGACCGCCACGCCGCCGGACAGCTTCGCCAGGCGCTCGTTGAGCTTCTCCTTGTCGTACTCGCTCTCGGTGATGTCGATCTGGTTCTTGATCTGGTGGATGCGGTCCGCGATGGCACGGCTGTCACCGCCGCCGTCCACGATGATGGTGTTCTCCTTGGACACCTTCACCTGGCGGGCGTGGCCCAGCATATCCACGGTGGTGTCCTTCAGCTCCATGCCCAGGTCGGAGGAAATGACCTGGCCGCCGGTGAGGATGGCGATATCCTGGAGCATCTCCT
>CANRIF010000043.1 GCA_947630645.1 uncultured Oscillospiraceae bacterium | reverse complement strand
GACACCTACCGGGCCAGCGGCGACGCGGTGACCGGAACGGTGCTGGAGATCGTGTTCATGTACGCCATGGTGCTGCCTGCGGTGCTGGTGAGCGGGTTCGTGCTGCACCTGCCCTATTGGGCCATCTTCCTTTGCTGCTACATCGACGAGCCCATCCGCTACGTCCTCATGCAGCGGCACTTTTACTCCGGCCGGTGGATACGCCCGGTGACGGAGCAGGGCATGGCCGCCCTGCCTGCCTTCCGCGCCCAGCGTGGCGTCCGGCGGTGAGGCGGCGGCCCGCACAAACGACATCACAGGCGCACGTTCGGTGCGCCTGTGATGTCGTTGCGGGGAATTTGACAAGTGAACGGTATAGGGTTATACTAAAAACAAGCTGGGGTTGGGGGTGAGCCTTTTGCCCAATGAACAATACATTGATGAGGACATTCGCAATAAATTTGAATTCTATAATTATGGACATGCATTAGAGATACTGCATGAGAGTTTCCCTTTGGAGTGGGGCGAAGTACAGGAGTGCTTGCGGCGGTTTTACCTTACAGTAGATGACATTTTGAGAGCTGGCGGCAATGAAAGCCCGATTCCAAAGAAATTCGACGATGTTCTCTATCCCTATGGGTGGCGGGAAGTCCGCATTAGTGGCGATTTGATTGTAAAAAAATACCCTAGACAAGTTGCACAGCGCCGTGGTCGGTTTGCGCCAGAACCGTATGAGACGGAGACAATTGAGGGCTACATAGACGGTCATAATATTGACTTTGTTAAGAATTGCGTGGCCTTCGATTTGGAATGGAACAGCAAGGATCAGACATTTGATAGAGATTTGTTGGCCATGCGAACGTATTTTGATTGCGGCCTCATTGATGTTGGAATCATCGTTACAAGATCAGCAGAATTGAATGATGTTTTTCGTGATCTTGGGATTATGGCAAAGTATGGCGCAAGTACAACGTGGATCGGAAAATTGACGTATCGGTTGGATAGCAGGAGAAACGGCGGATGCCCAATCTTGGCTGTTGGGATAAAAAGGGAGTGCGTGGCCGGATATGAATGATTTGGAACATACGGCGATTGATATGCTGGCTCATGCGGGCGAAACGAAATTTAATACGATTTATGCTGACCCGCCTTGGCAGTTTCAGAATCGGACGGGCAAAGTTGCGCCGGAGCATAAGAGACTTAACCGCTATGCAACAATGACAATTGCTGATATAATGGCGTTGCCGGTAGCTAGTATTGCGGGTGATAAGGCACATCTGTATCTGTGGGTGCCGAACGCACTTTTGCCAGAAGGGTTGGCTGTTATGGATGCATGGGGGTTTGAGTATAAGAGCAATATTGTTTGGGAGAAAGTGCGTAAGGATGGTATGCCGGACGGCCGCGGTGTAGGATTTTATTTCCGCAACGTCACGGAAATGCTGCTTTTTGGGATTCGGAAAAGAAGCACCCCCAATCGGACGCTTGCGCCTGCGAGGTCACAGGTGAATTTGATTCGGACAATAAAAAGAGAGCATAGCCGTAAGCCGGATGAGATTATTCCCATTATTGAGTCGTGCAGCCGGGCGCCGCGTATTGAACTGTTTGCGCGCGGAGACAGAGAAGGCTGGACGATGTGGGGGGATCAGGCGACGGCGGATTATGAACCCGATTGGGCGACATATTCAAACCATACAAGGGCAGAACATGCGACAGCATGAAAAGACGGAGCATTTTCGGATGCTCCGCCTTTTCATAAGGGTGGGACGGAAACCTTTGGCCTGGTTGAAGATTTGACAAAGGAAAAGTTAAGTTCTATACTCTGGACAATACAAAGAACAGCGAGGGGGGAGAGCATGGAGCCGATACGGTCGCGGCAGAATGGGATCGTCAAGAGATTCATCGCCCTGGGCGCGGACGCCAAGGCCCGGCTGGAGGCGGGGGAGTACCTCGGCGCGGGCATGACGCTGCTGGAAGAGGCCGTCGCCGCCGGCGCGGAGGTGACGTGCGTGCTGGCGGGGGAGGACATCCCCGGCCTGCCTGTGCGCCTGGTGACGCCGGAGGTGCTGCGGGCCGTCTCGCCGCTGCAAAATTCCCCCGGCCCGGTGTTCACCGTGCGGATGCGGCCTGTGCCGGCGGCGGAGACGCTGCGGCGGGCGATTGTGCTGGAGAACGTCCAGGACCCGGGCAACGTGGGCACCGTCCTACGCACGGCGGCGGCCTTCGGCATGGACCTCGTGGTCCTCTGCGGCGCCTGCGCCGACCCCTATAACCCCAAGACCGTCCGGGCCTCCATGGGGGCGGTGTTCCGTCAAGCAGTGGTGAAGACGGACATCGGCGGGCTGGAGGACGTGCTGCGGGGCGTGCCGCTATATGGCGCGGCGCTGGCCCCCGGGGGGACGGACGTGCGGGCGCTGCCGGCGGGACCGCTGGCGGTGGCTGTGGGCAACGAGGGCAAGGGCCTGACAGAGGCGCTTCTGGCCAAGTGCGCCGGGACCTGCCGCATCCCCATGCGGCCCGGGACGGAGAGCCTCAACGCCGCCGTCGCCGCGGCGGTGGCGATGTGGGAGATGGTAAGAGGTGAGATGCCATGGCCAGACTGAAATACTGGGCGTGGCTCAGCTGCGTGACCGGGGTGCGCCCGCTGGTGAAGGCGCGGCTGCTGGAGAGCATGGGCGGGCCGGAGCAGGTATTCTTCGCCGGCCGGGACGAACTGCTGGCCGCGGAGCCGCTGCTCCAGAGCCGGGAGGCTGACAAACTCTCGGACAAGAGCCTGGAGGCGTCGGCCAAGGCGCTGGAGCGGTGCGAGGAGCTGGGGGTCAGCATCCTAACGCTCCAGGACGCGGGCTATCCGGACCGGCTGCGCCACATCCCGGACCCGCCGGCGGCGCTGTATGTCTGGGGCCGGCTCCCGGCCGTGGACGACGCGCTGGTGCTGGCGGTGGTGGGCACCCGCAGCGCCACGCCCTACGGCCTGAAGATGGCCGCACGGCTGGGCGGGGAACTGGCAAAGGGCGGCGGCGTGGTGGTGTCCGGCCTGGCGGAGGGCTGCGACGGGGCGGCCATGGAGGGCGCGCTCCGGGCCGGCGGCGTGACCGTGGGCGTGCTGGGCACCGCCATCGACCAGGTGTACCCGAAGAAGAATAAGGACCTTTTCGACGAGGTGCGGGTCCGGGGCGCGCTGGTGAGCGAGTATCCGCCGGGGGCACGGACCTTCGCGTCGGATTTCAAAATGCGAAACCGCATCATCAGCGGTTTGAGCCTGGGCGTGGTGATCGTGGAGGCGGCGAAGCACAGCGGCGCCCGCAACACCGCCGCCCACGCCCTGGAACAGGGGCGGGACGTGTTCGCCGTGCCGGGCAACGCGGACGCCTATGCCAGCGCCGGCTGCAACGAGCTGATCGCCGAGGGAGCCGTCCCGGTGGCCCACGGCGCCGACATTTTGCGCGCCTATGAGGGCCGGAGCGACCTTTTGCGCCGGGATGTGACGGAGATACCTATTAAAAAAGAGATTGACAAGCCCAAAGACATAGTTTATATTGACCTCACGGACAAACTGGACGGCTTTCCCCCTGACCAGCGCAAGGTCCTGGCCGCCATGACCCGGCCGGATATGCACGCGGACGATATCATCGCCGCGTCGGGCCTGTCCGCCCCGGCGACGCTGGCGGCGCTGACCATGCTCCAGCTGGGCGGGTATGTGGTCCAGGGAGCGGGAAAGCGGTATACACGGAAATTATGAGTAGCGAGGTAAATAGATGGCGTCAGCAAAGACCGATCTTGTGATCGTGGAGTCCCCCGCCAAGGCCAAGACCATCGAGCGGTATCTGGGCGGCGGGTATAAGGTGGTGGCCTCCATGGGCCACCTGCGCGATCTGCCCAAAAGCACCCTTGGCGTGGACATCGAGCATGGCTTCGAGCCGGACTACCAGCCCGTCAAGGGCCGGGAGGACGTGATCGAGAAGCTCCAGAAGGCCGCCAAGCGGGCCAACACCGTATATCTGGCCACCGACCCGGACCGGGAGGGCGAGGCGATCTCCTGGCATCTGAAGGAATTGCTGTCCATCCCGGACGGCAAGGCCCGGCGGGTGACCTTCAACGAGATCACGAAAAACGTGGTCAAGGAGGGCATCGCCCATCCCCGGGACATCGACCAGGACCTGGTGGACGCCCAGCAGGCTCGGCGCATCCTGGACCGGATCGTGGGGTATAAGTTGAGCCCGCTGCTGTGGCGGAAGATACGCAAGGGCCTGTCCGCCGGGCGGGTCCAGTCCGTCGCCACCCGGATGGTGCTGGACCGGGAGCGGGAGATCCAGTCCTTCCAGCCGGAGGAGTACTGGCACCTGTTTGCGGACCTGAAGACGGAGAAGGGCGAGAGCTTCCGCGCCCAGCTCCACGGCACCGAGAGCAAGAAGCTGGAACTGCACAGCCAGGCGGAAGTGGATGTGGTCGCCAAGGCGGTGGACGGACGGCCCTTCACCGTCGTGTCCGTGGCCCACGGCACGAAAAAGCGCAGCCCGTCGCCCCCCTTCATCACCTCCACCCTCCAGCAGGAGGCCTCCCGCCGGCTGGGCATGACCCCCCGGCGGACCATGTCCATCGCCCAGCAGCTTTACGAGGGCGTGGACGTGGAGGGAGAGGGCACCGTCGGCCTGATCACCTATATGCGTACCGACTCCCTGCGCCTTAGCGAGGACGCGCTGGCCGCGGCTGGGGACTTCATCCGCAGCCATTACGGCGAGGCGTACTACCCCGGCAAGCCCCGGCGCTTCAAGGCCGGCTCCAACGCCCAGGACGCCCATGAGGCCATCCGCCCCAGCATCCCCAGCCTCACCCCCGAGCAGGTGAAAAAGAGCCTGACCGGGGAGCAGTACCGGCTGTACCGGCTGATCTGGGGCCGGTTCACCGCCAGCCAGATGGCCAACGCGGTCTATGACAACATCACCGTGGACACCCTCTGCGAGGGGTATATCTTCCGGGCCTATCACTCCAAGATCGCCTTCCCCGGCTACACCGCCGTCTATGACGACAACCGGGAGGAGGACGAGGCCGAGGCGGCGGGCCGCAAGCCCCTGCCGGAGCTGAAAGAGGGCCAGCGCGTGACGCTGGAGAAGCTGGACCCGGAGCAGCACTTCACCGCGCCGCCCTCCCGTTACTCCGAGGCCACCCTGATCCGGGCCATGGAGGAGAAGGGCATCGGCCGGCCCAGCACCTACGCCCCCACCATCACCACCATCACCGCGAGGGAGTATGTGGTCAAGGAGGGCAAGTACCTCAAACCCACCCCCCTGGGCGAGACGGTGACAAAGCTGATGGAGGAGCGGTTCCCCGACATCGTGGACGTGAAATTCACCGCCCGGATGGAGGACACGCTGGACAAGGTGGAGGAGGGCCAGGCCGACTGGAAGGGCGTGCTTGGCGAGTTCTACGACGGCTTTGCCAGCGACCTTACGAAGGCGGAGGACGCCCTGCAAGGCACGCGGCTGAAGGTGCCGGACGAGGTGTCCAGCGAGATATGCCCCAACTGCGGGCGCAATCTGGTGGTGAAGTCCGGGCGGTTCGGCCGGTTTTTGGCCTGCCCCGGCTACCCCGAGTGCAGCTTCACCATGCCCCTGGTGGTGGAGATGCCCGGCACCTGCCCCAAGTGCGGCGGGCGCATCTTCAAGCGCACCTCCAAGAAGGGCTACGCCTACTATGCCTGCGAGAAGGGCGCGGCCTGCGGCTTCATGAGCTGGGACGTGCCTACCAAGGAGGTCTGCCCGTCCTGCGGCAAGACCATGTTCAAGCTGGCGGGCAAGGGCCAGCGCAAGAGTTTCTGCATCAATGAGAACTGCCCCCAGTTCGTCCCGGAGGACAAGCGGGGCTACCGCCGCCGTACCGCCTCCAGCAGCAGCGCGGAGACCGGGGCCAAGACGGCTGCGAAGAAGACCGGCCGCAAGACCGCGGCCAAAAAGCCCGCAGCGAAGAGGACAGCCGCCAAGAAGGAGAAGGCATGAGCGCGGACGTGACCGTGGTGGGCGCGGGCCTGGCGGGCAGCGAGGCCGCCTGGCAGCTGGCCCAGCGGGGGTTCAAGGTCCGCCTGTGCGAGATGAAGCCGGAGAAGATGACCCCGGCCCACACCTCGCCGCTGTTCTCCGAACTGGTGTGTTCCAACTCCCTGCGGGGAGACGACCTTTCCAACGCGGTGGGGCTTTTGAAGGAAGAGCTGCGCCGGCTGGGGAGCCTGATGATGGCGAGCGCGGAGAAGCACCGGGTCCCCGCGGGCGGCGCCCTGGCGGTGGACCGGGAGGCCTTCGCCCAGACCATCACCGACGCCATCCGCACCCACCCCAACATCACGGTCGTGCCGGGGGAGATCACCGCCTTTCCCGAGGGCGAGTGCATCATCGCCACCGGGCCGCTGACCAGCGAGGGACTGATCCCCGCCATCGCGGACGCCTGCGGCGAGGCGGATTTCCTCCACTTCTTCGACGCCGCCGCGCCGCTGGTGGCCTTCGACAGCATCGACATGACAAAGGCCTGGTTCGGCTCCCGCTACGGCAAGGGGACGGCGGATTATGTAAACTGCCCCATGGACAAGGACCAGTACGACGCCTTCGTGACGGAGCTGGCCCACGCCAAGGAGGCCCCGGTCCACGGCTTCGAGGACGCGGGGGTGTTCGAGGGGTGTATGCCCGTGGAGGTCATGGCCCGGCGGGGCCGCGACACCCTGCGCTACGGTCCGCTCAAGCCGGTGGGCCTGCGTGACCCGGTGACGGGGGAGAGCTATCACGCCGTGGTGCAGCTGCGGCGGGACAACGACGAGGGCTCGGTGTACAACGTGGTGGGTTTCCAGACCCACCTGACCTTCCCGGAGCAGCGGCGGGTGTTCGGCATGATCCCGGCGCTGGCAAATGCGGAATATCTGCGCTACGGGAAGATGCACCGCAACACGTTTTTGAACGGGCCGAAGCTGCTGGACCGGTACTACCGGCTCAAAAGCCAGCCCCGGGTGGCTTTCGCCGGACAGGTGACCGGCGTGGAGGGCTATGTGGAGAGCTGCGCCAGCGGGATGCTGGCGGCGCTGGAGATGGCCCGGCGCTTAAAAGGCCTGCCGCCCCTGGACTTTCCCCGGACCACGGCCATCGGCGCGCTGGCGCTGTATGTGTCCGGCGGGGCGGCCAGCGGGGATTTCCAGCCCATGAACGTGAATTTTGGCATCATCGAACACCTGGACGAGCGCATCCGCGGCAAGCGGGAGCGGTATTTGAAAGTGTCGGAGCGGGCGCTGGCCGATCTGGGCCGGATCATCGAGAGAGAGGAGAGCGGCACATGAGGATCATCCTGGACGCCATGGGCGGCGACAACGCCCCCCAGGCGGTGGTCGCCGGCGGGGTAAGAGCCGCCCGGGAACTGGATACGGACGTGGTGCTGGTGGGCCGGGAGGACGAGGTCCGCTCTGCCCTGTCCGCCTGCGGCGGCGGGGACGAGGGCCGCGTCAGCGTGGTCCACGCCCCGGATGTGATCGATATGGAGGACGAGCCGGGCATGGTCTGCTACAACAAGCGCCGCTCCTCCATGACCGTGGCGCTGACCATGCTCAAGGCCGGCCAGGGCGACGCGGTGGTGTCCGCGGGCAGCACCGGGGCGCTCTTGGCGGGGGCGACCCAATTCGTGGGGCGCGTCAAGGGCATCCGCCGGGCGGCGCTGTGCCCGGTCCTCCCCAACGGGGGCAAGGGCGTGCTGCTCATCGACTGCGGCGCCAATGTGGACTCCACGCCGGAGTATCTGCTCCAATTCGCCTATATGGGCGCGTTTTACGCCCAGCGGATGCTGGGGATCGAAAAGCCCCGGGTGGCCCAGCTGAACGTGGGCACCGAGGACGCCAAGGGCGGCGCGCTGCAAAAGCAGGCCTTCGCCCTGCTGAAGGAGGCGTCCGACGCCGGGCGCATCGACTTCGTGGGCAACGCCGAGGGCAGCGAGGTGTTCTCCGGCCGGTTCGACGTGCTGGTGACCGACGGCCTGGCGGGCAACGTGATGCTCAAGACCGTGGAGGGTACGGCCAAGTTCCTGTTCAAAGAGTTGAAAAAGGTCATGTTTTCCAGCACGAAGAACAAGCTGGGGGCCTTGCTCATCAAGAAGGACCTGGCGGGCATGAAGGCCCTGCTGGACCCCTCCGAGGTGGGTGGAACGGCGCTGCTGGGCATCGGCAGGCCTGTGATCAAGGCCCACGGCAGTTCGGACGAGCGGGCCATCTATAACGCGGTACGACAGGCGGCCGCCTGCGTCCGGGCGGACGTGGCAGGCGCCATCGAGGCCAATATCGAGTTCATGAAAATCAAGTGAGCAAAGGAGAAGCGACATGATTTACGAAAAGATCGTCAGCCTGATTTCCGAGACGTTCGAGATCCCCGAGAAGGACCTGAGCGAGAACACCAACCTCATAGAGGACCTCTCCATCGACTCCGTGGACGTGGTGGAACTGGTGGTGGAGTTGGAGGACGAGTTCGGCCTGGACGAGATCCCCGAGGAGGAACTGCGGCAGATCCGCACCATCGGCGATCTGGTCGCCTATGTCAGCGCCCACACCGACGCCTGACATGGACGAGCTGGAAAAGCGGCTGGGATACGTTTTTTCCGACCGCTCGCTCCTGACCACCGCCCTGACCCACAGCTCTTACGCCAACGAGAGCCCGCAGACGAGGCACAGCAACGAGCGCCTGGAATTTCTGGGCGACGCGGTGCTGGGCTTCTGCGCGGCCAAGACCATATGCAGGCTGTACCCGGATATGCCGGAGGGCGGGCTGACCCGCCTGCGGGCGGAGCTGGTGTGCGAGGCGAGCCTGCACCAAGTTGCTCTGTCCCTGGGCCTGGGGGACTATATCCGCCTGGGCCGGAACGAACAGTGCAACGGCGGCCGCCAGCGCACGTCCATCCTGGCCGACTGCGTGGAGGCCATCATCGCCGCCATCTACCTGGACGGCGGCCTGGACCCGGCGGAGGCGTTCATCGCCGAGCGCATCCTAAAGGATGTCCGCGCCGGACACCGGCCCGCCCGGACGGACTATAAGACCCAGCTGCAGGAGTTGCTGCAGCGGGCGGGCGGCGCGGCCCCGGCGTATACCATCGTGGGGGAGAGCGGCCCGGACCATGACAAGACCTTCACCGCCAGCGTGGCGCTGCACGACGGCGCCAGCGCTGTGGGGGAGGGCAAGAGCAAAAAGGAAGCGGAACAGGCGGCCGCCAAGGCCGCGCTGGCGATGCTGAACGGCTGATGGCGAGAGCGCGGATACTCCCCATATTCGTCCCCCATCTGGGCTGCCCGAACGACTGCGTGTTCTGTGACCAGAAGCGCATCTCCGGCAGCCCTTTGCCTGCCTCCGCCGAGGATGTGACGGGGGCGCTGGAGCGGGCCAAAGCGGCGGGCCAGTCCGGCCTGGAGCTGGCCTTTTACGGCGGCAGCTTCACGGCGGTGAGCCCCCGGCTGCAGTGCCAGCTTCTGGAGGCGGCCCAGCCTTATCTCGCGGACGGGACCATCCGCGCCATCCGGCTGTCCACCCGGCCCGACGCGGTGGACGAAGATGCGCTGGATATGCTCAAAGGCTATGGCGTGGCCACCGTGGAGCTGGGCGCCCAGTCCATGTTCGACGACGTGCTGGCCGCCAGCGGCCGGGGCCACACCGCCGGGGACACGGTCCGGGCGGCGGGGCTGGTGAAGAAGGCGGGGCTTCGGCTCGTCTTGCAGATGATGACCGGCCTGCCCGAGTCCGACCGGGCCAAGGACGTGGAGACCGCCCGGCGCGTCATCGCCCTGGCCCCGGACGGGGCGCGGATATACCCCACGGTGATCGTGCGGGGCACGGCGCTGGAGGAACTATGGCGGGCTGGGACCTACCGGGAACACACCGTGGCCGACGCGGTGGCGGTGTGCGCGGACATCCTGCCCCTTTTTGAGGAGGCGGGCGTCCCAGTGATCCGGCTGGGGCTGAACCCCACCCAGGAGCTGTCCGGCGGCCAGGCCGTGGCCGGGGCCTACCACCCGGCGCTGGGGGAATTGGTCCGCTCGGAGGTGCTGCGCCGCCGGGCGGCGGCGCTTTTGCAGGCGGTGCCGGCGGGGGCCTTCGTCACCCTGGGTGTGGCGCCGGAGCGGGTGAGCGCCATGATCGGCCAGCACCGGGCCAACATCGCGGACCTGACGGCGCGGTACGGCCTGGCGGGCCTGGCGGTAAAGCCGCTGGAAAACGCCGGCGGGGACGTGGTTTTGGTTGACGTGCGGGGCTGATTGGGATATACTATATTTTGTGTTTTTCTGGGCATAGAACAGGTTTAGAGGTATAAGATTTTGTATTTAAAGGCGTTGGAGATACAGGGGTTCAAGTCCTTCCCGGACAAGACCACCATTCTCTTTGAAAAGGACGTGACCATGATCGTCGGGCCCAACGGGTCCGGCAAATCCAACATATCCGACGCGGTACTGTGGGTGATGGGCGAACAGCGCACCCGCGCCCTCCGCGGCGGGAAGATGGAGGACGTGATCTTCGGCGGCACGGAAAAGCGCGGCAAGCTGGGCTTCGCCCAGGTGACGCTCATACTGGACAACACCGCCCGCCTGTTCCCCGTGGACAGCGACGAGCTGGCCATCTCCCGGCGGTACTACCGCAGCGGGGAGAGCGAGTACTACATAAATAAAGAGTCGGTCCGGCTGCGGGACGTGAGCGAACTCTTAATGGACACGGGCCTCGGCCGGGACGGGTATTCCATCATCGGCCAGGGGCGCATCGCGGAGATCGTCTCCGCCAAAAGCACCGACCGCCGGGAGATCTTCGAGCAGGCGGCGGGCATCTCCCGCTACCGCTTCCGCAAGGAGGAGGCCGAGCGCAAGCTGGCCGCCACGGACGACTCGCTGCTGCGGGTGGGGGACAAGATCGAGGAGCTGGAGATGCAGCTGACCCCCCTGCGGAAGCAGGCGGCGGTAGCGGAGAAGTACCTGGCCCTCCAGGAGCAGTTGAAGGGGCTGGAGGTGTCCGCCTGGATGGAGACGCTGGACAAACTCTCCGGCCAGACCCAGGCCATCCGCGCCAGCCACGAGGCCGCCCGGGTGGAGCTGGACCGGGCGCGGGAGGCGGTGACCGCCAATTACCAGCGGTCCGAGGATATCTCCCAACGGATGCGGGAGAAGGACCTGGAGATGGAGGCCATCCGGGAGCGGCTCACCGACAAGGAGACCGCCATCAGCGACAATAAACAGGCCGCGGCGGTGCTGGCGGCGGACAAGAAGAGCAACCTGGACAGCATGGACCGGCTGCGCTCCGACATGACCGAGGACGCCGGGCGCATCAGCGCCCTGGACGGGCAGATCGCCCAGCTCCGGGAGCGGGTGGACCAGATCGGCGCCGAGCGGCAGGCCCTGGCGGGCCGGATCGGGCAGCTTTCCAACGTGGTAAACGGCCACCGGATGAAGATGTCCGGCCGGGAGAGCCGGGTGAGCGCCCTGCGGGACGAGGTCACCCGCCTGACCGTGGACGGCCGGAGCATGGACGGGCGCATCAATATGCTCGCGGAGATGGAGAAGGACTACGAGGGCTATAACCGGGCGGTGAAGACGGTCATGCAGGCCAGCCGCCGGGGCAGCCTGAAGGGGATACACGGCCCGGTGGCGGACCTGGTCCGCGCGGAGGACCGGTACACCCTGGCCATCGAGACGGCCCTGGGCGCCGCGGCCCAGAACATCGTGGTGGACACCCAGGACGACGGCAAGACCGCCATCGAGATGCTCAAACGCCTGGACAGCGGCCGGGGCACCTTCCTGCCCCTGGACGCCATCCGTGGCAACGTGCTGCGCCATGTCCCCCAGGGGGAGGCCGGGTGCCTGGGGCTGGCGCTGGAACTGGTCCGGTTCGACGGCACCTATCAGAGCATCTTCGAGAGCCTGCTGGGCCGGACGGTGGTGGCCGAGACATTGTCCGACGCCGTGGCCATCGCCCGGCGGCATAAGAACGAGTTTCGCATCGTGTCCCTGGACGGGCAGATGATCCACGCCGGCGGCTCCATGACCGGCGGCAGCGCCGCCAAGGGCACCGGCGTGTTGAGCCGGGCCAACGAACTGGCGCGGCTGCGGGCGGAGCGGGTGAACCTGCTCAAACGCCAGCAGGAGAAGACCGAGGCGCTGGAGAACGCCGAGCGGGAACTGGCCGCGGCCCGGTACGACATGGACGTGGCTGGCCAGGAACTGGCCCAGGTCCAGCGGGAGGACGCCTCTCTCCAGGCGGAGCAGGACGCCAAGCGCACCAACGCCGGCCAGCTGGAGGACGTGAAGCGGGCCATGACCGAGGGCGGCGAACAGCGCCGGACGCTGCTGGCCGACTATGAGAAGAAGAACGCCGCCATCGACGAGAGCCTCCGGCGCAATGAGGCCCGGGGCCAGGAACTGGCGGAGCAGGCCGAGCAGATGCGCCAGCAGCTACGGACCATCACCAGCCAGAAATTCGAGTTGGAGGCCAAGCGGACCGAGGCGGACAAGGACGCCCAGCGGCAGAATGAGGCCCTCATCGAGCAGGAGCGGCTGGTGGCGTCCATCGAGCGGCAGACCCTGGCCGCCGAGATGGAGGAAAAGCAGATCGTGGACCGGCTGTGGGACACCTACGAGCTGACCCGCACCGCCGCCCAGGCCCAGCGGCAGCCGGTGGAGAGCCTGGCCGCCGCCAACCGGCGCATCGCCGAACTGCGCCGGGCCATCCGGGAACTGGGCACCCCCAACCTGGGCGCCATCGAGGAGAGCAAGCGGGTGGGGGAGCGGTACGACTACCTCACCGAGCAGCG
>CANRIF010000042.1 GCA_947630645.1 uncultured Oscillospiraceae bacterium | reverse complement strand
CGGGTGATGTCGCCGCCGTAGCACTTGGCCAGCACGTCCTTCCGCAGGGCCTTCACCGTCTCCCGGGCGATGATCTTGCCGCCGATGGCCGCCTGGATGGGCACCTCGAAAAGCTGCCGGGGGATGTTCTCCTTCAGCTTCTCGCACAGCCGCCTGGCCCGGGGATAGGCCTTGTCCTTGTGGGCGATCAGGCTCAAAGCGTCCACCGCCTCACCGTTCAGGAGCAGGTCCACCTTCACCAGCTCCGAGGGCTTGTAGCAGGAAAACTCGTAGTCCATGGAGGCGTAGCCCTTCGTCCGGGCTTTGAGGGTGTCGAAGAAGTCGTAGATGATCTCCCCCAGGGGCATCTCGTATGTCAGCTCCACCAGCCGCTGGTCCAGATACTGCATCCCCTCGTAGATCCCCCGCCGGTCCTGGCACAGGGGCATGATGTTGCCCACGAACTCCTGGGGGGTGATGATGCTCATCTTCACGAATGGCTCCCGGGACTCGGCGATGGCGGACACGTCCGGGTAATTGTGGGGGTTGTCCACATACTTCACCGTGCCGTCGGTCATCTCGATCTCGTAGATGACGGAGGGCAGGGTGGTCACCAGGTCCAGGTCGAACTCCCGCTCCAGCCGCTCCTGGATGATCTCCAGGTGCAGCATCCCCAAAAAGCCGCACCGGAACCCGAAGCCCAGGGCCACGGAACTCTCCGGCTCAAAGGAGAGGCTGGCGTCGTTCAATTGCAGCTTCTCCAGCGCGTCCCGCAGGTCGGGGTACTTGGACCCGTCCTCGGTGTAGATGCCGCAGTAGACCATGCTCCGGGCGGGCCGGTAGCCGGGCAGGGCCTCGGCCGCGGGGGCCTCCGCGCCGGTGACCGTGTCGCCGATGCGGGTGTCCCGGACGTTCTTGATGCTGGCGGTGAAGTAGCCCACCTCCCCCGCCTCCAGGGCGTCGCAGGGCTCCAGGCGGGTGGGCAGCAGGTGGCCCACCTCCACCACCTTATAGCTGGCGCCGGTGGCCATGAACTTCACGTCCATGTCCCGGGCCAGGCGGCCGTCCTTTAGGCGCACCAGCACGATGACGCCCCGGTAGCTGTCGTACTGGCTGTCGAACACCAGGGCCTTCAAGGGCGCAGCCGGGTCCCCCTTGGGAGCCGGCACATGGGCGATGATGTCGTCCAGCACCGCCTGGATGTTCACGCCGTTTTTCGCGGAGATCTCCGGCGCGTCCATGGCGGGGATGCCGATGATGTCCTCCACCTCGGTCTTCACCCGGGCCGGGTCGGCGGCGGGCAGGTCGATCTTGTTGATAACGGGCAGTATCTCCAGGTCATGCTCCATGGCCAGGTAGGTGTTGGCCAGGGTCTGGGCCTCCACGCCCTGGCTGGCGTCCACCACCAGCACCGCCCCCTCGCAGGCGGCGAGGCTGCGGCTGACCTCGTAGTTGAAGTCCACATGGCCCGGGGTGTCGATCAGGTTCAGCTGGTAGTCCTTCCAGGTGAGGGTCACGGCCCGGGCCTTGATGGTGATGCCCCGCTCCCGCTCCAGGTCCATGTTGTCCAGGATCTGGTCGGCCATCTGCCGGGCGTCCACCGCGCCGCACAGTTCGATCAGCCGGTCGGACAGGGTGGATTTGCCGTGGTCTATGTGGGCGATGATGGAGAAATTGCGTATGTTTTCCTGTCTCATATACAACTCTCCGCCTGGTCCGCGATCTGGCGCAGCTGGGCCGCCAGCTGCCGGATAGTCTCCGGACCCAGCCGGGCGCCGGCCTCGTCGCCGGTGCGGCCCAGCAGGAAGTCCGCCGTCACGCCGTAGTAATCACAGGCCCGGCACACGAAGGCCAGCCCCGGCTCCCGGGCGCCGTTCTCATAGTGGCTCAAAAGGGCCTGGGAGATGTGCAGGTCGGACGCCGCCTTTCGCTGGCTGACGCCCTTCTCCCGGCGCAGCCGGCTCAAATTCGCGCAAAATTGCAGCTCGTGCATGGTCATGTCCCTCGCTTGACGATCTGATAACTTTTTGTATTATAACCGAAGACGCAAAATTTGTAAACAGCAACTTGCAAATTCTCCCTGTGCGTGGTATCATTTGTTTAAAGCGATGCGGGAGGCCCCTGTATGGCTTGCTTGCTATTTACAGATCATACATGAGAGGAGAATACATATGTTCCAGAAGCTGATCGACTCCCTGCGGGCACGGCCCCGCAAGATCGTCTTCACCGAGGGCAACGACCCCCGTATCCTGGAGGCCGCCGCCCGGCTGCTGTCCGGCACCTTCCTGACGCCGGTGCTGATGGGCAACGAGCTGGAGATCTTGGCCGCCGCCCACAAGGCCGGCTACAACATCCGCGGCGCCGTCATCATCGACCCCATGACCTACGGCGACCGGGACGCCATGGTGGAGCGGATGTTCGAGCTTCGCAAGGGCAAGATGACCAAAGACCAGTGCGCCGAGGCTCTGACCCACCGCAACTATTTCGGCACCATGCTGGTGGCCATGGGCGAGGCGGACGCCCTGCTGGGCGGTGCCACCTACTCCACTGCCGACACGGTCCGGCCGGCCTTGCAGCTTATCAAGACCCGGCCGGAGAACAAGATCGTCTCCTCCTGTTTCATCATGGTCCACCCCTCCGCCACCGGCGACAGCACCGTCCTGGCCATGGGCGACTGCGCCATCAACATCCACCCCACCGAGGACGACCTGGTGGAGATCGCCACCGAGACAATCAAGTGCGCCCAGATGTTCGGCGTGGACCCGAAGGTGGCCTTTTTGAGCTACTCCACCTTCGGCTCCGGCAAGGGCGAGGACGTGGACAAGATGCACAACGCCGCCCAGCGGGTCAAGGCGCTGATGCCCAATGTCCCCATCACCGGCGAGATGCAGTTCGACGCCGCCGTCAGCCCGGTGGTGGCCCGGACCAAGTGCCCGGAGGACCGGGTGGCGGGGTACGCCAACGTGTTCATCTTCCCGGACATCAACGCCGGCAACATCGGCTACAAGATCGCCCAGCGGCTGGGCGGCTTTGAGGCATACGGCCCCATCCTGCGCGGTCTGAACGCCCCCATCAACGACTTGAGCCGCGGCTGCAACGCCGAGGAGGTCTACTCCATGGCCATCATCACCGCCGCCCAGGCAAATATGGTGTAACAGTCATTTGAAAGGAGCCTTGGCTCCTTTCAAATGAGAGAGATGCGGCTCACTGCAGCGCAAAGCGCCCCGTCCTGAACAGGACGGGGCGTTCACGTTTGCGGGCCGATAAGTATGATTTCCCAGGCGCATGTCCTGGGAAATCATATCTAAATCTATTTGCGCCTGCGGGCGCAAACTCTGCGAGGCTTGCGAAGCAAGTTAGCCGCGGACCACGTCGAACCAGATCTGGTCGATGCCCTCCGGCAGGTTTTGCACGGTGAAGTGGTGCAGCTCGCCGTTCTCCACCTTGCCCACGGTGGCGTAGGGGCTCAAACTCTTCAGCTTATAGCCGCCCTTCAGATTGAAGAAGTTCTCCGCCATAGCATAAGAGGGAACGCTGCCGTTGCTGTCCAGGAACAGGAACCGGGAGGCGCCGTCGCCCATGCGGCTGCCGCCATAGGGGTCGTTGATGGTGGCCTTCAGCACCCGGGGCGCCCCGTCGCCGTAGAACATGGTCATCTCAATGTCCTCGTCGTTGGACATATCCACCATGTAGTCTATCCCGCAGCTCATATAGTCGCCGCTGCAGCTGAGGCTGTAACCGCCGCCGTAGCCCTTGGAGGCCCGGATGCCGTAACCCTTTTCAAGACCCACGAACAGAAGTATACTGTGCGTCTCCACTTCGCCGCTGGCCTCTACGGACACCAGCCCCTCGGGCAGTACGTTGTGGATGATGACGTGGCCGCCGCCCCGGAGGGTGTAGGTATAGGTGTCGCCGCTGATGACAGGCGTGTACTCCTCGTGGTAGAACGTGCCGTTGGCCGAGGCGCCATAGTCGGCGTAGAGGTCGCCCTCGGGGATGCCGCCGTGGCACCAGGCCTCCAGCGCCGGGCCGGAGGAGAAGTCCGCCACGTGTGGGTGGCAGGGCACGACCTTGCTCAAGTAGTCGGTACGCACGTAGCCGGTGTGGTCCCAGCCGGTGAAGCCGCTGCCAGTCTCGTACTCATGGTACACCACCGGGGTCCAGCCGTTCTCGTCGGGGCCAAGGCGGGACACCTCATAGGTGGAATAGAGGGTGTAGACCACGTCATAATCCACGCCGGGGCCGGTGTACATCCGGGTCAGGTTCCGGGTACACCACATGATGTCCTCGCCGGAGCGGTCCAGGTCCCAATAGGTCTCGCTCCACTGCTGTATCCACTGGCCGCCGTCCTCGCCGTTGTCGTACAGCCCGTCGTCGATCTTGTCCCGCTTGGGCCGGATCAGCTTGGGGTTATCCAGGTTCCGCTCTGTGTGGGAGACGTTCTGGCTGACGGCCTGCTCCTGGAAGGAGGGGGCCATCGGCTCGGTGGGGTACATCCCCACCACCTCGCTGTACCGCAGCAGCATGGCGCACACCTCCGCCCGGGTGGCAGGCGCCCGGGGGTGCAGGGTGCCGTCGGCGTAGCCGTTGATGATGCCGTTGTCCAGCGCCCACTGCATCGCCGTCCGGGCGAAGGAGGACACAGACCCGCCGTCGGGCCACTGGTCCACCAGGCCGCCGGACCAGGCCGTGGGGCTGCCCGCCATCCGGTAGAGGATGGCCGCCAGCTGCTCCCGAGTGATGGCGCTGTCCGGCTCGAAGCTGGTGCGGGAGGTGCCGTTGACGGCCCGCACCCAGCCGGCCCAGGCCACCGCGTCCCGGTAATAGTCGGCGGTCAGGTCCGTGAAGGCCACGTCGCCACCCGCCGGGGACCCCGCCTGCCGCCAGATCATGGCCACGGTCTGGCCCCGGGTGGCGGTGGTGTTGGGGTAAAAGGCGTCGGCGGTGACGCCGTTGACCATGCCCGCGGCGTAGGCCCGCTCCACGATGTCCTTATACCAGCTGTTGTCCGGCACGTCCTTGAAGGTCCCCGTAGCCGCGTCAGCCTCTGGCACATCTTCGCCCTCCGGCACATCCTCGCTCTCCGGGGCATTTTCGTCCTCCGGAATCTCTTCGACCTCCGGTATGTCCTCGGTTTCCGGCACATCCTCGTCCTCCGGCACATCTTCGCCCTCCGGTATGTCCTCGGTTTCCGGGGCATCCTCGCCCTCCGGCACATCTTCGCCCGTCGGCACGTCCTCGGTTTCCGGCACATCCTCGCTCTCCGGCTCGGCCGGGGCGGTGATGTCCTCCCCGGGGACGTAACTCTCGCCCTGGCGCACCGCGGCGATGACGAACCGCTCCGCGCCTACGTCTATGTGCAGCACATAGCAAATGGAGCCGGCGGGGACGCTCTCCGCCGCCGCGCCGGCGGGAGCGCGGGTCTCCGCGACCGTGCCGCCCTCCAGCACCTCAATGGCATAGCCGGGGCCGGTCCACACCTCGAAGGAGCCGCCGGAGACGACCTCGCCGCTGTCGTCGGCGCGCCAACAGGCGTCAAAGTTCCCCGCCTCCGGGCCGGATATCACGCTGCCGCCGCCCACGATCACGCCGTTTTCCCAATCCTCGTTGTAGAACGTCATGGGGATGCGGGCGGGCACGTCGCCGCCGAAGGCCGCCACGGCCACCGTCACGCTGCCGCCGTCCGGCAGCAGGATGTCCACGCAGCGGTGGTCCACGTCCATCTCGTCCTTCAGGACCGTGGCGCCCTCCACCGTCACGTCGCTCTCGTTTTCCAGGAACAGCCGCATATCAAAGCCCATCTGCGCGCGTTCCGTGCCGTCGGCGATGGCGGTCAGCCGGGTCGGGATGGCGTCGGTCTCAGTCACATAGACCCGCTCGTTGCTGCCGGCGCTGTCCAGGCGGTTATAATAGGTGCCGGTGCTGTCCGTAAAGTAGACCAGCTGCTCTGTGCCCTGGTAGATCACCGTGTGGATGGCGTCCACCGCGCCGGAGAGCGTCACCGCCACGCTGTGGTCGGTCTGATCCGCGTCCTCCGCGGCGGGGACATCTATCTGCGGAGGGATCTCGGGGTCCTCCGTCTGCCGGGAAGCGTCGGGCTCCCCGGCCTGTTCCGGGATCTCGAGGTCCCCGACCTGTACAGGAACTTCGGCGGCCGCGTCCACCGTGGGCGGCACGCACACCTCCCCGTCGGCCAGTGCGCCCACCGGCAGGCCCGGCAGCAGCAGCGCCGCCAGCAGCCCGGCCAGCCATTTCTTCTGCTTCATAAGCTCATCTCCTTGTCGAGTCCGATTCGTAACAGCCGTGTTACTCTTGTAACTATAACACAGGCGCTCTCCGCCCGTCCCACCCACAGGGGGATAAGAAAAATTTTTATTCCTCGTCCCGTCCCATCAGATAATCCAGGGACACGCCGAAGTAGTCCGCGATCACCGTCAGCGATTTGATGGACGGGTCCCGCTCGCCGCTCTCGTATTTCCCGATCATGTTCTTGGAAAGACCGCACAATTCGCCCAAGGTCTTCCTGTCGATATGCTTTGCCTCCCGCAGCTGGCGCAGGCGGGCGGGGAACAGTTCGTCGTTCATCGGCTTCCTCCTGGACGGCCGGACGCCGCCGGCCGGGTTTTGTAACAGGGGATGGGGGTGTCATAATTTGAATAAATTATAACTAAAATGTAATCTCTTGTAAAGAATAACATAAGTTCCCGCGCTCTGTCCCCCTCCCGGGGGGATGGCGCGGAAAAATTTTGATTTTTTCTATATTTTGCGTCGCCCCCGGCCGCGAACACCAGCCCATGCGGTCGGGACGGCGTTGCTTTCCGGGGGAAACTGTGGCATAATGGCGGTATGAAGGGGGCATGGCCGTGGAGCGGGAGGACTATATGGCGCTGGCGCTGAAAGAGGCCCGGCTGGTCGCCGCCAAGCGCATGGTGGACGAGGCCCAGGCCCTGGGGGCTGACGCGGTGCTGAACATCCGGTCCGGCTCCTCCGTCATCATGCAGGGCGCGGCGGAGATCGTGGCCTGCGGCACGGCGGTGAAGTACAAGTAACGCCCCTGAACGAAAAAGACAATAGAATGAAAAATGGTCATTTCGGAAAAACCGAAATGACCATTTTAAATGTCGTCTCCTGTCAGTTCACCGTGCCGGTGACGGGGTCGTAGGTATTATGTGCGTCGATGACCGCAACACCCGCGGGGAACTCCACCGTGAGCGTCCCGCCGTCTGCCGCCGGGGTCAGCGGCAGCAGCAGCCCGCCGTCATTGCCGCCGTAGAAGTATATATCCTTGACTTCGTTGGCGTCCAGGGTAAAGGTCACGGTCGCAGGCTCGGCCAGCGCGCACGTATACACACCGCCATCGGCAAACGTCCCAGCCAGGGAGTCCACCGTCTGCGCGGGGATGAGGTCGGCACCGTACATAGCACCGCCCACGGCAACGGTGTAGTCCCCGGCGGTCAGATGCACCGCCGCACGCAGTTCGTACCAGTTCCATTTTTCCGAGAACGTCCCGTCAGGCACGATGTCCGACTCCGTCTGGATGGGCAGGTCGGAGGTAAAGGTGACCTGAATGTCATGGGTCATCGGAAGGGCATCCGCAGTAAAGAGATAATACCCGTCTGCCGGGACGGTCACCGTACCCAGAACGGCTCCATTTTCGTCTGTGTTGGCCGGGTCCACGTCAAATTCGACAGGCTCTGCGGACGCAGCGGAGCCGCTGGCACCATCCGACCCTGCGGCATACACGCCCTCTGTTGTCCCCACCAGCGCGCTGGTCACATAGCCGCCCGTAAAGTCGATGACCGCCGTGCCCGGCTCAAAGCTCACCACCGCCTGCTCGCTGTTTTTCTTATAGGCCCAAGCATCTCCGGCCTCGGACAGCGATTCGGGCGAAGGGCCGCTGTAAAAGACCGCTTCCGCGCCCACGCCCATGACGGTGTAGTTCACCGTCGCGGCCTCGTCCAGCTGGCAGACGTAAAGCCCCTCGCCGATGACACCGTCCACCGCGTCCAGGGGATGGGTCAGCTCCACATCCACGCTGCATCTGGTGCCGTTCTCGATCTGGAGGGTGTACTCCCCGGCGGGCAACTCCACGAGGGCCGACTTCCAGATCTCGTACTCCCCCGTTTCGTAAGGATCCTCCGGCTGCAGCTGGCTCATAAAAGCAAAGGCGTCACTGTCCACGGCGAGGGACAGCGATTCGCTCCCCTGGGCATCCACCGTCACCAGATACAGCCCATCCTGCTCCACCTCGGCGGTCATGACCCCAGAGGCGGGCTCCGGCGACCGGAAGTTGGAAGTGCGTTTGTTGTCCTCTGTGAACCAGAAGCGGGCACTGACCCGCTCCGCGGCGGGCGGGATGTCGTCGGGCATACCGGTGTTGTCCACCAAGAACAGGCTCATGCTCATGGAGGTGACATTCTCCGCGGTGACGGCATAGTCCCCGGCGGTCAGTTCCACCGGCCAATGTCCGCCGTTCCACAGGTCCCGCAGCTCCTGCTCCGCCAGGAAGGCGAGGGCCTCGTCCTCCGAGGTGACGGAGAAGCCCTCCGGCCCACCGTCCGGGCCCTCGGGCTGGGTGGTGACCAGGTATATGCCATCCGCCGGTACCGTGACGGTCATGGTCACGGTCGCGGGCGTTTCCGACTCAAATTTGTTCTGCCCGTCCTCCGTCACGAACCAGAGCGTGCTGTCCTCTTCCTCCGCCGCGAAGGCCCCGGTCCCCATCATGGACAGGATCAGGCACAGGGCAAGGAGGGTCGTCAACATTCTTTTCATCGTCTTTTGCTTCCCTTTCTTGATCTAGTCTTACAACCACCGTTAGAAAAATATATTTATCCCGGCGGTGTCGCGCTGCGCTGTCTCAACGGTACTCGCCCGCGGGAACAGGGTCTTTTCTCCCTGCCCCGCGAACTTTCCCGCCGAAACAACAAAGGCGGCGCAGGGCAAAACCCCACACCGCGCACAACACAACACAAAAGCCGCACAACCTGCCCTTGTAAAAACACATGGGAACAGGTATAATGAGCCTTGGGCGCTGAAAAGCTGTGTAGGAGACCGCAACTCCTGCATAGGGGCTTGGGGTGTTGTGAGCGCCCCAAGTCCCGCCTTTGTCATTCCGTTACTGTCATTATAGCGCGTTGTTTTCTTGAGTGCAAGAGTTTTCCGACGGGCGGCGTCCGTACTTGCGGGCGCCGCCTTTTTATGCCATAATAGCTTTGAGGTGATGGCCGTGGAGCGGGAGGACTATATGGCGCTGGCGCTGAAAGAGGCCCGTCTGGCCCTGGCCGCCGGGGACGTGCCGGTGGGGTGCGTGGTGGCGGACGCCGCCGGGCGCGTCATCGGCTGGGGGCACAACCGCCGCGAGGAGCGGCGGAGCGCCGTGCGCCACGCGGAGATCGAGGCCATCGAGGCCGCCTGCGCCGCGGTGGGGTCCTGGCGGCTGGACGGGTGCGCCCTGTATGTGACGCTGGAGCCATGCCCCATGTGCGCCGGGGCGGTGCTGAACGCCCGCATCCCCACCCTGGTCTACGGGGCGAAAGAGCCCGTCACCGGCTCCTGCGGCAGCGTATTGAACCTGTTCGAGGAGCGGTACGGTTTCCGGCCCGCCATCTACGGCGGCGTGCGGGAGGCGGAGTGCGCCGGCCTGCTGCGGGATTTCTTCGGGGGCCTGCGCCGGGGCGAGGAGAGCTAGTCCTGCATTTATTTGTGGAAGCATAGCCTTCAATTTGTTCAAAACGGCCCCGAAAAAACCCAGAAAATTGGTCAGAAATCAAGTTGCAATCCGTTTTCGCCGGTGCTATACTGCGTTGGAATCTGAAAACGGAAGTGATGCCCCATGTCTACGCTTTTATCTGTCTCCATCGCCATGCTGGCGGGTCTGCTGATGACCCGCGTCATCAAACCGCTGAAACTGCCCGACGTGACGGCCTATCTGGTGGCCGGTCTGCTGGTCGGGCCCTATTTTTTGGGCCGCGCCGGCATCGACGGGCTGGGCTTCCCCACCGCCGAGGCGGTGGGCGGGCTGGACCTGGTGAGCGAGGTGGCGCTGGGCTTCATCGCCTTCTCCATCGGCAACGAGTTCCGGCTGGGCGATCTGCGCGCCACGGGCCGGCAGGCCGCCGTGGTGGGCGTGTTCCAGGCCCTGACCGCCACGGTGCTGGTGGACCTGGCCCTGGCCGGGGTGCATCTGCTGGCGCCGGAGAAGCTGACCATGGCCCAGGCCATCACCCTGGGCGCCATCGCCACCGCCACGGCCCCGGCCGCCACGCTGATGGTGGTGCGCCAGTATAAGGCCAAAGGCCCCCTCACCGATCTGCTGCTGCCCATCGTCGCCCTGGACGACGCGGTGGGCCTGGTGGTGTTCGCCGTCAGCTTTGGTCTGGCCCGCACCATGGTCAGCGGCACCACCGACCTGGTGTCCATCCTGGCCGACCCCCTGATCGAGATCGCCGCCTCCCTGGTGCTGGGCGCGGTGATGGGCTGGCTGCTGACCCAGCTGGAAAAGCTGTTCAACTCCAACACCAACCGGCTGAACATGACCATCGCCTTCGTGTTCCTCACCGCGTCCCTGTCCATGATCGAATTCCGCGTCGGGCCGGTGACGGTGGGCTTTTCCTCCCTGCTGGTGTGCATGATGCTGGGCACGGTGTTCTGCAACCTCTGCCCCCTGTCCGGCGACCTGATGGGCGCGGCGGACAAGTGGACCAGCCCGCTGTTCGCGCTGTTCTTCGTCATCAGCGGCGCCCAGCTGGAGTTGAGCGTGTTCTCCGACTGGGCCATCGTGGGCGTGGGCGTGGTGTACATCCTGGCCCGCTCCCTTGGTAAGTACGCCGGCGCCTTTGCCAGCGCCCGGGCCACCCGGTGCGCGCCCAACATCTGCAAGTATCTGGGCGTGACGCTGCTGCCCCAGGCGGGCGTGGCGCTGGGTATGTGCGCCACCGCCGCCCAGCTGGGCGAGCAGGGCGCGCTGATCCGCAACATCACCCTGTTCGCCGTGCTGGTCTACGAACTGGTGGGGCCGATGATGACCCGCTGGGCGCTGACCCGCGCCGGGGACATCCGGCCCATCCCCCAGGAGGTGCAGGACCGCCGCCGCCAGAAGCTGCAGGACGTGGGCGCGCCGGTGCCTGTGCCCCGGGAGAAGCGGGTGCGCGTCAAGCGGGACCAGCCCGCCCGGCGGGGCATGACCGTCCGGCACACCGGCGGGACCCGGTGACGATGAAACCAGAAAAATGGCGCTGCGCCCCGGTGGGGCGCAGCGCCATTACTCTATGCTTTTTTATTCCATCATTATTGGCAGGCCCTGGAGGTAGCGGCGGAGCATATCAAAGGCGTGGTTGGCGGCCAGCGCCCGGACCCGCTCCCGGCGGGTGCCCAGGCGCAATTCGCGCACCCAGACGTTTTCCCCGTCCGCCAGGCCCACGAACACGGTCCCCACCGGGTGGACCCCGTCCCCGTCCGGGCCGGCGAGGCCCGTGGCGGACACGGCCAGATCCGCATGCACCGCGGCCCGGGCGCCCCGGGCCATGGCGGCGGCTGTCTCATAGGACACCGCGCCCTCGGCCTCGATCATGTCTCGGTCGATGGCCAGCAGCCCGGCCTTCACCTCGTTGCAGTAGGTCACCGCGCCGCCCTTATAGACCGCCGAGGCCCCGGGCAGGGCGGTGAGCCGGGCGCCGATCAGGCCCCCGGTCAGGCTCTCCGCCGTGGCGAAGGTGAGCCCCCTTTCTCGCAAAAGCCCCAGGCACAGCGCCTCCAGACTCTCCACGTCCACGCCGTACACCGCGTCCCCCAGCTCCGCCTTCACCATGTCCACCACCGGGGCGCACATCCGCTCCGCCTCGGCCTCGGTGGGGGCCTTGGCGGTGACCCGCAGCATCACCTCGCCCACCTTGGCGTAGGTGGCAAGGGTGGGGTTCTGCATCTGCTCCATCCGGGCGCGCAGCCGGTCCTCCACGGCGCTCTCGCCCACGCCGAACACCCGGATCTGGTGGGAGAGGATCACCTCGCCGGCCAGGCTCCGGATATACGGCACGGCGCAGGCCCGGAACATGGGCACGCACTCGTTGGGCGGGCCGGGGAGCATGATGACGCGTACCCCGCCCTCCTCAAAGGCACAGCCCGGCGCGGTGCCCCAGTCGTTGTGGAACACCGTGCAGCGTTCGGGCAGATACGCCTGCTGGAGGTTGTTGGGGGTGAAGCGGATGGAGGCGTTTTTGGCGAACCACGCCTTGAGGAACTCGCCCTCCTCCGGGTGGTACTCCAGCTTGCGGCCGAAGCACGCCGCCAACACGTTCTTCGTCAGGTCGTCGTAGGTGGGCCCCAGCCCCCCGGTGGTGACGATCAGGTCCGCCCGGCCTTTGGCGACGGCCACCGCCTCTTTCAGCCGGCCGGGGTTGTCGCCCACCGCCGTGTGCCAGTATACGTTCACGCCCAGCTCCGCCAGCAGCCCGCTCAAGGCCGCGGCGTTGGTGTTGACGGTGTTGCCCAGCAGCAGCTCCGTCCCCACGCACAGTATCTCGCAGTTCATGGTATCACCTCTACCTCTTTGAAAGCCTCCCCTGTGTAAGGGGAGGTGAGCGCCGCTTGCGGCGCTCGGAGGGGTTGTCACCAGTCTTGGTAGATATCCCCGCTTGGTCACAATCCCTCAGTCAGCGCCTTTGGCGCTGACAGCTCCCTTTGTACAAGGGAGCCGTAAGCGGTGCGCCTGCGGCACGATCTCTTCTATGACCGCTCAAAATGCAAAGTTCCCGTCCACGAACACGGGCACTTTCTTCCCGTCGTGGGTGGTCCCCACGATGGAAAGATCGGCGGTGCCCACCATGAAGTCCACATGGTTGATGGACTGGTTGAGGCCCGCGGCCTTCTGCTCGTCCCCGGTCATGTCC
>CANRIF010000041.1 GCA_947630645.1 uncultured Oscillospiraceae bacterium | reverse complement strand
TTGGTGCCCATCCGGTGGGCCAGCTCGTCCACCGCCCGGACCACGTCGTCCGAGAGCATCAGGCTGTATAGGGTCTTTTTCATTCTCTCTCACCTCACAAATATGTTACATCATCTCATTAATTTTGTCAAGCGATTTATATAAATTATCGCAAATATTTTTGTTTTCCCTTGTGCTTTTCCCGCTCCTGTGGTACACTCATGCCATCTAAATATGATTTGAGGTGAAAAGATGGATTCTGCTTCCTGCTGACAGCATGGCATGACGGGGCCGTAAAATGCCCGGCGGCGTGAGGCCGCTCAATTGTCATGCCGTTCCTGCGGGGAGCGGTATTCTTTTCAACGGACGGAGGCGTGGTGTGGCCATGCCCTCCTGTCGGCTGTGGGAGCGTTCTCCCGCGGCCGATATTTTTGTTTTAGGAGGGCATGACCTTATGTCACTGATCGACGTTTCCGACCTGACCTTCGCCTACGACGGGGGTTACGACTACATTTTTCACCACGCCAGTTTCCAGCTGGACACCGACTGGCGCCTGGGCTTCACCGGCCGCAACGGCCGGGGCAAGACCACCTTTTTGAAGCTGCTCATGGGCCAGTACGACTACCAGGGGACCATCTCCGCGTCCGTGGACTTTGAGTACTTCCCCTACCCGGTGCCGGACCCGCAGGCGGACACGGCCGACGTGCTGGAGGCGGTGTGTCCCGGCGTCCCGGCATGGCAGCTGCGCCGGGAGCTGGGGCGGCTGGCGGTGGACGAGGGGGTGCTGTACCGGCCTTTCGACACCCTGTCCAACGGCGAGCGCACCAAGGCGCTGCTGGCCGCCATGTTCCTGCGGGAAAACGCATTTCTGCTCATCGACGAGCCAACCAACCACCTGGATATGCGGGGCCGGGCGCTGGTGAGCGGCTATCTGCGCCAGAAAAAGGGCTTCATCCTGGTCAGCCACGACCGGGCCTTCCTGGACGGGTGCGTGGACCACATCCTGTCCATCAACCGGGCGGATATCCAGGTGTGCCGGGGGAACTTCTCCACCTGGTGGGCCAACAAGCAGGCCCAGGACGACTTTGAGCTGGCGGAGAACGAGAAACTGAAAAAGGAGATCAAACGCCTGAAGGCAGCCGCCCGGGAGAAGGCCGACTGGTCGGACGCGGCGGAGCGGCGCAAGACCGGCGTGGATCGGACCAAAGTGGACAACGTCAAGGGCTGGGCGCCGCTGCAGGGGGCGAAGGCCAAAAAGCAAATGAGCCGGGCCAAGGCCATCCAGGCCCGGCAGCAGCGGGCGGTGGAGGAGAAGTCAAAACTCTTGAAAAACATCGAGACAGCGGAGGACTTGAAACTCGCCCAGCCGGCCTACCACAGCCCGCGGCTGCTGCGGCTGCACGATGTGGCGGTGGACTACGGCGCCGGGCCGGTGTGCGCCCCGGTGTCCCTCACCGTGGAGCGGGGGGACCGGGTGGCGCTGCTGGGGGCCAACGGGGCGGGCAAGAGCAGCCTTTTAAAGCTCATTTGCGGGGAGGACATCCCCCACACCGGCCTGTTCCAGCTGGGAAGCGGCCTGCGTATTTCCTATGTGGCCCAGGACACGGCGGACCTAGCCGGGAGCCTGACCGGGTACGCGGAGCGGTACGGCGTGGATGTGAGCCTCTTTCTGGCCATCCTGCGTAAGCTGGACTTCGACCGGAGCCAGTTTGAAAAGGACATGGCGGCCTACTCCGCCGGCCAGCGGAAGAAGGTGCTGATCGCCCGGAGCCTGTGCGAGAAGGCCCACCTGCTGGTGTGGGACGAGCCGCTCAACTACGTCGACCTCATCTCCCGGATGCAGATCGAGGAGCTGCTGCTGCGGGCCGCGCCCACGCTCCTGGTGGTGGAACACGACCGGGCCTTCTGCGACCGCATCGCCACCAAGACCGTGGAGATATGAAAAATTATCCGCCCTGTCTGACCAGACAGGGCGGGCATTGGAGAATATGCCTCCCTCTGACGAGGGGGCCGGATCTTGGGGCTTGACATCGCAGCTATGGCCGGTCTATAATAGGGATGAAAAAAGGGCGCTGCGACACGCGGTCAGCCCAACAAGGTTAGAGTTCTAGAGAAGAACCGTCACCGGGCAGGGTGGCGGTTCGTCCTTTTCACAGTCAGCGTTATCGTATATCTTCCGATATGTAGCGTCAATGTGATAGGCATACGCCTCACCCCCTTCCGGGGAGTGTGACTGACCGCCTGCCGCTTTGCAGCGCCCTGGCGCCGAAGCGCCAATGCCAGGATAGCATATATTTTCCTTCTTGGCAAGAACGGGATACTATTGTAGATACAAAAACTATTTCAAAAAATCCTTGACAAAGGGGAAAAAGCTGGTATATTAGTATTAAGTCCTAATATCAAAGAAAGGATGTGCGTTCCATGCCGACCCGCGACACGAGACAGCGCCGCCTGGTGCTGGAGGCGGTGCGCTCCCGCACCGACCACCCCAGCGCGGACGACATCTATCTGGCCGTGCGGGAGCGGGACGAGCGCATCAGCCGGGGCACGGTGTACCGCAATCTGAACGTGCTGGCCGAGGCGGGCGAGATCACCCATGTGAAGGTGCCCAGCGCGGACCGGTACGACCTGCGGCAGGACAAGCACTACCACCTGTTCTGCGTCCGCTGCGGGGCGGTGACCGACGCGCCGGTGGACTACCGGGAGGAGCTGGACCGCCGGGTGGCCCAGGCCGCCGGCTTCGCGGTGGAGCGCCACCGGATGATATTCGAGGGACTGTGCCCCGCCTGTCAGAAAAAAGAAAATGTCCCGGGCCGTGCGGCGTCCGGGAAAAATATGAACGAAAAGGAGATCGAACGATGAGCAACAAATACGCTGGCACCCAGACCGAGAAGAACCTGGAGGCCGCCTTCGCCGGCGAGTCCCAGGCCCGCAACAAGTACACCTACTTCGCCTCCAAGGCCAAGAAGGAGGGCTTTGAGCAGATCGCGGCCCTGTTTCTGAAGACCGCCGACAACGAGAAGGAGCACGCCAAGCTCTGGTTCAAGGAGCTGGAGGGCATCGGCGACACCGCCCAGAACCTGGCCGCCGCCGCGGACGGGGAGAACTACGAGTGGACGGATATGTACGAGGGCTTCGCCAAGACCGCCGACGAGGAGGGCTTTCATGACCTGGCCGTGCGGTTCCGCCTGGTGGCCGCCATCGAGAAGCAGCACGAGGAGCGTTACCGCGCCCTGCTGAAGAACGTGGAGACCGCCCAGGTCTTCGCCAAGAGCGAGGTGAAGGTGTGGGAGTGCCGCAACTGCGGCCACATCGTAGTGGGCACCGAGGCCCCCGAGGTCTGCCCCACCTGCAACCACCCCCAGGCGTACTTTGAGGTCCACGCCGAAAATTACTAATGTCGATTGAAAGGAGCCTGCTCCTTTCAATCGAGAAGAATTCGGCCCGCCGCAGCGCAAAAATCCCCCGTCCGTCGGACGGGGGATTTTCACGTTTGCGGGCTGATGCGAGGCCAGTTTTATTCCAGGCCGCGGTCTTTTTTCAGGATGCGGATGTCCGAGCCGACGAAGGTGAGGACCTGATACTCCCCCTCCAGGCGGCTCATGAGCTGGGGGCTGTAACGCCGGGCCATGTCCGCGGCGGTCAGGTTGGTGCTGATGATGGTGCGCCGCATCCCGGCCAGGCGGCTGTTGACGAGGGCGTACAGGGCGCTGCGGACCGTCTCGTTGAGGTTCTCCGTGCCCAGGTCGTCCAATATCAGCAGGTCGCACTGGTTCATCCGGCGGGTCAGTTCCCGGGCCTGGGCGGCGTCCTCTTCGTCCCGGAAGTTCCGCTCCCGCTCAAAGGCGCGGGCGGCGTCCGTGGCCGTCTCGTACACCACGGAGAAGCCCTGGCGGGCCACCTCCCGGGCGATGCAGGCGGACAAAAACGTCTTGCCCAGCCCCGTGCCGCCCCGGAACAGCAGGTCCATCCGGGCGTTTTCAAAGTGCAGGGCGTAGTCGTAGCACACGCCGAACACCGTCTCCATCTGGGCCCGGGGCGCCACCCCGGACGCCGGGTCGGGGCGGTCGTCGTAAAAGCCCAGGTCAAAGGTGCCGAAGCTCTCCTTGCCCAGCTTCAGCAGCGCGGACAGGTCCCGGGCCTGGGCCTGCTCATAGAGCCGGCGCAGGCAGGAACACATCCGCCCCTGGACGTATCCGGTGTCGTGGCACTTGGGGCAGTCCCACGCCCCGTCCAGCCACTCGATGGGCCAGCCGTTCTCCACCAGCAGCTCCGCCCGGCGGGCCTGCAGGTCCAGGCTCTCCCGGCGCAGGTCCTCCACGTCCCGACCGCTGCCTACCGCGGCCGCCGCCCGGGGGATCAGCGCCGCGATCTGGTCGTCCAGTGCCCGCAGCCGGGGTTCCTTGGCATAGGCCTGCTCGTGGCGGAGCCGGTCTGTGGCGATGGCCTGGCGGCGGATATTCTCTTTTTCCTCTCTGGCCTGGGCCAGCAGCTTTCCGTCCATATCCGTCTCCTCAGCCGTTTTTCAGCTTTTCCCGGAGCCGCTGCATCCGCTCCATCTCCCTGGCGTCCGGCGCGGCGGACGCGGTCCGGCTCACCGCGGCGGGCCGGCGGTCCCCCTGCTCGATCTCGGACACCGTATGCAGGCCCTTGCCGTGCCAGGAGCGGACGATGGAGTCCATGTACCGCCACTTCAGTTCCCCCGTGTTGGTCACGGTCCGGTCCGCGGCCAGGGCCAGGGCCTCCGGGCCGAAGCCCATGTCGATCCAGCTGTCGATATACCGGCGCTCCGTGGGGACAAGGTCCCGGTCCCGGATGCCGATGGCCCGGCGTATCTCGGCGGTGCGGCTCTTGCGCCGGCGCAGCTCGGCCAGGTATTCCTCCGCCCGCTCGTAGGTGACGATCTCCCGGTCGAACCAGGCGTAGGCCTGCTTCTCGATCATGGCGAAGCCCAGGTGCCGTGTGGCGCCGTACCGCTCGTCGTGTTCCTCCCGGCAGTGGTGGACCAGCAGCATGATCACGTCCGCCGGCAGGGCCAACTCGTCGTAGATGCCGAACAGCTTTTTCAGGTCCGCGCTGCTCAATACCCGGCCCAGGGCGGACTGCGTCTCCTCCACCAGGGCCTGGAACTCCGGGTCGGACCGGCTGCGGCGGACCAGATCCTCCGCCCGGTACTCCGGCAGTTCCCGGCTGGGGAGCGTCTCCCGCTCGCCGTCGGATGGCGCCAGCAGGCCTATCCGCTCCAGCCGCTGGGCGATCCCCCGCACCGCGCGCACCGACAGGCGCATCTCTGCCGCGGCTCGCTCCGCGTCCAGCACACCGCCGCTCTTGACGATGTGCAGGTATAGGAGCGCGCAGTCGCCGTCCCCCGCCTCCAGCAGCGCCTGGGCGTCCCGCGCCGGCACCGCCAGCAGGCTGGGGCGGCTCAATCTGAGCTTGCCGTCGTCCATGCTGCCGTCTGTCCTTCGTACATCGTGATGTCCACATTATAACACCCGGCGGGGAACATGACAAGTTTTGATTCCGTCCGGCAAAAATGCTATAATACCGAGGCACAAGAGAGGAGGGGGAAGCACCATGGAGCGATACGTCGATCTGCACGTCCACACCACCGCCTCGGACGGCACGGACACACCCGGCCAGGTGGCGGCGCTGGCCCGGTCGCTGGACCTGGCGGCCGTGGCCGTCACGGACCACGACACTGCGGCGGGCCTGGCCGAAGCACTGGACGCCGGGGCAAGGCTGGGGATAGCGGTGGTGCCGGGGGTGGAGCTGGCCGCGGACTACGGCGGGGACGAGGTACACATCCTGGGCCTGTTCATCCGCCCGGACGCCGGGCCGCTGCGGGAGGCGCTGACCTGGGCCGCGGCCTGGCGGGAGGCCCGCAACGGCCAGATCGCGGCGGCCATGGCCGCCGACGGCATCCCCATCTCCCTCCAGGCCCTGGAGGCGGCGGACCCGGGGGCCGTGCTGGGCCGGCCCCACATCGCCCGGTGGCTGGTCGAACACGGCTACGTATCCTCTGTGGCAGAGGGGTTCGCCCGCTATCTGGACCGGGGGCAGAAGTACTACCGGCCCCGCCGGCTCCTCTCCCTGGCCGAGGCGGCGGGCTGCATCCGGGCGGCTGGGGGCGTGGCCGTCATCGCCCACCCGTACCAGTACGGCTTCGAGGGCGCGGCCTGGGAGGCGTTCATCCGGGCCGGGACGGAGGCGGGCTGTCGGGCCTTGGAGGCCTATTATCCCGGCTACTCCCCCGCCCAAACGGCGGCCCTGGCGGACGCGGCGGCCCGATACGGCCTGGCCCTGTCCGGCGGCAGCGATTACCACGGCGGCCGCAAGCCGAACATCCGCCTGGGGACCGGCAGAGACGGGGATCTGGCCGTCCCCGCCGGGGTGCTGGAGGGCCTGCGGCGGCAATTGTGAACAATTTCCTAAGACCCCCATATTTTGGGATTTGCTCTTGTTTTATAGGCTCATTCCGTTTATAATATAATAGATTATACCCGTTTTCAGGTCTGGTGTTTTTTGTGGCTGTTCAGCCGGAAATTGCGGAGGGAGAATGCTTGAGCTGATGGCGCCCGCCGGGAGCATGGACGCGGTCATCGCCGCCGTGCAGAGCGGAGCGGATACGATCTATATGGCCGAGCGTCTCACCGCGCCGGCACGGGGCGACCGGCCCTTCGACCGGGAGAGCATGGCGCAGAGCATGCGCTACTGCCGGGTGCGCGGCTGCCGGGCGGTGCTGGCGCTGAACACCCTTTGTACGGACGAGAGCCTGCCCCGGGCGGTGGAGTTGGCCGTGGCGGCGGCCCGGGAGGGGGCGAACGCGCTCCTGGTGCGGGACGTGGGCCTCATTTCCGTGCTGCGCCAGGTGCTGCCGGATATGCCCCTGTGGGGGGACGTGCGGCTGGGCGTGAACAGCCTGGAGGGCGTGCTTGCGGCGGCGGCCATGGGCCTGGGCCGGGTGCTGCTGGCCCCGGAGCTGACCCTGGAGCAGATCGACGCCATCGCCAAGGCCAGCCCCATCGAGACGGGCGTGTTCGTCCATGGCCCGGTGTGCGTGGCCCACAGCGGCCAGTGCTACATAGGCGCCCTGGCCCATGAACACAAGAGCGACAGCACCATGAACTGCACCGAGCCATGCCGGGGGCGGTTCTCCCTGGGCGGGCGGATGGACGAGCGGCCCCTGGCTATGGCGGACGTGTATCTGGCCGACCACCTGGAGGCCCTGGAGGCGGCGGGGGTTGCCTGCGCCGTCATCGAGGGCCGGGGCCGGGCCCCGGAATATGTGGCCTACGCCACCCGGATGTACGCCCGGGCCATCCGGGAGAAGGTGCTGCCCGCCCCCGAGGAGCGGGACTTTCTGCAAAATGCCTTTGGGGCCACAGGCCTGTCCGACGGCTACTACGCCGGCGAGACCGGCCCGGCCATGTTCGCGCCGCCCCCGGCGGCGGATAAAGTCAGCCCCCGGTTCTATTCCGAGGTGCGAAAGGGCTACGCCAACGGCGAACTGCGCCGGGTGCCGGTGCAGTTTTACGCGGTGCTGAAGCGGGGCCAGCCGGCCATGTTCGCCGCCGAGGACGCCCGGGGCAACCGGGCGGTGTATCAGGGCTACGAGCCCATCGACCTGGGCCGGCAGGGCGTGTCCGAGGCCCGCATCCGGGAGATACTGTACCGCACCGGCGGCACCCCCTTCACCTGCACCGGCATCAACTGCGCCGTGGAGCCAAACCTGGACTACCCGGACGAGGCGGTGGAGCAGGCCCGCAAGGCGCTGCTGGCCGACATCGCGGCCAAGAGCCGCCAGAGCGCGGAGCCGACCATAGGCGAGATGCCCCCGATGCCGGAGGCCGCGGCGCGGCCGGAGGGGCCGCCCAAACTCATATTGCAGGTGACCACCGCCGAACAGCTGACGGCGGAGCTGGCCGCCACCGGGCCGGACCTGGTGTACGTCCCGGCGGAGATCCTGGCCGGGGGCGAGGCCGACATCGAGCCATTCCTGGCCCGGGGCATCCAGATCGCCGCGGCGCTGCCGTGGGTGGTGTCGGAGGCGGAGCGGCCGGTGCTGGCGGAGCTTCTGGAGGCGCTGAAGGCCCGGGGCGTGACCCAGGCGCTGATCGGCAACCTGGGACTGCTGCCGGCGGTGCGCCAGGCGGGGCTGGCCCTGCGGGGGGACCTGGGGCTGAACGCGGCCAATTCCTGGTCGCTGAAGTTCCTGGGCCGGGGCGGATTTCTTTCCGTCACCGCCTCCGGGGAGATGACCGCCCGGCAGATCGAGAAAATGAGCAAGAGCGTGGACACGGAGATGGTGGTCTACGGCCGCCTGCCCGTGATGGTCACGGAACAGTGCGTCATCCGCAACAGCGCCGGGCGGTGTTCCTGCTCCACCCCCACCAGCATGAGCGACGCCTTCGGCGGCGTGTACCCGGTGGTGAAGGAGTTCGGCTGCCGCAACACGGTGTTCGACGCCCGCAAGACCTTCCTGGCGGACCACCCGGAGGTGTACGCCGACGGGGGGCTGTGGGGGCTGCGGCTGCTGTTCACCACGGAGAGCCCCCGGGAGTGCGTCAACGTGACGGAGCGGTATAAGGGCAAGAGCGAGTATCTGCCCATCAACGCCAGCCGCGGCGCCTACCAGAAAGGAGCTTTATGGAGCTGATACTTGCCTCCACCTCCCCACGGCGGCGGGAGCTTTTGGGATATTTCGGCCTGCCCTTCACGGTCATCCCCGCCCCGGGGCCGGAGGTGCCGCCCGAGGAGGCGGACGCGGGCCGGACGGCGTGGTTCCTGGCCCAGCAGAAGGCCCGGCAGGTGGCCCAGGCCCACCCCGAGGCGCTGGTGATCGGCGCGGACACGGTGGTGGGGGTCGAAGGCCAGGTGCTGGGAAAGCCCCGGGACGCGGCTGACGCGCGCCGGATGCTGCGGCTGCTCTCCGGCCGGGAGCATCAGGTCTACACCGGCGTGAGCCTGGTGCGGTACGGCGTGTATCCGGCCGTCCGTTCCTACAACGACACCCGCATGGAGACGACCCGGGTGTTCTTCCGGGAGATGACCGACGCCGAGATCGACGCCTATGTGGCCACCGGGGAGCCAATGGACAAGGCCGGGGCCTACGGCTATCAGGGCCGGGCGGGGATATATGTGGAGCGCATCGAGGGGGACTTTTTCAACGTGGTGGGTCTGCCTCTGTGCCTTTTGGGTGAGATGCTTACGGAAGCGGGAGTCAAGCTGTCTTGAAGGAATACGTCAAAAAATACGGCCTGCGTATCGGCCTGGCCGTCATCGCCGTGGCCCTGATCGTGGCGCTGGCCACCTCCCTGCTGGGAGGCCGGGCAGGGCTGCTGGCCGACCTGTCCGGCAGCGTGTCCAGCCCGCTGGGACAGGCCACCTCCGCCGCCATCGAGTGGGTGGAGGGGCTGTACGGCTATATCTACAAGTACGACCAGCTGGTGGCGGAGAACAACTCCCTCCGCGGCCAGCTGGCCCAGGCGCAGCAGGCCGCCATCAACGCCTCCGAGCTGGAGGAGGAGAACGCCCGGCTGCGCCAGCTGGTGGAGTTCAAGGACCGGCACCAGGACTATGTGCTGGAGCCGGCCAAGATCACCGAATGGTCCAGCTCCAACTGGGAAAGCACCTTCCGCATCTCCAAGGGCGCGGATAACGCCGCCAACCCCATCGAGGTGGGCGACTGCGTCATCACCGAGTACGGCGCCCTGGTGGGCCAGATCATCGAGCTGGGCGACAGCTGGTGTACGGTGCGGACGCTGATCGACTCCGCCATCGACGTGGGCGCCCTGGTGGGCGAGGCCGGCGCGGTGGGGATGTGCGTGGGCGACTTCGCGCTGATGCAGAACGACCAGCTGCGGCTGACGTACCTATCCGAGAACGCCCAGCTGGTGGAGGGCGAGGCGGTCATCACCTCCGGCCGCGGCTCCATCCCCCAGGGGCTGATCATCGGCTACATCGACGCCGTGTTGAGCGAGGGCAACGGCCAGTCCCTTTACGGCGTGGTGGACCCGGCCTGCGACCTGGGCACGCTGACCCAGGTGTTCATCATCACCGACTTCACCATTCAGGAGTAGAGAATGTTACTGGACCTGATCGATCTGAGCAAGCTGCGGCGCGGCATCGTCTACGGGCTGCTGATGGCGCTGTGCCTGATCCTCCAGAACATGATCGTCTCCCGGATCACCCTGTTCGGCGTGCGGGCGCTGCTGATCCCGGCGCTGGTGGCGGGGGTGGGCCTGTTCGAGGGCGGCGTGTGGGGCGGGGTGCTGGGCCTGGCGGCCGGGTACTTCACCGACGCGGGCTATTCCGGCACGGTGATCCTTTTTACGGTGCTGCTGCCCGCGGTGGGCTTTTTCTGCGGCGCGCTGGGCAAGTTCATGCTCCACAAGGGCTTCGTGTCCTACCTGTTTCTGACGTTCCTGGCCCTGGCGGTCATCGCCTTCTGCCAGATGTTCCGCTTCCTTTTTATGGCCAGCGACGACACGCTCCAGTTCCTGCATCTGTACCTGGACGGCAATACGGCCTGGCCGGTGCTGCGTACCGGCCTGCTCCAGACGGCGTGGAGCCTGGCCCTGTCCGTGCCCATCTATTTCCCCTGTAAATTCATCGCCGCCCGCCCCATGGGGCGGTGACGGTCCACATATCTCTCCCGCGCCCGCGGGCGCGAACTGTGCGAGGCTGATTCCTTATGAGAAAGCTTGTCAGCACCGGGCGGCTCATTTTCCTGGGCATCATGGTCCTGGCCGTCCTGGTCACTTTCTTCGTCACGCTTTATAAACTGCAGATCGTCGAGGGCAACCGCAACTATGAGCTGTCCACCCACTCCATCGTGTCCGAGGAGGACATCGTGGCGGCCCGGGGCAACATCATGGACCGTTACGGGCGGCTGCTGGTGTCCAACCGCAACTGCAACAACCTGCTCATCGACGTGGACGAGCTGTTTTACTCCGGCCTGGACGTGAACGACATCAACGCCACCATCCTGCAGATGTGCCGGATCATCACCGCCAACGGCGACAGCTATAACGACGAGCTTCCCATCAGCAAGACAACGCCCTGGGAATTCGAGCCCATGAGCGTCTGGCAGTCCACGCTGATGAACGCCTGGCTGCGGGAGAACGATCTGCCCGAGAACGCCACCGCCACCGAGGTCATGGCCATGATGCGGACCCGCTATGAGATCGACGGCAACTACACCGCCGACGAGATGCGTATCATCGCCGCCGTGCGCTACGCGGTGAACGTGCGGTACGTCATCGCCACGGCGGACTATATCTTCGCCCAGGACGTGTCCATCAACACCATCACCTCCCTGATGGAGGCGGACCTGCCCGGCTTCGAGGTGCAGGTCAGCTACCTGCGGGAGTACAACACCTCCTACGCCCCCCACATCCTGGGCTACACCGGCGCCATGAACGACACCCAGTACGAACACTACAAGGAACTGGGCTATCCCATGAACGCCACCGTGGGCCAGGCGGGGGTGGAGGCGGCCTTTGAGGAATACCTGCACGGCACGGACGGCAAGGCCCGCATCACCAGCACCCAGGAGGGCATCGTCACCAGCACGGTCTACTCCCAGATACCCCAGCCGGGCAACAACATCTACCTGACCATCGACATCGAATTGCAGGGCGCGGCGGAGGCGGCTCTGGCGTCCTACATCGAGGAGGCCAACGCCAGCACCGAGGACCGCAACGCCATGTACCGCCAGCGCGCCGAGTTCGACAAGATCCGGGACCTGATCAGCGGCGGCGCCGTGGCGGTCATCGACGTGGACACCGGAGAGCCGCTGTGCCTGGCCAGCTGGCCCACCTTCGACCTGGCCACGTTCTGGCAGGACTTCGCCGCCTTGAGCGAGGACGAGAACACCCCCCTCATGAACCGTGCCCTCCAGGGCCTGTATTCCCCCGGCTCCACCTTCAAGCCCTGCGTGGCGGTGGCGGCCATGGCGGAGGAGATGCTCAGCGGCGGCGAGGAGATCTTCTGCACCGGCATCTTCGACAAGTACCGGGACGCGGGCTACGCCCCCCGCTGCACCGGCGCCCACGGCGCCCTCACCGTGAGCGACGCCATCAGTTACAGCTGCAACTACTTCTTCTTCACCGTGGGCGACCGCATCCAGATCGACCGCATCGACAAGTACGCCTCCCTGCTGGGCCTGGGCGAGAAGACGGGCATCGAGCTGTACGAGGAGGCTGGCCATGTGGCCTCGCCGGAGTATAAGGCGTCCCTGTGGCCCGGCCAGTGGGACGGCTCCTGGTTCTCCGCCGACACCCTTCTGACCGCCATCGGCCAGTCCGTCACGGGCATCACCCCCATCCAGCTGGCCCGGTACTGCGCGGCCCTGGCCAACAACGGCACCACCTACGGCTGCTCCATCCTCAAATCCGTCTCCAGCTATGACTACTCCAAGAGCATATACGAGCGGGAGCCGGAGATAGTGAGCCAGGTCGAGATGGAACCCTACATCTGGGACCTGATCCACACCGGGATGCGGGGCGTGGTCACCAAGGGCACGGCGGTGACCCAGTTCTACGGCTTCCCCTATTCCGTGGCCGCCAAGACCGGCACCACCGAGTCCAACTCCACCACCAACGACGCGTTCTTCATCTGTTACGCCCCCTATGAGGACCCGGAGATCGCCGTGGCCGTGGCGCTGGAGAACGGCGTGTTCGGCAACCGTCTGGCCGCCATCGCCCAGGACGTGCTGCGCTACTACTTCGAGTTCAAGGAAAGCACCCAGGAGACGGAACGCGAACTGACGCTGCTGCACTGACGCGGCCGAAGGAAAGAGCGGATCGCAGTCCGTGGGATAGAACTTTGCGAAGCCCGGTCAGGGCGAGCCGCGCGGTGGGCCGCGCGTCAATCCAAAATCCTGAGAACGACAGGATTTTGGATTATGCCGGCGGGATTCACTTCCGCCGAGCAGATCAAATTTTCGTTGTTACTATCGCATACAGCCTGTCTTCATACAGGTTGATTCTATAGAATCGGAGATCGTATTATGAACATCGCACTCATGGCACACGACGGCAAGAAAGAGCTGATGGTCCAGTTCTGCATCGCCTACTGCGGC
>CANRIF010000040.1 GCA_947630645.1 uncultured Oscillospiraceae bacterium | reverse complement strand
GAATACTGGGGCGAAGGCTCCAACCGGGCCAGGAACTGGCAGCGGTACGACCTGGGCGGGGCGGAGAGCCTCTCCTTTGAGGAGGGCGTGGACAGCTACGTCACCTATGCCGGCGGCCTGCACGAGAACGTGCAGAAGACCCTCTACAAGGTCAAGTCCACCATGTGCAACTGCGGCGTCACCGACATCCCCTCGCTCCAGCGGGACGCGAAGCTGACCCTGGTGAGCGAGACCAGCATCGTGGAGGGCGGCTATCACGACGTGACCCTGCGTACCACCAGCGCCATGAAGTGATCTCGCGGGATTTAGACATTTTTTCTTAAAAATCCCGGTATACCATTGATTTTTCGGTAAAATTGCGGTATTTTTCTTTTGGATAGATTCCCCGTCGGGCAAGAAGACGAGAGGACATACGTCGGATGAAAAAGAGAGCGATCGCATGGCTCATGGCTGCGGCCATGGTCCTGTCTCTGGCTGGATGCGGAGGCGGGAACGAGGAACAGGAAGAGGAGCCGGAGGCCACACAGGCCCCGGAGGAGGCGGCCGACGCCGTCACCTGGAAGCCGGAGGACACGGTCACGCTGATTGTGCCTTACAGCGCCAACAGCATCAGCGACATCACCGTGCGGGTGCTGACGCAGTATGTGGAGCAGATCATCGGCCAGGACATCGAGATCGAGAACGTCCCCGGCCCGATCACAGAGATCAACGAGGCGGGGGAGGCCACGGAGATGGACGGCCCCGGGTCCCAGGGCTGGCTGGAACTGTCCAAACGGAAGCCGGACGGCCTGACCATCGGCGTTGCCGATCTGCCGGGCTTCAGCGATTCGCTGGCGCGGCAGGCGGGGTATTATTCGGTCTTTGACTTCACCCCCGTATGCAATCATGTGATGGATACGGCGGTGCTAGTGGCCCGGGACAACGACGAGCGTTTCGGCGACATCCAGGAGCTGCTGGGTTACGCGGCGGAGCATCCCGGCGAACTTGTGGCCGCCACCGACGGCGAACACGGCGCCAGCCACGCCTGGATGGAGACGTTCGCCCGGTCCGCTGGCATCAGCTACGGGCCGAAGCACTGCGGGAACATCGGCGACGCAGTGCAGAGCGTGCTGTCCGGCGGCGCCGATGTGTGCGTGATGAAGTCCGGCGACCTGTACGGCCGGACCAAGGGCCTGCGGGTGCTGACCGTGTTCGGCGGAGAGCGTTTGAGCGGGTACCCGGACGCGCCCACGGCGGGCGAGATGGGCTGCTGCGACAAGTGGCTGGGCGAGGGCTGCTGCATCCTCGGCCCCGCCGGGATGCCCCAGGAGGCGGTGGCCTTCTATGAGCAGGCCTTTGAGCAAGCCATGACCGACAGCCGGTACCTGTCGGCGTCCACCGGCATCACCACCTACTTCATGGACGCTGCCGACACCGCCGCCCTGATCGCCCAGCAGAGGGCGTTCTCGCTCAGCGAGATCACGGGCCTGTGGTGAATATGTGACTTCGCACCGGAAAGGGCGTGCTTGTCTGCGCGCCCTTTCCGTACCTACACCGCCGGCCGGCGGAAACGGGAAAGGAGCGGGACGTTATGCTGCACAGTCTGGATTATCTGCGGCAGCTGAATATCGTGTCGGTACTGCTGCGGATGGCGCTGGCCATGTGCTGCGGCGGGATGATCGGCATCGAGCGGGGCAGAAAGCACCGGGCGGCGGGGTTCCGCACCTATATGCTGGTCTGCCTGGGCGCGGCGCTGACCATGATCCTGAGTCAGTATGTGGACTGGATGGGGACCCACGCGTGGACGGAGCAGGCCGAGACCATCGGCTTTCGGACGGACGTGTCCCGCCTGGGCGCCCAGGTCATCAACGGCATCGGCTTTCTGGGCGCCGGGATCATCATCGTCACCGGCCACCAGGAGGTCAAGGGCCTGACCACGGCGGCGGGCCTGTGGGCGTCGGCCTGCATGGGCCTCGCCATCGGGGCGGGGTTTTACGAGTGCATGGCGGTGGTGTTCGTCCTCATCTTCCTGTGCATCCGCATCCTGCCCCGGATCGAGAACGCCATCGTGGAGCGGGCAAGGAACCTGAACCTCTATGTGGAGTTCAAGGCGCTAGACGACGTGAGCGATATCATCGCCTGCATAAAGGAGCAGGGCGTACATATCTATGACGTGGACATCGACCGGGGCAAGGCCTACAAGGGCCGGGACCCCAACGCGGTCTTTTCCGTGCGGCTCAACCACGGCCAGCATCACACCCAGGTCATGACGGCCATCTCCGCGCTGGAGAACGTCACGGTCATCGTGGATATATAAGGGGGAGGAGCCATGCTTTCGATCTTTGACAGCCTGCGGGAGGTCACATTCGTCTCCGTCGCCCTGCGGATGGTGCTGGCGGCGCTGTGCGGCGGCTGCATCGGCCTGGAGCGGGAGTATAAGCGCCGCCCGGCGGGGTTCCGCACCCACATCCTGATCTGCCTGGGCGCGGCCATCACCACGGTGACGGGCCAGTACCTCTACCGGGTGATGAACTACAACACCGACCTGACCCGCCTGGGCGCCCAGGTGGTGGCCGGTATCGGCTTTATCGGCGCCGGCTGCATCATCGTCACCCGGCGGCGGCGGGTCAAGGGCCTGACCACGGCGGCGGGCCTGTGGGCCGCGGCGGTGATCGGGCTGTGCCTGGGCATGGGATTTTACGAGGGCGGCCTGTTCGCCACGATCCTGGTGCTGGCGGCGGAGCTGCTGTTCTCCCGGCTGGAGTACCGGATGCTGGAGAACACCGCCGAGGTCAACCTTCTCATGGAGTACAGCGACAAGAAGGCCCTGGACACCGTCCTGGAGCTGCTGAACCAGATGGAACTGAAGGTGCAGAACATGGTCATCACCCGCTCCAGCGAGTCCGACGAGAAGCGGACCTCCAACGTCATCTTCACCTTGCAGAAAAACAAGCACCACCGCACGGAGGCGGTCATCACCGACATCAGCGCCGTGGAGGGCGTGGTATCCGTGGAGGAGCTGTGAGATGGAGGGAATGGGTAAGCTTATCGTCATCGAGGGCGTGGACGGCAGCGGCAAGGCGACCCAGGCAAAGCTGCTCACCGAGGCGCTGGAAAAGCGGGGCGTGTCCGTGCGGGCCGTGTCCTTCCCGGACTATAAAAGCGACTCCTCCGCCCTGGTGAAGATGTACCTCCGGGGCGACTTCGGCAGCCAGCCGGGGGACGTGAACGCCTACGCCGCCTCCAGCTTCTACGCCGTGGACCGGTACGCCAGCTTCAAGCGGGACTGGCAGGCATTTTACGCCGCGGGCGGCACGGTCATCGCGGACCGGTACACCACCTCCAACGCGGTGCATCAGTGTTCCAAGCTGCCGGAGGAACAGTGGCCGGCGTTTATCGAGTGGCTGTTCCATTTTGAGTACGAGATGCTGGGCATCCCCGCGCCGGACCGGGTGGTCTTTCTGCAGACGGAGGCGGCGGTGACGGAGAAGCTGCTGCTCAAACGCTACGGCGGCGACGCCAGCCGGGAGGATATCCACGAGGCGGACCGGGCGTACATGGCCCGCTCCCGCAAGGCGGCGGCTTACTGCGCCGGGACCCTGGGCTGGGACACGGTCCACTGTACCCGGGACGGCGCTATGCGCGCCGTGGAGGATATCCACGGCGAGATCATGGCCCTGTTGGGGTACTGAAGAGAAAACAAAAAAGCCCGGCGCTGCGTCGAACGCAGCGCCGGGTCGCTATATCATGAGGTCTTACTTTTGCAGGTAGGAGGACACCAGTTCCTGCAGCAGGTCGTCCCGGTCCAGACGGCAGATCAGGGCGCGGGCGTTGTTGTAGTTGGTGATGTAGGTGGGGTCCTCGGAGAGGATATAGCCGACGATCTGGTTGATGGGGTTATAGCCCTTTACCAACAGAGAGCTGTACACACTGGCGATGATCTCGCGTATCTCCGCGCTGTGATCCAGGACCTTGAATTTGCGTGTGGATTCCTCCATGCTCCGACCCTCCTTTGTGCCATATACTTCCAATTTCCTTGCTTACAATTGCATTATAGCATACAGGCACAAAAAAGATGTTACAAAAGTATTAAAAATTGGTCAACGGATGGAGGCGCCATGCTCCTTGGACAGGGCGGCAAGAATGGCGTTCATAGTCTCCGTGGCGTGGTCCTCGGTGAGGGTCTGGTCCGCGGCCCGGAGGGTCAGGGAAAAGGCCACGCTCTTGCTGCCGGCGGGGATGGGGGCGCCGCGGTACACGTCGAACAGCTTCACGTCCTCCAGATAGGGCTGGCCGGCGGCGCGGATGGTGTCGGTGAGGGCGGCCACGGGGATGTCCTCGGCGCACACCAGCGCGATGTCGCGGCTGACCGCCGGGAAGCGGGGCAGGGCGGTGAAGGTGCGCTCCGGCCCCTGGTGGGCGCGCATGGCGGCCACGTTCAGTTGGGCGTAGAGGCTGCCGCTGTCGATGCCGTAATTGGCACAGACGGTGGGGTGGACCTGGCCGATGAGGCCGATGCTCTCGCCGCCGGCCAGGATGCGGGCGCAGCGGCCGGGGTGGAAGGCGGCCTCGCCGCTCTCCGCAACGAAGGTCACGTCCTGCACCCGGGCGTCCCGGAGAATGGCCTCCACGCAGCCCTTGAGCTGGAAGAGATCCGCGCCGCCGCCGTACTCGCCCAGCACCAGCCACATCTCCTCGTCGGCCAGGGGGCTGTCCGGCAGGGGGTGGAACACCTTGGCCCGCTCATAGAACCGCACGGAGGGGTTGCGCCGGGCGGCGTTGGTGGCCAGCACCTCCAGCATGGAGGGCATGGGCGTGGTACGCATGACGCTCCGGTCCTCGCCCAGGGGGTTCTGGATGACGAGCGCCTGGCGCAGGGGGGAATCGGCCGGCAGGCGGATCTTGTCCCAGGCGCTGCGGCTGCCGAAGGAATAGGTCAATATCTCGTTGAAGCCCATGGCCTGGCACAGGGAGTTGAGCCGGTTGGTGAACCGCTGGGCCTCGTTCCAGCCGCCCTGGGCGGTGCGGCCGCGGATCATGGTGGAGGCCACGGTGTCGTAGCCGTAGAACCGGGCCACCTCCTCGGCGATGTCAGAGTAATGTTCGATGTCGCTGCGCCAGGAGGGGACGTGGATGGTGTCGCCGGTGACGGTGAAGCCCAGCTTCTCCAGCACCCGGACCATGAAGGCGCGGTCGATGTCGGTGCCCAGCAGGGCGTTGACCTTCGCAGGCTCCAACAGCACGGTCTTCTCCACATAGGGCTTGGCCACCACGTCGATCATGCCGTCGATCACGTCGCCCGCGCCCAGCATCTCCACCAGCTCGCAGGCCCGCTGCACGGCGGGGACGGTCCCCTCCGGATCCAGGCCCTTCTCGAACTTGCCGGAGGCGTCAGTACGCATACCCAGGGCGATGGCGGTCTTGCGGATGGAGGTGCCGTTGAAGTTGGCCGACTCGAACACGATGGTGTGGGTGTCGTCCACGATCTCGGAGTTGCCGCCGCCCATGACGCCGGCCACGCCGATGGGCTTGGCCTCGTCGGCGATGACGAGCATATTGGGGGTGAGACGGCGGATGTTGCCGTCCAGGGTCATCAGCTCCTCGCCGGGGGCGGCCCGGCGGACCACGATCTTGTTGCCGCCCACGCAGCTGTAATCAAAGGCGTGCATGGGCTGGCCGTACTCCTGCATCACATAGTTGGTGATGTCCACGATGTTGTTGATGGGCCGGATGCCGGAGGCCCGCAGACGCCGGCGCAGCCAGGCGGGAGATGGCTCGATCTTGATGTTCTTCACCATCCGGGCGGTGTACCGGGGGCACAGGCCCGGCTCGTCGATCTGCACGGTCAGGTACTTGCGGATGTCGTCTCCCGCGCCCTTCACCTGGGGCTGGTGGATCATCAGGTCCGCGCCGAAGGTGGCGGCGGCCTCCCGGGCCAGACCGATCACGCTCAGGCAGTCGGGACGGTTGTTGGTGATCTCGAACTCCACCACGCTGTCGCCCAGGCCCAGGACCTTTAGGATGTCGTCGCCCGGCTCGCAGGGCTCCTGCATGATGAAGATGCCGTTTTCGATGGCGTAGGGGTAGTCGTGGGTGTCCAGGCCCAGCTCCGCCAGGGAGCAGAGCATCCCCTGGCTCTCCACGCCCCGCAGCTTGGAGGTGTGTATCTCCACGCCGCCGGTCAGGGTGGAGCCGTCCAGCGCCACGGGGACCATGTCGCCCACGGACACGTTCTGCGCGCCGGTGACGATGGTCAGGTCGTGGGCGCCGCCCACGTCCACCTTGCACACCCACATATGGTCGGAGTCGGGGTGGGGGCTCATGAAGGTGACCTTGCCGGCCACCACGTTGGAGATGCCGGCGCCGGTGACGGAGAGGCTCTCCACCTTGGAGCCGGACATGGTCATGCCGTCGCAGAACGCCTTGTCAGAGACATCGATATGGGTGAAATCGTTGAGCCACTGTCTAGAAAGATCCATTTTCCTTTACCCTCCTCAGAACTGCTCCAGGAACCGGACATCGTTTTCAAACAGCAGGCGCAGGTCGCTGATGTTGAAGCGGAACATGGCCAGCCGGTCCGAACCGAAGCCAAAAGCGAAGCCGGAGTATTTTTCCGTGTCGATGCCGCAGCCGGCCAGCACCTTGGGGTGGACCATGCCGCCGCCCAGCAGCTCCACCCAGCCCTCGCCCTTGCAGACGGGGCAGCCCGCGCCGTGGCACTTGAAGCACTCCACGTCCATCTCGCAGCTGGGCTCGGTGAAGGGGAAGTGGTGGGGGCGGAAGCGGGTCTTCAGATCGTTGCCGTACAGCCGGTGGACCAGTTCGTTGAGCGTGCCCTTCAGGTCGCCGAAGGTGATGCCCTCGTCGATCACCAGGCCCTCGATCTGGTGGAACATGGGGCTGTGGGTGGCGTCCACCTCGTCCTTGCGGTACACCCGGCCCGGCGCGATGATGCGGATAGGCAGGGGGTAGGTCTCCATGACGTGTATCTGCACGGGGCTGGTCTGGGTACGCAGCAGGACCTGGTCGTCGTCGTCAAAGTAGAACGTGTCCTGCCGGTCCCGGGCCGGGTGGCCCTCGGCGGTGTTGAGCTTGTCGAAGTTGTAGCTGGAAAGTTCCACCTCCGGCCCCTCGGCGATGGTGAAGCCCATGCCGATGGCGATCTCGCTGAATTCGTCGATGACCCGGTTCAGCGGGTGGGGCCGGCCCAGCGCCACAGGCGTGCCGGGGATGGTCACGTCCTCCCGCTCGGCGGCCAGACGGGCCTCCAGGGCCTTCTCGCCCAGCGCCTTGCGGCCCTCCTCCAGCGCGGCGGTCAGTTCCTCGCGGATGGAGTTGGCCAGCTGGCCCATTTTGGGCCGCTCCTCGGCGGACAGGCCGCCCATCTGTTTGAGCATGGCCGTCAGCTCGCCCTTCTTGCCCAGGTACTGCACGCGCACGGCGTCCAGACCGTCCAGATCGGCGGCGTCCCGGATGGCGCCCAGGGCTTGCTCACGCAGCAGCCGCAGTTTTTCTTCCATGATGGTTCGTCCTCCGTAGTGAAAAGAAAATTACACTAATACTGATTTATAACACAAAAACGAAGTTTTCGCAACTATACTGGAATTGAATTTGACGAATTATTTGCCGGCGCTTATAATATGGGTGAGAGAAGGGGGGCGCGACGGTGGAACTTTCCGACAGCAGGCGGATGCGGCAGGCCGACGGGACGGCCATCCAGGGGCGGGGGATACCGTCCTTGAAGCTGATGGAATCGGCGGCGGAGGCGCTGGCCAAGGCCGCCGCGGACCTGGCGGGCCGTACCCGCACGGCGGCGGTGTTCTGCGGCCCCGGCAACAACGGCGGCGACGGCGTCGCCGCGGCCCGCATCCTCATGGATATGGGCTTTTCCGTCCGGGCCTTTCTGGTGGGCCAGCGGGAGAAGATGACCGCCGACGCCCGCTCCATGGAGCGGGAACTGCAATCCGCAGGGGGCGCCCTCCTGGACTTTGACGCGTCCAGTGAGATCATCCGGGACTGGGTGAAAAATGCTGGCGTGGTGGTGGACGCTATTTTCGGCGTGGGATCGAGCCGGGAGCTGACCGGACAAGCCCGCGACGCGGTGGAGATGATCAACGCGGCGGGCCGGCCGGTGGTGTCTGCGGACATCCCCAGCGGTGTGAGCGCCGATACGGGCGCGGTGCTGGGCGCGGCGGTGAAGGCCGACAGGACCGTCACCTTCTCTATGGCCAAGGCCGGGCATTTCCTGGAGCCGGGGTGCGTGTACCGGGGGGAACTGACCGTGGCGGACATCGGCATCCCGGCGGACATCCTGGCGGAGGCGGGAAGCGGGCTCTTCGCCGTCCACGGGGAGGACCTGGCCCTGCCCCGGCGCAGGCCGCTCACCCACAAGGGCGATTACGGCAAGGTGCTGATCGCGGCGGGGAGCGTGGGCTACGCGGGCGCGGCCTGCCTGTGCGCGCAGGCGGCGGTCAGGGCCGGCGCAGGACTGGTCTATCTGGCGGTGCCGGAGGATATATATGAGATAGCGGCCGTGAAGAACGACGAGGCCATGGTGTTCCCGACGCCGGGCAACGGCAGCGGCCGGTTCGGCCCGGACGCGGCGGAGACGCTTATCAAACGCCTGGAGGAGTGCGACGTGTGCGTGATCGGCCCCGGCCTGGGCCGGGACGGGGACACGGCGGCGCTGACGGCCCAGGTGCTGCGCCGGGCGAAGGGACCTGTGGTGGCGGACGCGGACGCGCTGTGGGCCATTGCACGCCAGCCGGAACTGCTGCGCCAGGCGGCGGGGCCGGTGGTGCTGACGCCCCACGAGGGGGAATTCGCCCGGCTGCTGGGCCGGCCTGTCTCCGACCGGCTGGCGGACGCCATGGGCTTCGCGGCGGAGCATGGCTGCGCCGTGGTGCTGAAAGGCCACCGGACCCTGTGCGCCTTTCCGGACGGCCGCGGCTACGTCATCGACGGGGGCAACCCCGGCATGGCCACCGGCGGCACCGGGGACGTGCTGGCGGGCATAATCGGCGCGCTGCTGGGTCAGATGGGCGGCCGGCGGGCCACCGTCACGGCCTGTTGGCTCCACGCCCGGGCCGGGGACCTGGCGGCGGCGCGGTTCGGGGAATACGCGCTGAAGGCGGGGGATATCATCGACTTTCTGCCGGAGGCGGAAAAGGAGATCACCCGGTAGAGCAGATAAAAAAGGCCGCTGTAAAGCGGCCTTGGAGATGGGTATCGGTCCGGTCAGGCGGCCGGCCCCCAGTTGCCGGTGCCGTCGCACACGGTGCATATCTTGGCGCCGTCGCACGCCGCGCAGGTCTCGTAGTTGTGCATATCGTACTTCACGACGCCCATGCCGCCGCAGTAGTGGCAGATGCCTGTGCCGTCACACGCCGTGCAGATGACCAGCCCGTCCACGACGATGGGCTCCTCCGCACCGGCCAGAAAGTCTTCATTCTGGAAACTGCCGCCGGGGAAGACGACAGAAGAGCCGCCGACATAGCTGCCGTTCTGAAAACTGCCGCCGGAGACGGCGGAAGAGCCGCCGAGATAGCTGTCGTTCTGGAAGCTGCCGCCGGTGATGGCGCCGGAAGCGTCATCGTCCTGGTTGGGGGTAAAGGCCATGCCGTCTGGGACATAGAGCGTCCAGGAGGGGGAGCCGAACGGGGGGTTATAGACCCGCAGAACAGCCACGCCGTCCGGGCCGGTGATGGCGTAAAGCGCCGTGCTGCCGTCGGTGTCGGTCTTCTCGATGGAGTAGCCGTCGTTTTCCAGCGCGCTGCTGTAAAAGTTGAGTTTGATGGAACTGGCCTCGTCAAAATCATAGACATACACCCGGTATGTCACGCCGTCGATGACCTGGTCGTCCGACTGCCTGGCCTTGGCGTCCAGCAGCTTGCCGGGATCGTGCAGGGTATCGGCGGGCGCCTCCTGTTCGCCGGTGAAGGAGTCGAGGCTGAAAGAGCCAGAGCCGGCTGTGGACTGACTGGTGCCGGCCGCGGGAAGATCGGGGGTGCCGCCGAGCGGCGTGTCGTCGGTGAGCAGCGTGTCGTTGGCGGGCGGCGTGTCGTTGGCGGGCGGCGTGTCATCGGCCGGAGCGGTCGCGGCGGGAGCGGTATCCGGGCCGCCGGCGGTGCCGCTGTCACGGCCGTCCTTGCCGCAGGAGGCGGCGAGCAGCAGGCAGAGGATGAAAGGGAAGAGCATGAGTTTTTTCATGGCAAACTCCTTTCGCTGGGCAAAGATAGTGATATAATTAAAATAAACCCTGCGAGGGTTTTCGTCAACCTATTTGTATCAAATTCGAGCCGAGGAGCGTTTATCATGCGGAGAGCGATCGCTTCCGTACTGATGATGACCCTCCTGCTCCTGCCGGGCTGCGGGGAGCGGGAGGTACGGGCACAGGAAAGCTTCGACGCCCTCCGCGCCGCGGTGACGGCGGCGAGGGACATCCGCTTTCAGGCGGCGCTGACCGCCGACTGGGGGGAGACCACGGCGGAGTACACCGTGGAGGCGGCCTATGACGGACAGAAGACCACCCTTCAGATCCTCACGCCGGACATCCTGGCGGGGGTGAAGGCCAGCGTCCAGCGGGGCGAGACATCGGTGGACTACGACGGCGTCATCCTGGACACGGGGCCGCTGGACCAGGAGGGACTCACCCCCATGAGCGCCATCCCCGTGGTGCTGGACGCGCTGGCCAGCGCCTATGTGGAGCTGCTGTGGTGGGACGGCGACGCGCTGGCCGCCCGGCTCTACGTAGGGGAGCAGTCGGTGGCGACGGTGTGGATGAAAGGCGCGCAGATGGCGCCAGTGGCCGCGGAGATCGCCACGGACGGCAAGACCGTGATCACCTGCCGGATCGAGAACTGGCAGATCAGCTAGATTTACCAAGGAGAGAAAGAGATGGACGAGCTGCGAAAGAGGACATGGGCCGAGGTGAGCCTGGGCGCCATCGAACACAATTACCGCGCCATGCGCGCCAAGCTGTCGCCGGGTACACGGTATATGGGCATCGTGAAGGCCGACGCTTATGGCCACGGGGCGGTGCGGGTGTCCCGGCTGCTGGAGGACATGGGCTGCGACTACCTGGCGGTGGCCTGCCTGGACGAGGCGGTGAAGCTTCGGAAGGCGGGGATAGGGCTGCCGATCCTTATCCTGGGCTACACCCCGCCGGCGTATGCCCCCGTGCTGGCGGAGGAGCGCATCACCCAGGCGGTGGGGAGCCTGGCCATGGCCCGGGCGCTGAGCGACGCCCTGGCCGGGACGGGGCGGAAGCTCACCGTCCACATCAAGCTGGAGACGGGCATGGGCCGCACGGGCTTCCGGGCATACGGCCAGGACGCCCTGGATGACGCGGCGGCGGCCGTGGCATTGCCGGGCCTTGTGCCGGAGGGCATCTTCACCCACTTCTGCGTCTCCGACGGGAACGAGGGGGTGCGGGACTTCACCCGGGTGCAGCTGGAGCGGTTCAAGGCGGGCTTCGAGGCCGTGGAGGCCCGGTCCGGCCATCGCTTTGCGATACACCACTGCACCAACTCCGGGGCCATGATCACCTTCCCGGAGACGTATATGGACATGGTCCGTCCCGGCGTGGCCCTTTACGGGCTGTATCCCGGCGCGGACAGGGGAGGACTGGAACTGATCCCCGCCATGCGGCTATATAGCCGGGTGGCCTGCGTGGAGCGGCACGAGCCGGGGGACACCATCGGCTACGGCCGGACGTTCACGGTCGAGAGGCCCAGCCGCATCGCCGTGGTCCCCATCGGCTACGCCGACGGCCTGCACCGGGCGCTGTCCAACAAGATATCCCTGGACTTCGACGGCCATCGGGCCCGGCAGGTGGGCCGCATCTGCATGGATATGTGCATGGCGGACGTGACGGACCTGGACGTGCGGCCCGGGGACGTGGCGGAGGTGTTCGGCCGGCACATCGGCTGCGGCGAGGTGGCGGCGCTGGCCGACACCGTCCACTATGAGCTGCTGTGCGCCGTCAGCCCCCGGGTGCCGCGGGTGTACATCCAGGAAGTATAAAATCTTTCCCTCCGTGGGAGAATAGAGGTATGTCCGTACATAGAATGTGACGGGCGACTCTCTCACGGAAGGTGTACACATGACGAATCCGGTTCGACGCGGAGACATCTTTTATGCTGATCTTAGTCCGGTCGTCGGCTCCGAACAGGGCGGTATGCGGCCGGTGCTGATCATCCAGAACGACACAGGCAACCGGCACAGCCCCACGGTGATCGCCGCGGCCATCACGTCCCAGGTGGGGAAGGCCCGCCTGCCGACCCACATCGAGATACAGGCCCCTGACAGCGGTTTGAGCCGCGACAGCGTGATCCTGCTGGAGCAGATACGCACGCTGGACAAATCCCGTCTGCGGGAGCGCATGGGGAAACTCAACGGCGCCACCATGGACCGGGTGGACGACGCCATCGCCGTCAGCTTCGGGCTGAACCAGTCTCTGTCCTAAAACCCGACCCCCATTCATATGCTTGGGTATATGAATGGGGGTTTTTATACTATGGTGTTGCCAATTTACATCGACGGGAAAAAGGAAGGGGAGCTGACCATCGAGCGCCAGGGCGCGGCCACGGTGATGCGGGCGCGGCTGCGGGACGTGGGGCGCGTGGTGCGGCTGAACGTGTACGGGGAGAGGACGGGGTACTTGGGCGTGCCGGAGCCGGACGGCGGGGTCCTGCGCCTGACGAAGCGGTTCTCGCCCATGGAGATGAACCGCTTTCCCCAGAGGCCGGAATACGCCGGGGACCGGCCGGTGGAGCGGGACCGCCCGGCGGAAAAGCCACAGAAGCAGACGCCCCAGGGCGACCTTCCCCAGGGCATCGGCCGCCATGTGCTGTGGATGGGGGGCAAACCGTATTTTTTCTAGTCAAATCAGGAAATGTGTGTTATACTGTCCCTTGAGGTGAGCGGTTATGCGGATGATCGACCTGATCCAGAAAAAACGGGACGGCAGGGCGCTCTGCCCCGAGGAGATACGCTGGATGATCGAGGGGTACACCAAGGGCGATATCCCCGACTACCAGATGAGCGCCATGTGCATGGCCATCTACTTTCAGGGCATGGACCTGGAGGAGACTTATGAACTGACCATGGCGATGCTGGACTCCGGCGACAGGATCGACCTGTCCGGCATATCCGGCGTCAAGGCCGACAAGCACTCCACCGGCGGCGTGGGGGACAAGACCAGCCTGGTGCTGTGCCCCATGGTGGCCGCCTGCGG